>JBHADT010000046.1:0-117933 GCA_041855205.1 Bacteroides sp.
ATTCTTTTTGTCCCTGATATATGTAGATGATTTTATCGCCGATACCCATGACGGAGTTCATGTCGTGCGTGTTGATGAGTGTGGTGATGTTGTACTCTTTGGTAATGTCATGTATAAGTTCGTCAATGACCAAGGAGGTTTTCGGGTCAAGCCCCGAGTTCGGTTCGTCGCAGAAAAGATATCGGGGTTTGAGACTGATGGCGCGGGCAATCGCCACACGCTTTTGCATTCCCCCGCTTATCTCACCGGGATATTTGTCTTTCGCTTCGGTTAGGTTGACTCTGTCCAGGCAGAACATGGCGCGCTGTGTACGCTCGCGCAGTGTATCGCGGCTGAACATATTGAGCGGAAACATCACGTTCTCCAATACGGTAAGCGAGTCGAACAGCGCGGCGCTTTGAAATATCATCCCCATTTCCCGGCGCATCGCTTTCTTTTCTTTCTTGCTAATCTGCAAGATGTTGCGGTTGTCATAGAGTAGTTCTCCCCTGTCGGGTGTGAGTAGTCCTACGATGCTTTTCATCAATACTGTCTTACCCGAACCGCTCTGTCCGATGATAAGGTTGGTCTTTCCGCTCTCGAAGGTGGCGCTTATTCCTTTCAATACGTCCTTATCTTCAAAAGACTTCCAAATATCTCTTATCTCTATCATCCCATTAACAATTGAGTTAGTACTAAATCGGCGAACAGAATAAGTACGCTGCTCGATACAACCGAGTTGGTGGATGCTTTACCTACTTCTATGGAACCTCCCTCGACCGTATATCCGAAAAAGGCGGAAACGCTGGCAATGATGAATGCAAAGAACAAAGATTTGATGATGCTGCACCAGATGAACCATTCTACAAAGGTATATTGCAGACCATATTCAAGGTCGACGGCAGACATCATCCCGCCAAACCAGCAAATGCAGAAGGCGCCTATTATGCCGGCGAATATGCTGAAGATGACAAGCATGGGAATGGTGGTGATCATGGCGGTTATTTTAGGGAGGATAAGGAAGTTTGCCGAGTTCACCCCCATGATTTCCAGTGCGTCTATTTGCTGTGTTACACGCATGCTGCCAAGCTCCGATGCGATGTTGGAGCCGACTTTCCCTGCGAGTATAAGACACATGATGGAGGAGGAGAATTCCAGAAGCATGATTTCACGTGTCACGTATCCTACCGTCCAGCGCGGCATGAACGGACTTTCTATGTTCAGTTTGATTTGAATCGTGATTACGGCACCGATGAAGAAAGAGATGAGCAACACGATGCCGATGGAGTCGACCCCTAACTGGGAGACCTCTTTGAGATACTGCCGGATGAACATACGCATACGTTCGGGACGGGTGAAAGTACGCCCCATCAGCATGATGTATTTTCCGGTTATTTTAAGCGCTTTGAACATGACGTACGGTTATTTTGGAGGCAAAGATACCCAAAATCAACCGATAATTGCTACATTTGCTGCAAAATAAGAGTCTGTTAACGATTCGTTTGCAGCCCCCGCATATGCTTTGAAAGGAAGCCTTTTTCTCCGCGGTCAGATGCCGAACAATCCGGAAGAAGAGGAAGAAAGGGGCGGGGAGTTGAAGTTTTAAGCTAAAAGATGCCGGGATGGAAGAGAACAAGATGGTGCTTCGCACGGAAGATTTGGTAAAGAAATATGGTAAGCGCACGGTGGTGAGTCATGTCTCCATTCATGTGGAGCAGGGAGAGATCGTGGGTTTGCTGGGACCTAACGGAGCGGGAAAAACGACCTCTTTCTATATGACTGTGGGGCTGATTACGCCCAATGAAGGCCGTATTTTTCTTGATGATCTCGACATAACGAACTATCCTGTGTACAAGCGTGCGCAGACGGGTATCGGTTATCTGGCGCAGGAAGCTTCCGTGTTTCGTCAGATGAGTGTGGAAGACAACATCGCCTCTGTGCTGGAGATGACAAACAAACCGCTTGCTTATCAAAAGGATAAACTGGAGAGTCTGATTGCCGAATTCCGCTTGCAAAAAGTGCGCAAGAACAAAGGAAACCAGCTATCGGGAGGTGAACGGCGCCGTACGGAGATTGCCCGCTGTCTTGCCATCGACCCTAAGTTCATTATGCTGGACGAGCCGTTTGCGGGAGTAGACCCGATTGCGGTAGAGGATATTCAGCAGATTGTGTGGAAACTGAAAGATAAAAACATCGGAATTCTTATCACCGATCACAATGTACAGGAAACTTTGAGCATTACAGACCGTGCTTACCTGCTTTTCGAAGGAAAAATATTGTTTCAGGGTACGCCGGAAGAGTTGTCTGAGAATCAGATTGTACGCGAGAAATACCTGAGCAATAGTTTCGTGCTACGCAGAAAGGACTTCCAGTTGACTTGATTTCCTTCTGAATCGTATATTCCTTTTAAAAGAGCCGGATTTTCTTAGGGAGAGAATCCGGCTCTTTTTTTGTTCGTTTATTTCGCCCATGGCATCCATCGCCGGTAATCGACATCCTTAAACATCGGAGCTTTGGTGATGTTTGTGTCTACCTCTTGTTTGTTCAGTAAGTATTTATCTATAAAAGCTTCCACATCGGCGTACTGACTTTCGGGGAGCACGCAATGCATGTGTCCTCCCTGGATGGAGAATCCCATGCGATCCGCTATCCCGAATGTTTTCCAAACGGTACGTGCCGCCTGACAGGCAACGTATCCCGATTCTTCTGCCAGCCATTCGTAGTCTGTGTTGCCCAATATGAGCAGGGCACGAGGGGCTACCATCGCGGCTAACTCGTGCTGGTCGATGGGTAAGCGATTTACGTTTGCTTCGGAGAAGCGGAACATGCTCTCTAAAAACCATGCGCGGCTGGTTTTCCCCAACTTCTCTACGTTGCCCAATGTCTCGGATACCCTCCACGAAGCCACTCCTCCGCCTCCCGGCTCTTGGGCAATGGTGAGTGCGATACGCTCGTCGAACGCGCCGGCATAGAGCGCCATCTTTCCGGCAAAGGAACATCCTGATATCGCGAGGCGAGAGAGGTCGATGCGTGATTCCCGGCGAACGATTTCCAAACCGTCTATCAACCGGCTCACTCCCCATGCCCACGCGCTGTATGCCCCTATCCCTACGTGTCCGGGATATAGGCGGTTGATGGGTTCGGAACCTCGCTTTTGTGTATGCGACATCACCTGTTCGAACCGGAACGTTATTTGTGCGATGTTTCTTTTCTCGAACAAGGCGCGCGGGAGGGAACCGGTAGGGCGACCTATGCCGATGATGGCTGGAAACGGACCTTCCCCTTCGGGGTACTTGATGCTTGCGCTGAGTACGAGTGTTTCGCCATGTTCGCGTATCGTGATCAGTAACGTGTCGTTTCTCAGGATTGCACTTATGTTCTCCTTGGGTGTGAAGGGCTTTTCTCCTATTATATAATGTTGAAACAGTTGTGCTATCTCAGTACGGCGATGCTTCCAGTCTTTGAAGTCGGTAGTCCTCCCGCTGCCGTCCATCCGGCGCAGTGGGTCGGGCAGGGTATGAGTTATGGGGAGATTTTCCATTTGGGGAACCTCCATCGGTAAATGTTTCTGTTCCGTGTGTTCCTTGTTGTATACAAACGGAATCTGCATCTGCGCCCAAAGCGGCAAACCGCTGATGCATAGAATGGTAATGGCTGTCCGGACGATGTTCTGTATCATAGTTCTGATTAAGATTGAAGATTTGGTATGAATCGAAATCCACGGAGATAAAGTTATGAGTTTTTATCATACGATGTTGTGTTTATCATAAAATAATGCGGAAATCCGGGTAGAGGCGGATAAAGGTGGTAAATAATCGCGGTTTTTGGGTAGTCGCTGATTCCTTCTGTCATCTTCCGGGAACGACACCTGTTCGGTACTTGAACCACACGGGTGCGGTGCGAGTACCGAACAGGCATTGTTTCCGGAACTGTACGGGTGCGGTTCGGATGAGATATTCTTTGTTTTTATAACGGAATGTTTATCAGTATGTTGCGGTAATGTGGGAAGTTCCTTTGCAAGGTGTGATGACACTTTTGAGATGATGATTGACCGCCGGGGATACTGTCTGTTGCATTGAATTGTGTGTAGTATAAATAATGTTTCATCTTCTTTGATAATTGAAAGATTAGAACTAATTTTGCGGGCTAATTTACCATTGGATTCTTGTATCCTTTGATGGCTTGTGCGCTTATCGGCAGCTGTTTATAAGCTGGGTAGACGTAATCAAGGATGCTCGCATAAGGTGGAAGAAGAGACACGTATGGCACTCCGTGAAACTCTGGGATGATTTCCGGAAAGAGAGGGTGCCCCCGTTGGTGCATCGGAATGTGAATTAATAAATAAATAACTGTCAGAATGAACGTTTCATTACAAAACAATGACAAGGTGAGCGCGTTGCTCACCGTGAAAATCGAAAAGGCGGATTATCAGGATAAGGTGGAAAAATCCCTGAAAAACATTCGTCAAAAAGCACAGGTACCCGGTTTCCGCAAAGGAATGGTTCCTATGGGGCTGGTAAAGAAAATGTACGGTAAATCCGTTATGGGCGAGGAAGTGAACAAGATACTTTCCGAAGCCGTATACAGCTATATCCAAGAAAATAAAATCAATATACTTGGCGAACCGCTCCCCAATGAGGAGAAACAGCCGGAAATAGATTTCGATACGATGGAAGAATTCGACTTCCTGTTCGACATTGCTCTGGCTCCCGAATTTACCGTAGAGGTGAGTGCGAAGGATAAGCTTCCTTACTACACTATCGAGGTAACGGACGAGATGGTGGACAACCAAGTGAAGACCTATACGCAACGCAATGGAAAATACGAGCAGGTGGAAGCTTATGCTGAAAACGATATGCTCAAGGGGTTGCTTGCCGAGCTTGATGCCGACGGCAATACCAAAGAAGGCGGCGTGCAGGTGGAAGGCGCTGTGATGATGCCTGCCTACATGAAGAATGCCGACCAGAAAGCCATCTTTGCCCAAGCCAAAGTGAATGATGTGTTGGTGTTCAATCCTTATCAGGCATGGAATGGAAACGCAGTAGAGTTGGCTTCGTTGTTTAAGATAGAGAAAGAGGCCGCTGCCGAGTTGAAGTCCGACTTTAGCTTTCAGATAGAGGAAATCACCCGTTTTGTGGCGGGTGAGTTGACACAGGAGATCTTCGATCAGGTGTTTGGAGAAGGCACGGTGAAGAGCGAGGATGAATTCCGTGCCAAGGTGAGGGAGTCTATTGCAGCCCGCTTCGTGGCGGACAGCGACTACAAGTTCTTGCTGGATGTGCGCAAAGCGCTGACCGAGAAAGTGGGTAAACTGGAATTCCCAGATACTCTGCTTAAGCGTATCATGTTAATGAACAATGCAGACAAAGGCGAAAGCTTCGTCGAAGAGAACTATGACAAGAGCATTGAAGAACTGACGTGGCATCTCATCAAGGAGCAGTTGGTTAAGGCAAACGATATTAAGGTTGAGCAGGCGGACATTGCAAATATGGCTAAGGAGGCGACTCGTGCACAGTTTGCGCAATACGGCATGCTCAATATCCCCGAAGAAATTCTGGAAAACTACTCTAAAGAGATGCTGAAGAAGAAAGAAAGCATTGAAGGATTGGTAAATCGTGCGGTTGAAGCTAAATTGGCAACGGCTTTGAAGTCTCAGGTGAAATTGTCGGAAAAGACTGTGACCATTGAAGAATTCAATAAGATGTTTGAATAAAAAAAAGATAGAGATTCCGCTCTTTATTCCGTCAAACATGGAGAGTGAAACCCAGTGGCGGGCATAGAGGCGGGGTCAATACGGAATCAGGTTGAAGACCACAATGAAAAACACAGAGTCCTGTATGGGATAACTCTGTGTTTTTTTTGTGTCTCTGTCTCCTTTTTTATTTCTTTGCATCGTATTAGAGGTTGCTGCTCTCTGGCTTGATGCTTCGAATCCGGAGAGAAAGCGTGTACACAGACTGTAATGAGAAGAAAAATGGACGAACAGTGCAGTGGAATCCGGATGGATGAGGCGCGTAACGCACTGTAATGTTTTTACGCCTTGTCTCACTTACGTTTCGTGTAATCAGAATAAACTAATTTAAAGAAGATACGACTATGGATGATTTTAAGAAATATGCTACCAAACATTTGGGCATGAATAGCTTGGTGCTTGACGGAGTGATAAAGTCTCAAGCGGGTTATCTGAATCCTTATATTTTGGAAGAACGCCAGTTGAATGTTACTCAACTTGATGTTTTCTCCCGTTTGATGATGGATCGTATAATCTTCTTGGGTACGCAGATAGACGATTATACGGCGAATACCTTGCAGGCTCAGTTGCTGTATCTCGACTCGGTGGAACCCGGTAAAGACATTTCCATTTACATCAACTCGCCGGGAGGTTCCGTATATGCCGGTCTGGGTATATACGATACCATGCAGTTTATCTCGAGCGACGTGGCTACCATCTGCACCGGAATGGCTGCGAGCATGGCTGCCGTTTTGCTTGTGGCGGGAAAGGAGGGAAAACGCTCCGCGCTCACGCACTCCCGCGTAATGATACACCAACCGATGGGAGGTGCGCAGGGGCAAGCGTCCGATATCGAAATTACGGCCCGCGAAATCCAGAAACTGAAGAAGGAACTTTACACCATCATTGCGGAACATTCTCATACGTCATTTGATAAGGTGTGGGCCGACTCTGACCGTGATTACTGGATGACCGCGCAAGAAGCCAAAGAATACGGCATGGTAGACGAAGTGTTGAAAAAGAAATAAGAATGGCTGATACGAAAAAAAATAAAAACAGATGCAGCTTTTGCGGCAGGGCGGAAAATGAAGTGGGTTTTCTTATCACCGGAATGAACGGCTACATATGCGACAGCTGTGCCGTTCAGGCGTATGAAATCATACAGGATTATACGGGAAAACCCAAGGGAACACCTACGAAATTGACGCTTTCCGAACTCCCCAAACCGTTGGAAATAAAAAACTTCCTCGACCAATACATTATCGGGCAAGATGATGCGAAGCGTTTTCTTTCCGTGTCGGTATACAATCACTATAAACGTTTGTTGCAGGCGGATAAGGGAGATGACGTGGAAATAGAAAAATCTAACATCATCATGGTGGGAAGCACCGGAACCGGAAAAACTCTTCTTGCACGCACCATTGCCAAGTTGCTGCGCGTTCCTTTTACGATTGTGGATGCTACGGTACTGACCGAGGCCGGTTATGTGGGAGAAGATATCGAAAGTATCCTTACCCGGCTGCTGCAAGTGGCGGACTACAATGTGGCGGAAGCCGAACAGGGCATTGTGTTTATCGATGAAATCGACAAGATAGCGCGTAAGGGTGATAATCCTTCCATTACACGCGATGTCAGCGGCGAGGGCGTGCAACAGGGATTGCTGAAACTGCTGGAAGGCTCGGTGGTGAATGTTCCTCCTCAGGGAGGTCGCAAGCATCCCGATCAGAAGATGATTCCGGTCAATACGAAGAATATTCTGTTTATATGCGGAGGCGCATTTGACGGCATTGAGAAGAAAATAGCCCAGCGTCTCAATACACATGTGGTAGGATATGGGGCGATACGTAACACGGCAGCCATCGATAAATCGAACATGATGCAGTACATCGCTCCGCAGGACTTGAAATCTTTCGGGTTGATTCCGGAAATCATCGGACGTTTACCGGTGCTCACATATCTGAACCCGCTGGACCGTCCGGCGTTACGCTCTATTCTGACGGAACCTAAAAACTCCATTATCAAGCAGTATGTAAAACTCTTTGAAATGGATGGGGTGAAGCTCTCTTTCGATGAGGAAGTGTTTGAGTATATTGTGGATAAGGCGGTGGAATACAAATTGGGTGCGAGAGGATTGCGCTCTATCGTAGAAACCATCATGATGGATGCCATGTTTGAAATACCTTCGGAGTCGAAAAAAAACTTTACCGTGACATTGGAGTATGCTCGCCGGCAGTTGGAAAAAGCGAATATGGCAAGATTGCAGACAGCCTGAGGCGGAATGTGAAGAAACGAAAGGAAGAGGGCTTTTCGCGTTTATGCTAAATATTAATATGAGAATGTTTGAATATTTGGAAGTTGTTTCTAACTTTGTTAGAAGTTCTTGTCTGTTTTGAAAGGGACATCGGACACTGTAAGAATGACAATAGTTCAAAAAAAACAACGGAATCATATGGCGGCGAAGAAGAATCTGACAGACCAACTGAAGAAATATTTTGGGTTTGATAAATTCAAAGGCAACCAGGAAGCGATCATAGAAAACCTGCTGGCAGGTCAGGACACCTTTGTGTTGATGCCTACCGGTGGGGGTAAGTCTCTTTGCTATCAACTTCCTTCGCTCTTGATGGAAGGTACTGCCATTGTTATTTCGCCTTTGATTGCTTTAATGAAGAATCAGGTTGATGCCATGCGTAACTTCAGCGAAGAAGACGGTGTTGCACATTTTATCAACTCTTCACTCAATAAAAGTGCAATCGATCAGGTCAAGTCCGATATCGTCTGCGGGAAGACAAAGCTGCTGTATGTAGCTCCCGAATCGCTTACCAAAGAAGAGAATGTAGAGTTTCTGAAGATGGTGAAAATTTCTTTTTACGCTGTCGATGAAGCGCATTGTATCTCTGAATGGGGGCATGATTTCCGTCCCGAGTATCGTCGTATCCGTCCTATCATCAATGAGATTGGAAAAGCTCCGCTCATTGCCTTAACGGCCACAGCTACGCCGAAAGTGCAGCATGACATCCAGAAAAATCTGGGTATGGTTGATGCGCAAGTCTTCAAATCCTCGTTCAATCGTCCGAATCTTTATTATGAGGTGCGTTCTAAGACCAATAATGTGGATAAGGAAATTATAAAGTTCATCAAGAATAATCCGGAAAAGTCTGGTATTATTTACTGTCTGAGCCGGAAAAAAGTGGAAGAACTGGCGGAAATTCTGCAAGCCAATGGCATCAATGCCCGTGCCTATCATGCCGGCATGGATTCGGCTACGCGTACGCAAAACCAAGACGATTTCTTGATGGAAAAGACGGACGTAATTGTGGCAACTATTGCTTTCGGGATGGGTATTGACAAGCCGGACGTACGTTACGTGATTCATTACGACATACCGAAGAGTCTCGAAGGGTATTATCAGGAAACGGGTCGTGCCGGACGAGATGGAGGCGAAGGACAATGTATCACCTTCTATACGAACAAAGACTTGCAGAAATTGGAAAAGTTTATGCAAGGAAAACCTGTTGCAGAACAGGAAATAGGCAAGCAGCTTCTGCTTGAAACAGCTGCGTATGCCGAGTCTTCCGTATGCCGTCGGAAAGCATTATTGCACTATTTTGGAGAAGAGTATACGGAAGATAATTGTGGTAATTGTGACAATTGTTTAAATCCTAAAAAACAAGTGGAAGCTCAAGAGTTATTAAGTACCGTCATAGAAGCGATTCTTGCGGTGAAAGAAAATTTTAAAGCAGACTATATAATAGATATTTTAGCCGGACGTGAGACATCTGAAGTGCAAGCTCATTTACACGAAGATCTGGAGGTCTTCGGTTCGGGAATGGACGAAGAGGATAAAACGTGGAACTCGGTGATTCGTCAGGCGTTGATTGCGGGGTATCTCAGCAAGGACGTAGAGAATTATGGCTTGCTTAAGGTTACGGATGAAGGAAAGAAGTTTCTGAAGCATCCCAAATCTTTTAAGATTACGGAGGATAATGACTTTGAAGAGGTGGAGGAAGAAGCACCCGCACGGGGAGGAGGCTCTTGTGCTGTGGATCCTGCCCTGTATTCGATGTTGAAAGACCTTCGTAAGAAATTATCCAAAAAATTGGAAGTTCCTCCGTATGTCATCTTTCAAGATCCCTCACTTGAAGCTATGGCAACGATTTATCCGGTTACGCTCGAAGAGCTGCAGAACATTCCGGGAGTGGGTGCAGGTAAAGCAAAACGTTATGGCGAGGAATTCTGTAAGCTAATCAAACGGCACTGTGAAGAAAACGAGATTGAACGTCCCGAAGACTTGCGTGTGCGTACCGTGGCAAATAAATCGAAACTGAAAGTTTCCATCATTCAATCGGTGGATAGAAAGGTTGCGCTGGATGATATAGCTCTTTCAAAAGGTATAGAGTTCAGCGAATTGTTGGACGAGGTAGAAGCGATTGTCTATTCAGGGACAAAACTCAACATAGATTATTTCCTGGATGAAATCATGGACGAAGACCACATGCTTGATATTTACGACTACTTTAAAGATTCTACTACAGACAGGATAGACGATGCCCTTGAAGAGTTGGGAGATGACTTTACAGAAGAAGAAGTACGTTTGGTTCGAATCAAGTTTATTTCCGAAATGGCAAACTGATTCTTCTTTGCGAAAAGAACGATTTATGTAAGAGGTTTTGAGGGGATTACTCGAAAACCGGACGTAAAATTTATTGCGTGCAGAATATATGGAATGGAATAAAAAACGTATATTTGCACGCAATAAATTTTAAACGCATATCCCTATGTCATTTATTGCTGATAAGATTGTAATGGATGGATTGACCTATGATGATGTATTGTTGATCCCCGCTTATTCCGAAGTTTTACCCCGCACTGTCGAACTCACGACGCGTTTTTCCCGAAACATTGAACTTAAAATTCCTTTTGTGACTGCCGCTATGGATACTGTTACAGAAGCAAAGATGGCAATCGCAATTGCACGCGAGGGCGGTATTGGCGTTATCCATAAGAATATGTCTATCGAAGAACAGGCTCGTCAGGTAGCCATTGTGAAGCGTGCGGAGAATGGGATGATATACGATCCGGTTACTATCAAACGGGGTTCTACCGTAGGAGATGCGTTGGAGCTGATGGCCGAATATCGTATAGGAGGTATTCCTGTTGTGGATGATGAGGGTTATTTAGTAGGCATTGTAACCAATAGAGACCTCCGTTTTGAGAAAGACCACAATAAGCATATTGATGAGGTGATGACAAAGGAAAATATCATCACAACTGCCTCCACCACCGACATGGAAGCTGTTTCCCAGATTTTGCAAGAGCACAAAATAGAGAAACTTCCTGTAGTGGATAAAGATGGTAAACTGGTAGGGCTTATCACTTATAAGGACATCACAAAAGCCAAAGATAAACCGATGGCCTGCAAGGATTCTAAGGGACGTTTGCGCGTGGCGGCCGGAGTGGGTGTGACCAATGATACGTTGGAGCGTATGAAAGCTTTAGTGGATGCGGGAGCCGATGCCATTGTGATTGATACCGCTCATGGACATTCGCTTTCGGTTATCGAAAAGCTGAAAGAGGCTAAACGTCATTTTCCTCATATAGATATTGTAGTTGGTAATATTGCCACAGGTGAGGCTGCCAAAGCGTTGGTTGAGGCCGGAGCGGATGGAGTGAAAGTGGGCATAGGACCCGGTTCTATTTGTACTACACGCGTGGTGGCTGGTGTGGGTGTGCCGCAGTTGTCTGCCGTATATGAAGTGGCCAAAGCTTTGAAGGGGACGGGTGTACCTTTGATTGCCGACGGAGGATTGCGTTATTCGGGTGATGTGGTTAAGGCGTTGGCTGCCGGAGGATACAGTGTCATGATAGGATCTTTGGTAGCAGGTACCGAAGAGTCTCCGGGTGATACGATAATCTTCAATGGTCGTAAATTCAAGTCTTATCGTGGTATGGGATCTTTGGAGGCTATGGAGAACGGTTCAAAAGACCGATACTTTCAGGGTGGTACCAACGACGTGAAGAAGCTGGTTCCGGAAGGAATTGCAGCACGGGTTCCTTATAAGGGTACTTTATATGAGGTTATCTATCAGCTGGTAGGTGGTCTGCGTGCGGGTATGGGATATTGTGGTGCCGCTAATATAGAGAAACTGCATGAAGCTAAGTTCACTCGCATCACGAATGCCGGTGTACAGGAAAGCCATCCGCACGATGTTGCCATTACCAGTGAAGCACCGAATTACAGCCGCCCGGAATAAACGAAGTTGAAAAAAAGTTGTCTTTTGGATGAGACCTGACAAGGTTCTCTTTGCTCTTTTGTCAAAAGGACAGATTTTATTGGGGAAGCAAAAGGAACGTACAAGTCAATAAACTTGAACCGGAAGAGAAACTTGAACTCTTCCGGTTTTTTTTATGCGGGTTCCTTTGTTGATATGATGCGAAGTTTCAATGGTGAGGTCTGTATCGGGATGGAATAACGGATAAGGTCGGCTTTGTTTCTTTCTCAAGCAATACTGCTTTGCAATTGGCTAAAGTATGAACTTCTTAGAAGTATCGCACAATTCTTATAATAGTTGTCGATTTTCCACGTTATTAGTGATGTTGTGGGTTTAGTGTGAAGAAAATCCCCTGGATTCCTTTTGCATTTGCTCATGATGAAAGGATTCTTGTGGTATCTTTTATTTTCGAGAGATGAGACTGGAAAAATACTTATGTTTGACCCTGATGTTCGGATTTTCCTATGCTGTTGTCGCGCAAGAAGATCCAGTATTGATGACCGTAAACGGGAAACAGGTGCATCGTTCCGAATTCGAATATTTCTATAATAAGAATATAAACTTTGAGCGAGCTAAGCAAGTTCCGCTCGAAGAATATGTGGAGCTTTTTGTCGACTTCAAGTTGAAAGTGGCAGCAGCTGAGCAGGTCGGTATGGATACGACGTCGGCTTTTCGTGAAGAATTGGAAGAGTGTCGTCGGCAATTGGCTGCTTCTTATCTTGCGGAAAGAACGGTAGGAGAGGCGATGGCCCGTAAAGAGTATGAACGGATGAGTTCCGTCGCACTTCCGGGCAAGTTATGCTTGAGTCAGATATTCTTCAGGCTGTCTCAACAAGCACCTCATGCGGAAATTCGTCGAGCGGAGCTACGTATGGATTCTCTATATAGGTTATTAAAGCAAGACGAGACGAGATATGAGGAATATGTATCCCGCTTTTCCGATTCGAAAGACCCATTCTGGGTAGATGGTTTGCACATACCTGACGAATTAGAACCGGAAATTGTCTCTTTGGGCAAAGGAGCTTTCTCCCGTCCTTTTTATACATCCGGAGGAATACATATTGTCAAGATTATTGAACGGGGACCACTTCCCCCTTTTGAGCAGATTCGAGAGGAGTTGATGCGGAAACAACTTCACCCCGATGCTATGGACACGGCAACTGTATGCTTGATAGAGAATCTGAAAACAGAGTACGGATACATACCCGATGAGCGAGGAATCAGTGAGTTGCTGGCACAAGGTAGTACAAAGAAAATTCTATTTAAGCTTGCCGGGATTCCTTATACCGGCGATGAGTTTGCCCGTTTTTCCCTTACTCGTACGGAGGATATTCGTCGGCGTTTAAACCTGTTTGTGACAAAATCCGTATTGGATTATGAGAACAGTCGTTTGGAATACAAGTTTCCCGGGTTTCGCATGCTGATGCAGGAATATAGAGATGGAATTCTACTATATGAAATCAGTGACCGGGAGGTTTGGTCTAAAGCGGTCGAAAATGTGGAAGAACAGGAAAATTACTTCAGAAAGAATCGTTCACGATATCGTTGGGAAAAACCCCGTTATAAAGGAATTGTGTTGCAGTGCAGTCGTAAAGACGTCGCCAGAAAAATACGCCAACTCCTGAAGAAACTTCCCGAGAGTGAATGGCTGGAAGCCATCAGACTGACAGCCAATGCAAAAGAAAAACAGGTGCAAGCCATACAAGGCGTATTTTCCCCTGGTGATAATCCTTTTGTGGATGCATCCGTATTCCGTTTGGGAAAGGCGAAAGCGGATCTGCGGTTCCCCTTCACTGTGTTGTTGGGTAAAAAACATAAAGAACCTGAAAGTTATAAGGAAGTGTACGCGACTTTGATTGATGACTATCAGAAAGACTTGGAAATGCACTGGTTGAAACATTTGCGCACGATCTTTAAGGTTGAAATAGACCAAGAGGTTTTAAAAACAGTTAATAATCACTGAACCGACAGATTAAACAATTATCTTCGTACATTAATATAAAGTTGATTTGAGCAATAAGATCGATTTTGAAATGTGAGACGGAACCCATCTGCAGTAGTAATTTTAAATCATTCGGCGATGCGAGTAATCCTTATAGGGATATTGTTTGCTTTGATGTGTGCGGCATGCGGTGAAGCTCCCGACCATCGGGGAAAGACCCTGCTGGCTGAAGTCGGCGATAAATATCTTTATGTCGAAGATTTGAATGCCGTATTTCCTCTGGGATTATCAGGAAAGGACAGCTTGCAGTTTGTGGAAAGCTATGTACGCAATTGGGCAGAGGATGTCTTGCTTTATGAGAAAGCGGAAAGCAATATCCCCGGAGACGCCTTGATTGAGGAAAAAGTGGCAAACTTCCGTAAGGCGCTCATTGTGCATACCTATCAACAGGCTCTTATTCAGCAACAGCTTTCTGACGAACTATCCGAAGAGGAGTTGACGAATTACTATGAACAACATCAAACGCTTTTTAAGTTGGAAAGTCCGTTGGTGCAGGGATTATTCATTAAAGTTCCTTTAACGGCTCCTCGCCTGAACAATGTCCGCCGATGGTATAAATCTGTCGAGCAGGAAGCCATAGATAATTTGGAAAAATACAGTTTACAACACGCCGTACAGTATGAATACTTCTATGACAAATGGATATCTGCCGCCGACGTGCTTAAGTTCATGCCGCCAGTTGTTTCCGCCTCTCCGGAGAATTACCTGCGCAAAAAACATTCGTCCGAGTTGAAAGATTCCGCATTCTATTATTTCTTGAATGTAACGGACTATCGTGGGGCAGGCGAACAGACGCCTTATGCCTTTGCCCGTCCTCAAGTGAGGGATATGCTCCTGAACGCGAAACAGGTGAATTTTATGCAGGATGTGAAAGAAGAATTGTATAAGCAGGCTGTAGAAAGAAATAAAATCAAGATTTATCATAAATAGCGAATATATTACAGAAAAGAATGAGAAAGTTTATAAACCTTAAAAGTGTCATACTGTGCATGAGTATGCTCATGGGTTATATTACCGTATGCGCTCAGAACAACATTATCGATGAGGTTGTTTGGGTGGTAGGTGATGAAGCCATCTTAAAGTCGGAGGTGGAGGAGGCGCGCATGAGTGCCTTGTACGAGGGGCGCAAGTTCGATCGAGACCCTTACTGTGTCATACCTGAAGAAATAGCCGTGCAGAAACTCTTCCTTCATCAGGCTGCACTCGATAGTATTGAGGTCTCCGAGAGCGAAGTGATTCAGCGCGTTGATTATATGACCAATATGTACATAGCCAACATCGGTTCGAAGGAAAAGATGGAGGAGTATTTCAATAAAACTTCTAGTCAGATACGGGAAACCTTGCGTGAGAATGCCCGTGAGGGACTCCGTGTACAGAAGATGCAACAGAAACTGGTGGGAGACATCAAGGTAACTCCTGCCGAGGTACGCCGTTACTTCAAGGATTTGCCGCAAGATAGTATTCCCTACATCCCTACACAGGTAGAGGTTCAGGTCATCACGCAGCAGCCCAAGATACCTTTGGATGAGATTGAAAATGTAAAGGAGCGTCTGCGCGAATATACCGAACGCATCACGAAAGGAGAAACCAGCTTCTCCACGTTGGCTCGTTTGTACTCCGAAGATCGCAGCTCGGCGTTGAATGGCGGAGAGCTGCCTTTTTACGGTAGAGGACAGTTGGACCCAGCCTTTGCCAATGTCGCTTTCAACCTGCAGGATCCCAATAAAGTATCTAAAATAGTGGAGTCTGAGTTCGGCTTCCATATCATTCAACTTATGGAAAAACGGGGCGATCGTATTAAGGTGCGCCATATTCTGTTGAAACCTCATATTCCGGAGGTAGCTTTGAATAGCGCTACCTCTCGCCTCGATTCCATTGCCGATGATATTCGAAACGGTAAGTTCACGTTTGAGGATGCGGCGTCTGTGCTTTCACAAGACAAAGACACGCGCAACAATCACGGTCTGTTACCCAATCCTGTTACCAATACCTCCAAGTTCGAAATGCAGGAGTTACCCGCCGAGATAGCAAAGGTCGTGGATAAGATGAAAGTGGGAGAGATATCCGAGGCATTTACCATGATACCGCAAAAGACGGGTAAAGAGGAGTGCGTTATCGTAAAGTTGAAGAGCCGTATCAATGGTCATAAAGCTACCATATCGGAAGATTATCAGAATCTGAAAGAAATCGTGATGAGGAAACGTCGGGACGAGGTGCTTAATAAATGGATTCGTGAGAAACAGAAGCAGACCTATGTGCGCATCAATGAAGGATGGAGCAACTGTACGTTTAAGTATCCGGGTTGGAAGAAAGACTAACTCATAGAGGAGAACAATACTTTTTTGTATGCAAAATAGAAAACAGAAAGTATCTGGCAGGCATAGAACACTCTTATTGGGCGTTTTATGCCTGTTCGGTATTTACTTGCTGAGTGCACAAGCTCCGCAGAAGCAACCCGGGAAAAAGCGGACAAGGGTAGATTTGTTATATGCCGACAGAGCGAAGGCAGACAAAAACAATCAGCCGGATGTGCAGGTATTGGTAGGTTCGGTGCGGCTGAAACATGACAGCATGTATATGTTTTGCGACAGCGCCTTTATCTATGAAAAGACCAACTCGGTTGAAGCGTTTGATAATGTGCGCATGGAACAGGGCGATACTCTGTTTATTTACGGTGATTACCTTTACTACGACGGTATTTCCCAGTTGGCAATGTTGCGCGGTAATGTTCGTTTGATAAATAAAAACACCACGTTGACTACGGACAGCCTGAACTATGATCGTATTTATGATTTGGGCTATTATTTCGACGGAGGCGTCCTCACCGATGAAGAAAATGTCTTGACTTCTATTTGGGGAGAGTACAGCCCGGCTACTAAGGTGGCGGTGTTTAATCATGAGGTACAATTGGAGAATCCCCGTTTTACTTTGAAGTCGGACACGTTGAAATATAGTACGGAAAGCAAAATAGCCACCATTCTGGGACCTTCGGATATAGTAAGTGAGAAGAATCATATCTATTCCGAACGGGGTATCTATAATACCACTTCCGGACAAGCAGAGTTGCTCGACCGTTCTGTGCTTACCAACGAGGGAAAGAAACTCACGGGTGACAGTCTTTTTTATGATCGCAATCTCGGATACGGGGAAGCGTTCGAAAATGTGCAGATGAATGACACGGTAAATAAGAATATGCTTACCGGCGATTACTGCTTCTATAACGAACGCACGGGACAAGCATTGGCAACACAGCGTGCCGTGGCTATCGACTACTCGCAGGGCGACAGCCTTTATATGCATGCCGATACGCTCCGTCTGCTCTCTTTTCACTTGCAAACAGACTCTGTTTATCGTGAAATGCGAGCTTACCACAAGGTACGTATTTTTCGCTCCGATGTGCAGGGTGTTTGCGATTCGCTCGTCTACAACAGCAAAGATTCCTGCATGACGATGTATACTGATCCTGTGCTTTGGCATGGTGAACAACAACTGCTCGGCGAGGAGATAAAAATCTACATGAACGACAGTACCATCGATTGGGCGCACATCATCAATCAGGCGTTGGCGGTGGAGCGTAAGGATTCCGTACACTACAATCAGGTGACGGGCAAGGAGATGAAGTCCTACTTTATCGACGGAGACATGCGTCAGGTAGACGTGAACGGTAATGTGTTCATCGTCTTTTATCCCGAGGAGAAAGATAGCAGTATGATAGGAATGAACTATGCCGAAGGAAGTTTCCTGCGTATTTTGCTCAAAGAACGTAAAATGGAACAAGCCGCATTGATAGGAAAATCGAACGGTACGCTTTATCCCATGGATCAACTTCCGCCGGAGAAGATGAAACTTCCTCCTTTCGTCTGGTTGGACTATATACGTCCGCTCAATAAGGAAGACATCTTTGACTGGAGGGGTAAAAAAGCAGATGAAATATTGAGGAAAACTGACAGGAAACCGGTAACTTCGCCTCGTAACATGCGTATAAAACGTAATAAATAGAGTGTAGTGTATGGGAATGTTCACAATGCGAAAGCCGAGAGGCTTCAATCATCGCTATATCTATGTGGATGAGCGGAAAGAGAAGTTGGCGAAGATGGAAGAGAACGCCAAACGCGACTTGGGTATGCTCCCTAAAAAAGAGTTCTCTCCGGAGGATATTCGCGGGAAGTTTGTGGAAGGAACGACGCACCTGAAGCGTCGTAAGGAGAGCGGGCGTAAGCCCGTACATCTGGGGGTGTTGTTAATCATGATCGCTCTGCTCATTTACTTGTGGTACGCTATCAACACCGGAATCATTTAATAGAAAGCATCTCGCTTTCGTATATTTAAGAAGGAGAGATTAACGTTTTCTCTCCTCTTGTTACGGAAGTAGCCGGTTTTTCCCGGTTATCTTCTTCCGTTGAATCTAATCAGTTTAATCATTTTGTTATATGAGCGATATCATTCATCTGCTTCCCGATTCGGTTGCCAATCAGATTGCTGCCGGAGAGGTGATTCAGCGTCCGGCATCTGTTGTCAAGGAATTGGTGGAGAATGCGATTGATGCCGAAGCCAAAGAAATACACGTCTTGGTGACCGATGCGGGAAAGACCTGTATTCAAGTCATCGACGATGGTAAAGGAATGTCTGAGACCGATGCCCGCCTCTCGTTCGAGCGTCATGCCACATCTAAAATAAAAGAGGCCTCCGATCTGTTTGCACTCCGCACTATGGGTTTCCGTGGTGAGGCGTTGGCATCCATTGCCGCGGTTTCGGAGGTAGAACTGAAAACCCGCTTGAGTTCGGAAGAGCTTGGAACAAGGCTGCTGATTGCAGGTTCCAAGGTGGAATTGCAGGAAGTGGTGGCGTGCCCCAAAGGAAGTAACTTTTCCATAAAGAATCTCTTTTTCAACATTCCCGCCCGTCGTAAATTTCTGAAAGCCAACTCTACCGAATTGAGCAATATACTGACCGAATTTGAGCGTATTGCACTCGTACATCCCGAAGTTGGTTTCTATCTGTACAGCAATGATGCGGAACTGTTCAGTCTGCCCGCTACTACCCTTCGACAAAGAATACTGGCTGTGTTCGGCAAGAAACTTAATCAGCAATTGCTTACAGTGGAGGTAGATACGACCATCGTACGAATATCCGGATTCGTAGCCAAACCGGAAACCGCGCGCAAGAAAGCCTATCAGTTTCTCTTTGTCAACGGGCGTTATATGCGCCATCCCTACTTCCATAAAGCCATTGCGGATGCCTACGAGCAGCTGATACCCGCCGGCGAACAGGTGTCTTACTTTATTTATTTCGACGTAGACCCTGCCAACATAGATGTTAACATCCATCCTACCAAGACCGAAATCAAGTTCGAGAACGAGCAGGCCATCTGGCAGATACTCTCGGCGGCAGTAAAGGAATCGTTGGGTAAGTTCAATGAGATACCGTCCATTGATTTCGACACCGAGGGTATGCCCGATATACCTGCCTATGATAATACCCGTCCCATTGAACCTCCCAAAGTACATTACAATGCCGATTTCAATCCGTTCAAAACCTCTTCCTCTTCTACCGGAGCTTATTCCAGAGCCGGGGTAAACTGGGAAGGACTGTACGACGGACTTGAAAGGGCGGATAGGGTGCATACTCCGGCAGAGCGTTTGACACCGGATGAAGGGACGATTTACGTCTCATCTCCTGATGTACCGTTTCAAGAATCCCGGGTGTCGGCTGTGGATTCGCAACCGATGCTACTTCCGGGCGGTGAAAACGGGGAGGTGGAAAAGGGTACCTTGCACTTACAGTTCAAGGGACGTTACATCCTGACCTCCGTTAAGTCGGGCTTAATGCTGATAGACCAGCATCGGGCACATGTGAGGGTTCTTTTCGAGCGGTATATGGCTCAGATAAGGCAGAAGAAAGGAGTGTCTCAGGGAGTGCTCTTCCCGGAAATCATTCAGTTACCCGCTTCGGAGGCAGCGGTGTTGGAAAGCATCATGGACGACTTTACTGCCGTAGGTTTCGAACTCACTCCGTTGGGGGGAGGCAGTTATGCCATTAATGGGGTGCCTTCGGGCATAGAAGGTCTGAATCCCGTAGGGCTGGTAACCAATATGCTGCATACCGCCATGGAGAAAGGAGGAGATGTAAAAGAGGAAGTCCAAAGTCTGCTTGCACTTACCCTTGCGCGTGCCGCGGCAATCGTGTATGGACAGGTGCTGAACAACGGAGAAATGGCGGAACTGGTAGACAGCCTGTTTGCCTGCCCCACGCCCAACTATACGCCGGACGGGAACGTTGTGCTCGCCACCATTAAGGAAGAAGAGATAGAACGGCTCTTTTCGAAGTAGCCGGGATTGATAAGGGGAGTTCTCATTCCACAGCTTATGATATAAGCCAGACAACCGTTTCATGACTATGAAATAAACGGCACCCCAAAAGTAAGATAATAAACTTTTGGGGTGCCGTTTTAATATATGTGATACATTTTTTCCGGTACGTTACTCTCCGCTGAATCTTTTGGATTGTTCGGCTATCAACTCGGCATCGTCAAAGTAGTTTATCTTCATGGCTTTGCGCACCTCATCGAGCGTTTCGGCTGCGGCTGCTCTGGCGGTGTCGCATCCCTGTTTCAATATTTCGTATATACCGGGGATATCTTTCTCGAACTCTTTCCGGCGGTTACGGATAGGCTCCAGTGTTTCCTGCATCACCGCGTTGAGGAAGTTTTTCACTTTTACATCTCCCAGTCCGCCCCGTCTGTAATGCGCTTTCAGTTCTTCGAGATTCGGATAGTCGGGCAGATAGCGTCCGAAGTGTTCGGGGCGTGAGAATGCGTCCAGATAGGTAAACACCGTGTTTCCTTCCACCTTTCCGGGATCTTGCACGCGCAGGTGGTCGGGGTCGGTGTACATGCCTCGTATTTTTTTCTGTACCTCGTCGGCTGTGTCCGATAGGTATATGCAGTTACCCAGCGATTTACTCATCTTGGCTTTGCCGTCCGTACCGGGCAGGCGCAGACATGCCGCGTTGTCAGGCAGCAGAATCTCCGGTTCTATCAGTGTTTCGCCGTAGATGAAGTTGAACCGGCGTACGATTTCGCGCGCCTGCTCGATCATCGGCTCCTGATCCTCGCCTACGGGCACGGTAGTAGCCTTGAAGGCGGTAATGTCGGCAGCCTGACTGATGGGATAGGTGAAAAAACCTACGGGTATGCTCGTCTCGAAATTTCTCATTTGGATTTCGGTCTTCACCGTGGGATTGCGTTGCAGGCGGCTCACGGTCACCATGTTCATATAGTAGAAAGTGAGTTCGCAGAGTTCCGGTATTTGCGATTGGATGAAGAGAGTGCTTTTTGCCGGGTCTAGCCCGCAGGCCAGATAGTCGAGCGCCACCTCTATCACATTCTGTCGCACCTTCTCAGGGTTTTCTACGTTGTCTGTCAGCGCCTGCGCATCGGCAATGAATACGAACGTTTTGTCGAACATTCCGGAGTTTTGCAACTCCACTCTTCTTCTTAGTGAGCCTACGTAGTGCCCGATGTGCAAGCGTCCTGTCGGACGGTCGCCCGTAAGGATGATTTTTTCTTTAGCCATCTATCCGATGAATTCTTTTATGTTTATATCCTGTTCGCGTTTTTCCCCTCATGATTTGGAGGTGTGCGGAAAAACTTTTGGCAAAGATACCTATTATTTCCTTTGTTGCCAAAGTGCGTGAGAGTAGTTTTGAGGGTTCTGACTGCTTCTTTTGTTTCGGGCATGAACCTTCTTTCTCCCTTTTCCGACGGGTAATTTACATCGGATTCCCGTTAAAAGTATATATTTGCCCCATTGTTCTCCGGAAAGAAAAAACTTTTGACACCCCGATGAGTCTTAATCTGAAAGAATTCAACCGTTTTTTTACGGACTATCAGCAACGCTTCGTGCACTTTGCCTGTACCTATGTGCATGATGAGGCGATGGCGGAAGATTTTGTCATCGAATCCATGATGTACTATTGGGAGAACAGAGACCGTCTGCCTGCCGACACGAATGTGCCCGCTTATGTGCTTACTGCCATTAAACACCGTTGCATAGACTACCTGCGAAGCTTGCAGTTGCGTAACGAAGTTTCCGACGAACTTTCGCGTCTTGCCGCTTGGGAGTTATCTACCCGGCTTGTCTCTTTGGAAGAATTTGAACCCGGTGAAGTGTTTACTCAAGAGATACAGGATATAGTGGACGCCACACTGAATACACTTTCCGAACAGACACGAAGCGTCTTTATCATGAGTCGTTATGAGAATAAATCGCATAAGGAGATAGCCGAACTTCTGGGTATAAGCGTCAAAGGCGTGGAGTTTCACATATCCAAAGCGATTAAGATGCTCCGGGTGGCGTTGAAAGACTATCTTTCCGCATCGCTTCTTCTTTTCTTGTTTCATTGAAAAACCGCCTGCCCGCCCTCGCTGCGGGAGAGGCTATCCTCACCTTTAATAAAAAAAAGAGAGGCGGCAAGTTGCGGGGGTGGTGTCGGACCATAAATTCCGGACAAGCCTCAAACACACTCACAGAATGTCAGGCGAACCGCACGGGAACGGTTCGAATACCGTGCCCGTGTGGTTCGGGTACCGTACAAGAGATGTTTCCGGAACCGTACAGGCAGGCTACCAACCGTTCTTCTCCACGTGATGATAAACTGCGCGCGCCGGTGGTTGAGATTCTCTTTTATCTTGTTGCTTGTTGAGACCTTATCGGATTCAATCTGCCGGGTGAAGGTATTTCTAAATAATAGCTATCTTTATAATAAACAGTAATCTATTCGTTATTTGAGTTGAATGTACTCTATGAAAGATATAATATCATCAGACTTTTATGCGTATTGAATAAATTTATCCAAAACTCCGGCTGATTATAATGAAACCGAACAAACTGTTTAAGAAAATGTTGTATACACTTTTAGTCTTTACCGCCCTCATCGTTGCCGGCGGAATTGTGATTCTGAATTTGCCGAGCTTCGGGAAAACACCCGATGGAGAACGGTTGGAGCGCATCAGGCAGTCTCCCAATTACCGCGACGGAAGGTTCCGTAATCTGGAGGTAACACCCCGGATTACTTCTAAACGCTCGCCCTTGGCAAGCATATACGAATTTCTTTTCCCTAAAGTGAAGGATCTTTCTCCTTTGGGAAAAATACCTGCCGTGAAAACCGATTTAAAGTCCTTGGACGACAATGTATTGGTTTGGCTCGGACACTCCTCGTATTTGATGAGGATAGACGGAAAGACGGTCCTTGTAGATCCCGTCTTTCATGCGGCTTCACCTTTTCCGTTTTTCATCCGTCCCTTTAAGGCGGAGTACGATTATTCCTCGAAAGATCTTCCTTATATCGACTTGCTTATCATTACCCATGACCATTGGGATCACCTCGACTATGCTGTGATGAAGGAAATTCGTTCGCGAGTAAGGCAAGTGTTTACCCCGTTGGGGGTAGGTTCGCACCTCGAATACTGGGGATTTCCTCCGGGAAATATCGTCGAACTCGACTGGTACGAAGCGAGCACATTCGAAGGAATGAAAATCACTTGCCTGCCCACCCGGCATTTTTCGGGTAGAGGAGTGTTGAATCAGCTTCAAACACTTTGGGGGTCATTTATGCTCGAATCGGCGGGCAAGACAATCTATATAGGAGGCGATAGCGGCTATGGAAAACATATTGCAGAGATTGGCAGACAGTTTCCGGACATCGATCTCGCCCTGATGGAAAACGGGCAATACAACGAGGAATGGAGATACATCCACTTCATGCCTGAAAACCTTTGTGTGGCAATGAAGGAATTTGGAGCCAAACGCTATTTCACCGGTCACAACTCGAAGTTTACACTGGGTAAGCACCCTTGGTACGAGCCCTTGAACAATGTGACGGAATTTGCCGGGCGAGATGGCACGCTCCGCCTTATCACACCCCGGATAGGCGAGGTTGTGTGGCTTGATGATGATAGCCAGAGGTTTGAAGCATGGTGGAACGGTGCTGACAAGGCAGGGTTTTGAAGTCTAAGCTGTGCGTACCTCTTTGTTGCGGATTAAGCCGGGATGATGTACATTCCGGTCTTTTTTTTAAAAAAATAATCGACTTTCCCACTAGGGTATGGCGTCTCTCATTCGCTATTACCATAGATACCCAAAACTATAGATTTTATGGATAAGGATACATTGTACAAATTCTTTGAAGGGCATGCCACGACGGACGAAATGCAGTCGGTAAGAGAATGGGCGGAAGAGTCGGAGGAGAATGCATCGCTTCTTCGTCGGGAACGCAAGCTGTTCAATGCAATGATTCTTGCCGGAAACCCCGAGAGAGGGAGAATGAAACCGGAAGTCTTAAGGAAAAAGAAGGATTTGAATGTACCGGGCTGAACATAGGGACTATGCAGATTAAAGATTTAAGTCTGTTGGCGTATTGATACTCCTGTCTTCTTGTGCCGCTGTCTTACGCATCTTGCCGGGGAGGTTTGTTGTCATTCAAACGATGAAAAAAGCAGAAAGTAATACGATAATAACTAATAAGACAAATAATTTTGTCAGTTATTTGTTTATTCCGGAAATAAACCGTTACTTTGTGCCGTTTTAAAGAGTTAATGATGCAACCGCAGGAAAAGATATATGAGAATGACTTATGCCCGAGTGGGACACATTCGGGAATTATTGATTCTTTCTTTCCCGGAAAACGATATATTAGTTCTTTGGTAATGCGTTAATCCTTTTTTGGATAACGCATTTTTTTTATGCGGAAAATGTCACAAGACACTTATATTAGAGAATAATTAAGAGATTATGGAAAAGAATTTGAAGAAAGTGCTCGTCTTGGGCTCAGGTGCGCTCAAGATAGGTCAGGCGGGAGAGTTTGACTATTCGGGTTCGCAGGCATTGAAAGCACTGCGTGAGGAAGGAATCAGTACAGTGTTGGTAAATCCCAATATCGCTACGATTCAAACATCCGAGGGTATCGCCGACAAGGTCTACTTTTTACCTGTGACCACTTACTTTGTGGAGGAAATCATCAAGAAGGAGCGTCCGGACGGAATACTGTTGGCGTTCGGAGGTCAGACGGCACTTAACTGCGGAACGGAACTCTACACGAGTGGCATACTTGCTAAATACGGTGTGCGTGTATTGGGTACTTCGGTAGAGGCAATCATGTATACCGAAGACCGTGATCTCTTTGTGAAGAAACTCAATGAAATTGACATGAAGACTCCCGTGAGTCAAGCCGTGGAAAGCATGGAGGATGCCTTGGCTGCCGCCGAGCGCATAGGATTTCCCGTAATGGTGCGTTCAGCCTATGCTTTGGGAGGTTTGGGAAGCGGAATCTGCCAGAATAAGGAAGAGTTTGTGAAGCTGGCGGAAAGTTCTTTCACCTTCTCCAAGCAGATTCTTGTGGAAGAATCTCTTAAGGGATGGAAAGAAATTGAGTTCGAAGTAATCAGAGATGCAAAAGATCACTGTTTCACGGTTGCCAGCATGGAAAACTTCGACCCGCTTGGTATTCACACGGGCGAATCCATCGTGGTAGCTCCCACCTGCTCGCTGAGCAACGAACAGGTGAAGATGCTTCAAGAGCTCTCTACCAAGTGTATCCGCCACCTCGGTATCGTGGGCGAGTGCAACATACAGTACGCCTTCAACGCCGAAACAAATGATTACCGGGTGATAGAGGTGAATGCTCGCTTGTCACGCTCATCCGCATTGGCATCGAAAGCTACGGGTTATCCGCTTGCGTTTGTGGCAGCCAAGATTGCCCTGGGCTACTCGCTTGACCAGATAGGGGAGATGGGGACACCCAACTCGGCATATGTGGCTCCGCAGCTCGACTACCTGATATGTAAGATTCCCCGCTGGGATTTGACCAAGTTTGCCGGCGTATCGAGAGAAATAGGTTCGAGCATGAAATCCGTGGGAGAAATTATGTCCATCGGACGCTCTTTCGAGGAGATCATCCAAAAAGGATTGCGCATGATCGGGCAGGGAATGCACGGATTCGTGGGCAACGACCTGCACTTCGAGGACTTGGACCGTGAACTCTCTTGCCCCACGGACTTACGCGTCTTCGCCATTGCCGAAGCTTTGGAAAAAGGCTATACCATAGAAAGAATCCATGAACTGACCAAGATAGATCCCTGGTTCCTCGGTAAACTGAAGAACATCGTGGATTATAAGCAGAAACTTTCATCTTACAATAAAGTGGAAGACCTGCCCGCAGATGTACTGCGCACGGCGAAAACGCTGGGCTTCTCTGACTTCCAGATAGCACGTTTCGTTCTTAACCCGGACGGGAACATGGAGAAAGAGAACCTCATGGTGCGTGCGCGCCGTAAGGAACTCGGTGTGTTGCCGGCGGTGAAACGCATTAATACGGTGGCTTCCGAACATCCCGAACTGACAAACTACCTCTACATGACTTACGCCGTCGAAGGGTATGACGTTAACTACTACAAAAACGAGAAATCGGTGGTGGTGCTTGGTTCGGGGGCATACCGCATCGGCTCCTCGGTTGAGTTTGACTGGTGCTCGGTGAATGCCGTACAGACGGCGCGTAAGTTGGGATATAAGTCCATCATGATCAACTATAATCCCGAAACGGTATCTACCGATTATGACATGTGCGACCGTCTCTACTTCGATGAACTCTCTTTCGAGCGGGTACTCGACGTCATCGACCTTGAGCAGCCCCGTGGGGTGATTGTCTCTGTAGGCGGGCAGATACCGAACAATCTGGCAATGAAGCTGCATCGTCAGTCGGTGCCCATCTTGGGAACCTCTCCCGTATCCATCGACCGCGCCGAAAATAGAAATAAATTCTCGGCCATGCTCGACCAACTTGGCATCGACCAGCCGGCTTGGCAGGAACTTACCAGCCTGGAAGAGGTGAAGAGTTTTGTCGACAAGGTAGGTTATCCCGTCTTGGTACGCCCCTCGTATGTGCTCTCGGGAGCGGCGATGAACGTCTGCTACGACGAGGAGGAGTTGGAGAACTTCCTGAAAATGGCGGCAGAGGTTTCCAAAGAATACCCGGTAGTGGTTTCGCAGTTCCTGCAAAACACAAAGGAAATCGAGTTCGATGCAGTGGCGCAAAACGGAGAGGTTGTAGAGTATGCCATCTCGGAACACGTTGAGTTTGCCGGTGTACACTCAGGAGATGCCACGCTGGTATTCCCTGCACAGAAAATCTACTTCGCCACGGCACGACGCATAAAGAAAATCAGCAGGCAGATAGCCAAAGAACTGAATATCTCCGGTCCGTTCAACATCCAGTTCCTGGCACGGAACAACGAGGTGAAAGTGATAGAGTGTAACCTCCGCGCCTCACGCAGTTTCCCGTTCGTATCCAAGGTACTGAAACGCAACTTTATCGAAACGGCAACCCGAATCATGCTCGACGCGCCTTACGAACGCCCGGACAAATCGGCTTTCGATGTCGAATGGATTGGCGTGAAAGCCTCTCAGTTCTCTTTCTCGCGTCTGCATAAGGCAGACCCGGTACTGGGCGTGGACATGTCTTCCACGGGCGAGGTGGGCTGTATCGGGGATGACTTCTCCGAGGCTCTGCTCAGTGCCATGATAGCTACCGGTTTTGAAATTCCGAAGAAAGGTATTATGCTCTCTTCGGGTGCTATGAAATCTAAAGTGGACTTGCTGGAGTCGAGCCGTATGCTGCACAACAGGGGGTATAAGATATATGCGACCTCTGGTACGGCGGCATTCTTGAATGCGCACGGAGTAAATACCGAAGCGGTTTATTGGCCAGATGAACGCCCCGATGCAGAGAACAACGTGATGAAGATGATTGCCGAACATAAATTCGATTTGATAGTCAACATCCCGAAGAACCATACGAAGCGTGAGCTGACAAACGGTTATCGCATCCGTCGCGGAGCCATCGACCATAATATTCCGCTGATTACGAATGCTCGTCTGGCAAGTGCTTTCATCGAAGCGTTCTGCGAAATGAAACCGGAGGATATTTCGATAAAGAGCTGGCAGGAATACAAATAAGTATAGACAGGAACCAATGAAAAAGAGGTCCGGGAATATCTTCCGGACCTCTTTTATTTTGATGGGTAAGTTCTTGTTGAAGGATAGTACCCTTGTGGGTCATCTTTTATGAGAAAAGATGCTTTCGCTTTTAGAAAAAGAAGCGTATGATGTCGTTGAGGTTAGCCCACAGCAACAAACCGAACAGGAAGAACATTCCTGCAACCTGCGCGCGTTCCATGAATTTGTCTCCGGGTTTGCGGCGGGCAACGATTTCGTAGATGAGAAACAGTACATGCCCGCCATCCAATGCCGGGATGGGCAAGATGTTCATGAATGCCAGAATAATGCTGAGAAATGCGGTCATGTACCAGAACTGATGCCAGTCCCAGGTGATGGGGAAGATGCTGGCTATCGTGCCGAAGCCGCCCAATTGTTTGGCTCCCTCCTTGGAGAAGAGGTGCTTCATGTTGTTGACGTATCCTTTCAATGTACGTACGCCCAAGTCTATCCCGGCGGGGAAAGAGGCGAGAAAACCGTATTCTGTCTTTACGACAGGAAGTACTTGAGAAACCTGTTTCGGATATACTCCTAATATATAAGCGGAATCCGGTGTAATTTCCGCCTGCATGGTTTCACCCGCCCTGACGTAAGTAAGCGTGAAAGAGCGTGCCGTTTGTGTCGTATCGCCGGATGCGGCATCAGTTTCTTTCTCCGGATTTGCAGCATTCAGGCTTGCTTCCGCCCGAAGATTTTCCAATTCTCTTCTGATGTCGGAAAAAGAGACCGTACGCCCGTTAAGCTGCGTGATGCTGTCGCCCGGTAGCAAACCGGCAAGTGCGGCAGGAGTCCCGGGTTTGATGCTGTCCGCCACGTAAGGGATGCGGTATTGCATTAACGGTATGCTATCTGCCATCAGCCGTTCCATCATGTCTTCCGGTATTTGGATGGCGATTCTTTCTCCATCTCGCAACACGGTTACTTCATGAGCGTCGACAATGCTGCTTATTGTCTCTCCGTCTCTACGCTCCAATGGAATGTTGTCCGCTTCCAACAAGATGTCACCGTCACGGAAACCAACGGCTTTACCCGTTTCGTTGAACTCCATCCCCAAAGGGGCTTGTTGCAGAGGAATGTAGGAGTCACCCCAAGTGAAGAGAATCATGGAGTAGATAAACAAGGCAAGCAGGAAATTGAATACTACTCCGCCTGTCATTATCAGTAACCGCTGCCATGCCGGTTTGGAACGGAATTCCCACGGTTGGGGGGGCTGGCTCATCTGCTCGCTGTCCAGCGATTCGTCGATCATTCCGGATATTTTGACGTATCCGCCCAGAGGAACCCAGCCGATACCGTATTCCGTGTCGCTGTTCTTCGGCTTGAACTTGAACAGGGCGAACCACGGGTCGAAGAACAGATAGAACTTCTCCACCCTTGTTTTGAACAAACGGGCAAACAGGAAATGTCCTCCTTCGTGAATGATGATGAGCAGCGAAAGGCTCATAATGAGTTGTAAAGCGCGTATTAAAAATGTTTCCATTGTGTAAGCCTATGATTATTTAATAAAGTTGTTTGATAATGATTGTTAATTATGTGCGGGGAATAGGGTGAGGCTTGTTGCATTCTATATCAGTTCGGCAGCTATGCGGCGTGCTTCCGCATCGGTGGCTACATAGTCCTCATACTCCGGTTTGGCGATGAAAGAAGCGGTGTGCATCGTTTTTTCTATGACCTCGCTCATGCGGAGGAAAGAAATCTCATCGTGCAGGAAAGCGGAAACTACCACTTCGTTGGCGGCATTCACTATGCACGGCATGTTACCCCCCTGATGCAACGCTTCGTATGCGAGCGCAAGATTGCGGAAACGTTGGGTGTCGGGCTGTTCGAAAGTCAGGCAGGTACAGGCGGTAAAGTCCATTCGGGGAAAAGACGCTTTCAACCTGTCTGGATAGGAGAAAGCGTACTGTATGGGTACGCGCATGTCGGGCATGCCCAGCTGCGCTTTCACGGCTCCGTCTTCAAACTGTACCATCGAATGGATGATGGATTGCGGATGTACCACCACTTCTATCTGTTCGGGACGCACTCCGAACAACCATTTGGCCTCGATGACCTCAAAGCCCTTGTTCATCATGGTGGCGGAGTCAATCGTAATTTTGGCTCCCATATCCCAATTGGGATGTTTCAAGGCTTGGGCTTTGGTGACATGCGCCAACTCTTGTGCAGAGCATGTGCGGAAAGGACCTCCTGAGGCGGTGAGGATGACCTTCTCCACCGGATTGCCTACTTCTCCCACCAGACACTGAAAGATGGCGGAATGTTCGGAATCCACCGGAAGTATGGGAGTGCCGCATACGCGTGCCAAATCGTTGATGAGTTCGCCAGCCACCACCAGTGTTTCTTTGTTGGCAAGCGCTATCGGCTTGCGGGCGCGAATGGCGTTCATGGTGGGTTTCAATCCGGCGTAGCCTACCATGGCTGTCAGCACCATGTCTATGGCGCTGTCTTCTACTATCTGGCTGATGGCATTGCTGCCTGCATATACTTTGATGGGAAGGTCGGCCAGACCCTCTTTCAAGCGTCCGTACAAGTTCTCATTGGCTATTGCTACCGCTTCGGGTCTGAATTTCCTTGCTTGAGCTATCAATTCTTCCACCCGGTTGTTGGCTGTCAGTACATAGGCTTCGTACAAATCAGGGTGTTCCTCTATTACCTGCAACGCTTGTGTGCCTATGGAGCCGGTGGAACCAAGTAAGGCTATTTGCTTCTTCATGATTAAAAAACGATATAATGTTCCGGGTTCACCGCCCGTCCTTCGTGCCACAGTTCGAAGTGCAGATGCGGTCCCGAGTTTTGTTGAGTGCTGTTTCCTGTCAGTGCGATAACCTCGCCGGCAGTTGTCATCTCTCCTGTCTGCTTCAGCAGGGAACCGCAGTGTTTATACACCGAAAGGAATCCCTTGTCGTGCTGTATCCCTATTACATAACCCATGTCGGGGGTGTAAGTGCTGAGGATGACGGTACCGTTCAATGTGGCCAGTACGCTTTCGCCCGGATTGGCTGCGATGTCTACTCCATAATGTTTTTTGTTCGGGTCAAAGGATGTACTGATTATTCCCCGTGCGGGACGATAAAAGGTCAGTCCGCCCAATTCGGAGCGTGCGATGATGGAAGTAAGATTGTATTTTTCGGTCTCTTCGTATTGTTTGCGGAAGGTTTCCTCTCTTTGGGTACGTTCCATCAGCGAATCCTTGCGGAGGCTTACGAGCGAGTCTATGGAGTGCACCGTATCTGCCCGCACCTCGCCGCGGAAAATATCCTGAATATTCATGATATAAAAGTTCTGTTGTTCCACCACCTGTTGCAGAGAGTCCATCCGCAGAGCATTTTGGACAATCTGCGTCCGTACTTCGCTATTCATATAACCGGGAAGATAGTTGCGAAGCGGAGTAAAGGCTATGATGACGGAAGCCGCCAGAAACAGGACGAACAAAACGGATAGCAGGACAGAAATACCGTTCAGTTTAGAGACGCGTAAGCCCATTACCTCCTCAAGCGTGTTTTCGTTGATGATGGTCAGTTTGTATTTGAACTTGATGTTGCTCCAGAGAGCTTTTCTTTTCTTTTTGGGCATTTCCTTGCGTTTAGGTTAAACTTCCTCCGCCTCCTCCGGCTCAAGCAAACCATCGGGCAAATCCACGGTGAGCACTTTGCTCTCGCGTTCGATACCCGTGATGAATGATTCCTGTGCAGGGATAAGAAATTCTTTATCCCGGTTGTTCACAATAAAAAGCGTGTTGATGGTAGAAGTGTCTACTTCGGTTATTTCTCCCAGATATCCATGATGCGCATCTTTCACCTTGAAGCCGACGAAGAAATTCCACGTCAACTCCTCGGGTTCGGTGCTTCCGGCATATTCGATCGGGAAATACACCTCTACATTGGTAAACCTTCGGGCTTTCTCTGCGGTGTCTATCCCTTCCAGCTTTACCAAGGCCGTGGAGTCTGAACGAAATCGATACTCTTCTAAAAAGAACGGAACCCGGATTCCATCCAACAGGCAAATCAGATATTCCACCTCCACACGATCAAAAATATCGTCAGTAAAGGAAAATGAAATTTCTCCGTGAACACCGTGCGGTTTTTTGAATTCACCTATCTTATATACTTCTTCTTTCCGTATCATGGCGGTTATTGGTCTTTGGGGAAGAATACGATTCCAAACCGTTCCGGTCGCGTTCTTTTTAGATTCGGGTTATCTTGGCTCCTATTGCGTTCAATCTGCCTTCAATGTTCTGATATCCTCTGTCTATCTGTTCGATATTGTGAATGCGGCTTATGCCTTCGGCACTCATGGCGGCAATTAACAGGGCGATTCCCGCGCGTATGTCGGGCGAGGTCATATTGCCTCCGTGCAGGCGGAGCGCATGGTTATGTCCGATGACTACGGCGCGGTGCGGGTCGCAAAGAATAATTTGCGCCCCCATGTCGATGAGTTTATCTACAAAGAAGAGCCGGCTTTCAAACATTTTCTGGTGAATGAGCACACTTCCCTTAGCTTGTGTGGCAACTACCAACATCACACTCAGCAAGTCCGGAGTCAGTCCGGGCCAGGGAGCGTCCGCTATATTCATGATGGAGCCGTCGATGAAAGATTCTATCTGATAGGTATCTTGCGCGGGAATGTAAATATCGTCTTGCCGTTGCTCCAGTTTGATTCCTAACCGGCGGAAACTTTCGGGGATGATACCCAAATTTTCGTATGATACGTTCTTTATGGTCAGCTCGCTTTGGGTCATGGCTGCCATGCCAATGAAACTACCTACCTCAATCATGTCGGGTAATACGGTGTGTTCGGTTCCGTGCAGTTCGCTCACTCCTTCGATGGTAAGCAGATTGGAGGCTATGCCTTGTATCTTTGCGCCCATGCGATTCAGCATCTTGCACAGCTGCTGCAGATAAGGCTCGCATGCCGCATTGTAAATAGTGGTTGTACCTTTGGCAAACACAGAACTCATGACAATGTTGGCTGTACCTGTTACGGAAGCTTCGTCCAACAGCATGTAAGTACCTTTCAACTGGTTACCCGAAATCTCGTAAACTTCTCGTTGCTCATTGTATTTGAAGTCCGCACCCAAATTCTGGATTCCTATAAAGTGTGTGTCCAGCCGGCGTCGTCCAATCTTGTCTCCCCCCGGTTTTGAAATCATGGCTCTTCCGAAGCGTGCCAGCATCGGACCGATGAGCATGACAGACCCTCTCAGACTGGAACATTTTCTTAGAAATTCATCGCTTTCCAGATAGTTGAGATCTACCTTTTCCGCTTTGAAACTATACGTCCCTATTTCTTTCTTGGCTACTGTCACTCCCATCTCGCGCATCAGTTGGATGAGGTTGTTGACATCCAGAATATCGGGAATGTTGCGTATGATTACTTCTTCGGCTGTCAGGAGCGTGGCGCAAATGATTTGCAACACTTCGTTCTTTGCACCTTGCGGATAGATATCGCCGGATAATCTGTGTCCGCCTTCGATTACAAATGATGCCATACTTACTACGGGTATTTTGGTGGAGCCACCGCTACCGATTTGTTGAAAACACAAAACGCCGTGTCCGGTGTCTGCACCGTGTTAGTATTTCTTCTTATTGGAATTGTTCCTGTAATTGTTACGATTGTTTTGGTTGTTTTTGGGACGATGAGTCGAAGCGATGCGCTCGCTCATGAGTTTTACGATGTCGTCCGTCATTTGCAACTTACCTTGTGAAAGTTCAGACAGGTCTTCGGCTATCTTGTGATCGTCTACCGTATCTTTGTTCCATGCTGTATAAGCCTTTTTCAGGTGGTTGCAGATAAGCGCTATGAGGTTACGTTTTTCTTCTCCTTCGGGAAATTCGCATGCTTTTTTTATCAGTACCTCCAGCGTGCGTCCGTAATGCTTGTATCTAATCTTGGTGTTGGGATAGGGAATGACCGCAGGTTTGGCGTTCAGCTTCTCTTTATGAATCACTTCGTACGGAAGATCTATGTCGAGTTTAAAATCAGCCATAATGAAAAGGTGATCCCACAGTTTATGCTTGAAGTCGGGTACATCCCGCAGATGAGGAAACATGTTTCCCATAATGTTGATGATGGTATTGGCACAACGCTGACGCTCGGCACGATTCTCTATGGTTAGCGCGTGGTCTACCATATTCTGGATGCTGCGTCCGTATTCGGGGAGCGGCATTCTTTTTTGTTGGGTGTTATATTGCATCTTGTTTGGATTAACGATGAATGAATGGGTTTATTCTAACTGAATATGTAAAAAGAAGTGGCTATGATGAAACGAAGCCTCCGGAGTTTTATAGCAGTTTCTTTGGGGTTGAAACCACAAATTCCTTGAGGTAGAAAGGTTCAAAATAGGCAGTGTCTTTGAAATCTTTTTCCGCCATGGCTTTTTCGGCAAGAGGAAACATCATTTTTGCCTGCGGATGGATGTCGTCGATGAAGTGTGAGTTGGGATGCGTTATCTTTTCTTTGCATTTGACGGCTCCGTTGCCGAAGAAAAAAACAGGATGTTGTTCCAGAAATTCCATGTAGGAGTGTTCGTCCACAATATCGGCAGCTATCTCCCGCAAGGGATTCAATGCCCGGTCATAAATGGCGGAGTATACCTCCATGCGGCGGGCATCAATCATGGGACAAAGAAGAGCATCTTCGGGTAGCCGGTTATGATGGAGTAGTATAGGCACGCACAGTATCTTTGGGGTAGGAATCCCGATGAGGGGGATATTCCGTCCGTAGCAGATGCCTTTTGCCATGGATACGCCGATACGCAGTCCGGTATACGATCCGGGACCGCAGCTTACCGCCACCGCGTCTACGGGTATGGCATGGCTGTCGGCGAAAGAAAGCGCCTCATCTACGAATACACCCAAAAGAGTGGCATGCGAGGGACCATTGAAGTCTTCTTTCGAGAATATGCTTTGCCCGTCTTCACTGACGGCCACGGAACATACGGAGGTGGAAGTTTCGATATGTAATATGCAGGACATATATATCTTGTGTTGTCTTGACGTTCGTCGCCGAAAAGGGCGTAAAACGAACATATACAGGTTTATGAATGTGGCAAATTTACATGATTATTTTTACTAATTAAAATATTGCTGTAATTTTGCGCAAAACTTAAGAAGCATTATGATACAGTCTATGACGGGCTACGGAAAAGCTACAGCCGAGTTGTCCGATAAGAAAATCAACGTGGAGATCAAGTCTCTCAACAGTAAATCACTGGACTTATCCACTCGTATCGCTCCCCTCTATCGAGAAAAAGAAATGGAAATACGCAACGAGATTGCCAAGGCGTTGGAACGGGGTAAAGTGGATTTCAGTTTGTGGATAGAGCGGAAAGAAGCTTGCGAACCGGTCACTCCTATCAACGGCGAAGTGCTTATGGCATATTATAGACAGATAAGGCAAATCTCGGAGTCTGCCGGCATTCCCCTGCCTGCGGATTGGTTTGCCACCCTGCTTCGCATGCCCGACGTGATGACGAAGAATGAACCCCAGGAACTTACGGAAGAGGAGTGGAACGCAGTACATGATGCTGTTGCGGAGGCTGTGGCTCAGCTCGTGGAGTTCCGCAGCCAGGAAGGAAAGGCGCTGGAGAAAAAGTTCCGCGAAAACATTGCCAATATAACCGCTCTGCTCGAGTCCGTAACCCCGTATGAAAAGGAGCGTGTGGAGAAAATCAAGGAACGTATCACGGAGGCACTTGTCAAAACCATCGGGGTAGACTACGACAAAACCCGTTTGGAACAGGAACTCATTTATTATATAGAAAAACTCGATATTAACGAAGAGAAGCAACGGCTTTTGAATCATCTGGAATATTTTATCGCCACACTCGAAGACGGAAGCGGACAGGGAAAGAAGTTGGGATTCATCTCTCAGGAGATGGGGCGTGAGATTAACACCCTCGGAAGCAAGTCGAATCATGCCGAGATGCAGAAAATAGTGGTGCAGATGAAAGATGAGCTTGAACAAATCAAAGAGCAGGTGCTGAACGTCATGTAGCTTTCTTGTACGGGAAAATACCGTTGCGCTTTTTGCGGCAGGCATTAGATTCATTGTTTTATATAATTCACAAAAAACGCCATTCATGGGTAAACTGATTATCTTTTCCGCTCCTTCGGGTTCAGGCAAGTCTACCATTATCAATTATCTTTTGCAGCAGGAACTGAATCTGGCTTTTTCCATTTCGGCTACCAGCCGTTCACCGCGTGGAACGGAGCGCGATGGTGTGGAGTACTTTTTCCTTTCGCCCGAAGAGTTTCGCCGGCGTATTGCCGATGATGAATTTCTTGAATACGAGGAAGTGTATCAGGATCGCTATTACGGTACACTGAAATCGCAGGTGGAGGTTCAGCTGAATGCAGGGCAAAACGTGGTGTTCGATGTGGATGTAGTGGGTGGGTGTAACATAAAGAACTTCTATGGAGCGCGTGCCTTGTCCATCTTTATTCAACCTCCTTCGCTGGAAGAGTTGCGCCGTCGATTGCAGGGACGGGGGACGGACACTGCCGAGGTTATTGAAAACCGTCTTGCCAAGGCGGAGTATGAACTCTCTTTCGCTCCGCGTTTCGACCATATTGTGGTCAATGATGATCTCTCGCGTGCGCAAGAGGAAACTTTGCAAATAATCAAAACTTTTCTGGCGGAAGGTTAGAACAGTCTTTCGGGGAGATGTAAGCGATGAAAATAGGGGTGTTTAGCGGCTCATTCAATCCGGTGCACATAGGACATCTGGCTCTTGCCAATTACTTTTGCGAGTATGCCGGTCTGGATGAGGTGTGGTTTGTGGTCAGTCCCCGCAATCCTTTGAAGGAAGAATGCGGATTGATGGATGACATCTTTCGTCTGGAACTTGTGCGGAGAGCAATCGAAGGCTACCCCAAGTTTCGGGCTTCCGACATAGAGTTTTCCATGCCTCGCCCCTCCTATACGGTGAACACACTGGATAGGCTGAAGACCCTGTATCCCGGAGACTCGTTTGTGCTTATTATCGGTTCGGACAATTGGGACCTTTTTCCACGCTGGCATCAGGCAGAACGCCTGTTGGCTGAGAACGAGCTGCTCATTTATCCCCGTCCGGGACATTCGGTGGATGCTTCTGTCCTGCCACCGCATGTGCGGTTGGCCTCCTCTCCTATGTTCGACGTCAGTTCTACTTTTATCCGCAAAGCCTTGAGCGAGGGTAAGGATGTTCGTTACTTTCTGCATCCTGCCGTCTATGAGATGCTGTGCAGCCATCTTCCCGGATAAGGCTTCCCGGTGTCGTCGTAGCGATTGATAAGCGGGTTCCATAAAATGCCTGAAAATCTTGTTTGTACCATGCCCGTGTAGTTCCGGAAACATCTCTCGTGCGGTTCGGAAACCGCGCCCGTGCGGTAAAGTTACCGTGCTTGTGTCGTTCTTCGAACATGCTGCGAATATGTTTCTGACGGCTTTATCATCCCGGGACAGGCGGCTTTAATATTGAAGAAACCGACCCTGTGCCGCACTTGAGGATTCCCATGTTTCCAGTCTCTTACTACCTGCCAATTATCAGTATCACAATCTCTTTCTTACCTACAATACCTATATGTGGTGATTGCGAATTACCGAAAAAAAACGTTTATTTGCAGGCTAAACATTTTTACAGGAAAATAAGGATAACAGATATGGAAGAACAACATAAGTACCGGGCTACAGACAAGATGAGCGATCTTATTTGCGACAATTATTCCTTGCTGATGGTGATGAGTCGTTTCGGACTGTCATTGGGGTTCGGAGACAAAAGCGTGAAAGACGTTTGTGAAGCACAGGGAGTGGATACCTCTACTTTTCTTGCGGTAGCAAATTTCATAAACGAAGGGCAGTGTTCCTATACGGAGGACGGGAACGGCTTCTCCCTGACCGCGTTGATGGATTACCTGAAACGGGCTCACACTTATTTCCTCGACTTTGAACTGCCCGACATACGGCGCAACCTCATCAAATCCATTGACATATCTGACAAAGACGGAGTGGCTTACCTTATCCTTAAATTCTTCGATGAGTATGCGCAGGAAGTACGGCGACATATGGAGTACGAAAACAAGGCGGTATTCACCTATGTGGAAAGCCTTCTCGAAGGAAAACTCTCCGATACGTACGACATTGCCACCTTTGCCAGTAAACACAACCAGATAGAAACAAAATTGACAGAATTGAAAAACATCATCATCAAGTATTATCCGGAAAAGGAGAATAATAACCGGCTTAATTCCGTGTTGTTCGATATCTTTAACTGTGAAAATGACCTTGCTTCGCATTGTCAGGTAGAGGATTATATGTTTGTCCCCGCCGTGGCGCAGATAGAAAGGAGGTTGCGAAATGAACAATAGTGCTCCGTTGAAGGTGGTGGTGGCAGACACCTCCGTCATTCTGCGGAGCGGGCTTTCCGCAGTGTTGAAGAGGTTGCCTAATCTTCATGTGCATCCCATCGAAGTCTCTTCCATTGAGTCGTTGCACAACTACGTCCATCTGCATGCCCCCGATGTGTTGATTGTGAATCCTTCGTTCGGAGGATGGTTCGATATTGCTTCATTCAAAACGGAAACCAGGCAGACGGATACAAAATACGTGGCGTTTATGTGCAATGTGATTGACGGAAATCTGCTCAAAGAGTATGATGAGGTTATCTCCGTGTACGATGGTGCGGAGACGATTTCCGGCAAGCTGGAAAGTATATTGTGCGCCTCTGCGGATGAGGAGGAAGAAAAAGACAACGAGCAGGAAATGCTGAGTCAGCGCGAAAAAGAAATTATCACCTGTGTGGTGAAGGGGATGACTAACAAGGCGATTGCGGACAAACTGTATCTCTCTATTCACACCGTCATCACACACCGGCGGAACATTGCCCGTAAACTGCAGATACACTCTCCCGCAGGGCTTACGATTTATGCGATTGTAAATAAACTGGTCGAACTGCAAGATGTGAAGGAAGTGTTGTAGCAGACGGGTGGATTTTGCCTGAATCGCTTCTCCGTCTGTTTCTTGCGTAGAGAATACTTCTCTGCGGCGACTATGTCTCTGTTTCGGTGCGGAGTCGGCTTATCTGCTTATTTGTCCTGTCTTGTGGCGTTTCTTTAAATAAGAAAAAGAGAAACCTCGAACTACGACATCCCGTCGGAATCCGAGGTTTTTTCTCCTTAATAAAAGTGGTTACGTAATTATGACTAACTAATTCATTAAATCTGATGTTGCAAAGATAAGGGGGTGGCATGGACTGTACAATCCCCTAAAAAAGGTATATTGCTTCTTATCTCTCACCATAATTAGGTATGAAACGGCGAATGCTGCCTACTGCTGCTCCTTTCCCAAGAAAAAAACTTCACCTGCGTCCCTTTGATATCCTTTGTTTCGCTTTCTTTCCGATGGATGCTCTTCTTGTACGGAAGATACGAAAGCCATGCGCGAAGAGCGTAGCCCAGAAACCGTCAGAGTACCTGCATAGCGAATCTTCTGCATAAAAGATGAATAATTAAAAGATGTCAAGAGTTTTAATAAAGAATAAACAGTTCTCTCTTTTTGCTTGTTTATTCTTTATTTTTGATTAAAAAGATTATTTTTGTGGCTGATTAATGTATTTTTGACAATAAACATAGATTTAAAGATGAAAAAAGTAAGAGCTGCCATCGTGGGTTACGGGAACATAGGTCATTATGTGTTGGATGCTTTGCAGGCTGCGCCTGACTTCGAGATTGCAGGTGTGGTTCGTCGCGCCGGTTCGGAAAGTAAGCCGGACGAACTCGCCCCTTATCCTGTGGTGAAGAGTATTAAAGAGCTGAACGATGTGGATGTGGCAATCCTCTGCACGCCTACCCGGAGCGTTGAGGCATATGCCAAAGAGATACTGGCTTTGGGAATCCATACCGTGGACAGTTACGATATACATACCGGTATTTCCGGTTTACGCCGCTCGCTGGATGCCGAGGCAAAGAAAAACAATGCCGTATCCATTATATCTGCCGGGTGGGATCCGGGAAGTGATTCCATCGTACGCACCATGCTCGAGGCCATCGCCCCCAAGGGTATCACTTACACGAATTTCGGTCCCGGTATGAGCATGGGACATACCGTGGCGGTGAAAGCCGTAGAGGGTGTGAAAGCTGCTCTTTCCATGACTATTCCTACGGGAACGGGCATTCATCGCCGTATGGTGTATATAGAATTGCATGAGGGGTACGAGTTTGATAAGGTGGCTGCTGCCATTAAGGCAGACCCCTACTTTGTGCACGACGAAACGCACGTGGCGCAAGTTCCCTCTGTAGATGCCCTGCTCGATATGGGACATGGAGTAAACCTTACGCGTAAGGGTGTTTCGGGAAAAACGCAGAATCAATTGTTCGAGTTCAATATGCGGATCAACAATCCCGCACTCACCGCCCAGGTGCTCGTGTGCGTGGCTCGCGCCGCTATGCGTCAGCGTCCCGGGTGCTATACGATGATTGAAATACCTGTGGTAGATCTGCTGCCCGGCGACAGGGAAGAGTGGATTGCACGCCTGGTGTAACCGCCTTCTTCCCGAAGCGGAATTTCTCTTGGTGTTATAGCAAATTTTTCATCCGCCCTTTTGCAGCCCGGTGTTGCACTTCGGCGGATGAAAAATTTTCTCTCTGAGTGAGCGATTTGTAATTTAATGAAAAAAGCAATAGGTTTGCAGGCGAAAAGATGCCGCCTTCGGTAAAACTCTGATTGATGATATGTGCAACAATGCTTCATCTTTGGTGCGTGAACGAGAACTGATTCTGAAACTGATCGATGACGATGAGGAGGCTTTCTGCGAACTTTACTCTATATATAAGAACAAGCTGATTCATTTTGCCATAAGGTTTCTCAAGTCTCGCACATTGGCCGAGGATATTTTTCAAGACACATTTACCGTCATTTGGCAAAGTCGCAAATTCATTAACCCCGAATCTCCTTTTTCCGCTTTTCTATATACCGTCATGCGTAACCGCATAATGAATGTTCTGCGCGAGCAGGACTATCAGGAGCGTCTCAAACAGGCTCTGTTGGCCAATGCTGTAGATACAACCGTAAGTGCGGAATCGGAAACGTTATCAAAAGATCTGAAAGAAGAAATCGATCAGGCGATGGAGAATCTTACTCCCCGTCAGCGCGAAATATTCCATATGAGCCGCGAACTCGACATGTCTCATAAGGAAATCGGTCAGGCATTGGACATCTCGGTCGAGACTGTTCAAAAACATATCTCCACGTCATTGAAGACCATAAGAGAATATTTCTCTAAGCATGCCGAAGCGTCGGCAGATCTGTTATTGCTGATATTCGTTCTTTATATGAAGATAGAAATATTTTAATCCGCATACAAGTTGCCGCTAAGGCGGGCAGCAGTCTTTCTTGTTTACTTCAACTTCTTAAAAAGAGTTAACGACCTTCCGGTTTTTCTCCACTTTTGTGTATATGTTTATGTATACACGCTGACGTCGTATTCTATTAATATAGGGAAATGACAAATATGGAAAAAACAGAAAGACAACAAATACGCCGTTATTTGGATGGTTTGTATCACAAATCGGAAGTCTCCGGGATGCTCGAAAGCATGCGGTCTGCAGCGATGAAGGACGATTTCGAAAAATTAGCCCGTGAGTCGTGGGAAGAAAGTCTGAAAGAATCTTCTTATTCAACCGCCATGGAGCGGGCGCAATATAGAAGCGAAGCTGCTCTCTTGCTGAAGAAAATCAATGGAAAATCGCATTGGAAAAAAGTATTGAGATGGACTGCCGCATGCGTAGCTGTCGTGGCGTTGATAGGGGTAGGAATTGTCTATCATAAGCCCGGTCATGTTCCTGTGGCGTATGTGGAAATATCCACTTCTTTCGGAGAAAAGAAAAACTGTATCTTGCCGGATGGTACTACGGTCGATCTGAATGCCTGTACGACTGTGCGATTCCCCGAGCATTTCAAAGGGAAAGAACGGCGGGTAGAACTCGAAGGAGAAGCATACTTCCGGGTGAAACGTGATGAGAAGAGTCCATTTATCGTCAGCACGGGAAACTTCGATGTTAAAGTGCTTGGCACTTGCTTCAATGTGAAAGTCTATGAGCGTCAGGCTATATCGGAAGTAAGTGTGGAAAGCGGTAAAGTGCAGGTGGAACTACCCGAGGCCTCCGTACGCCTCGTGGCGGATGAACAAATACGGATAGACAACCGGACAAACGAATTTTCCAGGAAAAAGCAGGAACATCAAAGGGTAATGGCATGGCTGCAAAGCGAATTGCACTATGACAACACTCCTTTGAATGATGTGCTTGTAGAGTTGGAGCAAATCTATAACTGCCGTATTATGATAGCTCCCGGGGAGGCAGAGCGACACACCATCAGTGGAGGACATGACAACACAAGCCTGCATGCGGTGTTGCAATCCATCGAATACGTCACGGGTCTTAAACATAAGCGCGAAGCGGACTATATACTGCTGTATAGGTAATTGGGCAACTCTTGCCCGGAAAGGGAAAAGCCCGTAAAATGCACTCCGCAACACGAAACTGCATGATATAGGGCAATCACAAAGACAAACAAAACAATATATACATAGTAACAACAGAAATATAATCTAAAATTAATGGAAAAGAATCATATGATGATGAAGAAGAAGCGAAGATTGATTGTCTGTGTCCTTATGTTGACTCTCCTGTTTGGAGTAATGCCATGTGCTGTGGCTCAGGATATAGACAGGAACAACATTTCCCTGAACGTGAAAAACGAATCGATTGAGAAGCTTCTTAAAAGACTGGGAAAACAGACCGGATTCAACTTTTTTTATACTCCGCAAGTGCTGGAAAAAATATCGCCGGTTTCGTTGAATGTCGCCAATTCTTCATTGCGCAACTTGCTCGACTTGATATCTCGGCAAACCGGACTTGAATTCCGGCAAGTCAATAAGACCATATCGGTCACACGCAGCGAGACCCCCCGGCAAGCAGACAAACCGAAAGAACGCAAGCTTACCGGAGTAATTAAAGACCATACCGGAGAGCCTGTCATTGGAGCCAGCGTGCAGATTAAGGGCACTTCACATGGCACAATCACGGATTATGATGGTTTGTTTACGTTACCCGATGTACCGGCTGATGCTATATTGGTAGTCTCCTATATAGGATATAATACGGAAGAAATAGCCGTAAGCAGCAGAAGTAACCTGCAAATTACACTGAGAGAAAACACGGAATTGCTCGAGGAAGTAGTGGTGGTGGCATACGGTACGGCAAAAAAAAGTTCGTTTACCGGTTCGGCTGAAGTAGTGAAGCAAGACCGTATAGAGAAACGTGCTGTGGCTGATGTTTCCAAAGCTTTGGAAGGAACCGTGGCTGGTGTGCAAATGACTTCCGGTAGCGGACAACCGGGGACGGGAGCTTCAATGGTCATACGTGGTTTTGGATCTATTTCCGCGGCAAACACTCCTTTGTATGTTGTGGATGGAGTGCCTTTCGACGGCGCATTGAATACGATCAATCCGAACGATATAGAGACGATTACCGTATTGAAGGATGCCTCTGCCGGTGCTTTGTACGGTGCGCGTGGCGCTAACGGGGTGGTGATGATTACCACTAAGAGAGGTGGAAAAGATGAAGATCATGTTAGCATCAATCTGAAAGCTAATTGGGGTATTTCGTCCAGGGCAATACCTAAATACCGGACGGTAAATGAGCGGGAATATATGGAGTTGGCTTTCGAAGCCTATAAGAATGAACTGATCTATACCGAAGGGGTAGATCCTCTGTTGGCAGGAAAGCAAGCCATTGAAGTTATGCGTGGAATAGCCAAAGGCGTACTAGGATATAATGAGCAGTATAACCCCTTTGATATGCCGTTGGCACAACTGATAAATACGGAAACCGGACAAGTAAATCCGGCGGCGAAACTCAAATATCACGAAGACTGGAAGGATGAATTAAGTAACCGTAATCCGCTGAGGCAGGAGTACCAGCTCTCGGTAAGCGGCGGAAGCAGTAAAACCAAATACCTGATATCCTTGGGTTATCTTGACGAAACGGGGTTGCTGAAAACAACTGCCTTCGAACGTTATTCGGGGCGTATAAATGTGGATAATCAGGCAAAAGAGTTCTTTCGTCTGGGTTTGAACGCCTCTTTTGCACAAACCACTTCCAATTACAACAGTGCGTCCGGTACACAGGTTTCCAACCTATGGTACACCAGCCAGATTATGGCACCTATTTATCCTGTATATGAGCATAACGAGGATGGAACACTCAAACTGGACGCAAATAACAACCGTGTATTTGATTACGGCTTGAATCGCAGTGCCTTGTCTAACTCCAATGCTATTGCGCTGTTGCATCAGGATAAAGAGAAAAACGTGAATGATAACTTTAGTGCCCGTACTTATCTGGAATTTGATACGGATGATGACAGCTTCGGTTTCTTTAAGGATCTGAAATTCACGATGAATCTGGGTTTGGATTACTTTAATACGACCGAGATGAGCTATAACAATCCCTATGCAGGCAATGCAGCCACACTTTCGGGAAGTTTGAGCAAGGCGCAGCAGAGACAATTGAGCTTTACGTTCAACCAGTTGTTGGGATATAGAAAAAATATAGGGCTGCACGAACTCGATATCATGGCAGGACATGAATACTATTCGTTGAAAAAACAATTTCTTGGAGCCATGAAGACAGGCTTTCCTTTCGGTAATTTGTATGAATTGGCTGCGGCCGCTACGTTGGGAGGAGCCAGTTCGCATACTGATAAATACGCTATTGAATCCTTCTTGAGTCGCATCAACTATAATTATGCGCAGAAGTATTATTTTTCCGGTAGCTATCGTACGGATGGTTCTTCCCGTTTCCATAAGAGCAGCCGTTGGGGAACGTTTTGGTCTCTGGGAGCATCATGGAGACTTTCGGAAGAAAACTTCATGAAACCGTATGCCTGGGTCAACAATCTGACATTGAAAGCCAGCTTCGGTTCGCAAGGTAACGATAACATAGGGAGCTACTATGCCTATCAGAGTCTCTATAATATGGGATTGGCAAATGGCTCTTTCAATGGGGCGGGGATAAACTCGCTTGAGAATAAAGATTTGAAGTGGGAGAAGAATGAGAACCTGAATGTGGGAATCGAAGCACGATTATTCAATCGCTTTTCATTTACGTTGGAGGTGTTCAATAAACACACGAAGGATTTGCTGCTGAATATGCCTAAGGCCACATCCACGGGTTTCGACTCTTACCCGGCCAATGTGGGAAGTATGCGCAATCGGGGTATAGACATGACGCTTGCGGCAGATGTGTTTCGTGATTCAGACTTTAAATGGACTCTTACATTGATGGGAAGTCACATAAAAAATAAAGTACTGAAATTGGCGGATAAGCCTGAAATCATATCCGGTTCCACCATCTTTAAAGAAGGGTATCCTGTCAACTCTTTCTATTTGCCGCTATCTGCCGGTGTCGACCCGTTGACCGGAAACCAACTTTATTGGGTAGACCGTGACAAAAACAATAATGTAGTGCCCATGTATAAAACCGACGATGTGACATTGACCGCCAATACTCGCCGTATCGTAGGCAACCGCATGCCCGATGTGTACGGAAGTATAATCAATGATTTCAACTATAAAGGTTTCGACTTTTCCGTTCTTGCCACCTATTCCATAGGCGGAAAGATGATTGACAGTGTGTACGGCAGTATGATGAATGTCAGCTACAAGGGATACAACTGGCATAAGAATGCCTTACGACGTTGGCGGGAACCGGGTGACCGGACGGATATACCCAAAGTAATGTGGAATCAACAGATAAGGGTAACGGATAAGGATATGATAGACGCCTCTTATTTCGCTATCAAGAACATTACGCTAGGCTATACGTTACCTGCCGGATGGGTTCGTCAAATAAGGATGGACAATATAAGAGTGTATGCCACAGCAAATAATCTTGCTCTGTTTACCAACCTGAACGGAACGGATCCGCAATCGAACTTTACCGGAACCACCGGCTACACTTATACACCTGCGCGAACAATCTCTTTAGGAATCGATATCAAATTCTAAAAAACGGAAATCATGAAATCCAGACATTATATAGAACTTATTTTGCTAATTCTTCCTTTCATCGCTTCATGTGCAGACCGTCTAGACACGAATCCGACTGATCAGGTATCAGGTAGAATCATCTTTAAAGATACTGAAGGTGGTATGGTAGCCTTGAATGGCGTGTATCGTCTAATGTATTCCACCGGGTGGGCGGGTGACAACTCTACGCATGCTTTCGGGTATATGTCTACAATGTTGGTATCGAGCTTTATGGCAGACGATATGATTGTTTCTTCAGGAGTTAAGGGATGGTTCACGATGGATTATAATCTGCAGGAGCGTAATTTCTATTCAAGTGTACTGTATCGTCCCTATGCGGAATGGAACTTCTATTATACACTTATCAATAATCTGAATTATATTCTGGGACACGAAGAGAGTCTGTATGGTCTTCCTGCCTATAAGGCCGAGTTGTTTGGGCAAGCCTATGCGCTGAGAGCGCTTTGTTATTTCCATTTGGTACAGCTTTATCAACAAACCTATAAGGGACATGAACAGTCGCCTGGTATTCCGCTTTACACCACTCCCACTACGTCTGCTACTCCCGGTAATCCGAGAGGTACGGTAGAGGACGTTTATCGCAGAATCAATGACGATATAGAGAAAGGTATCGAACTTCTGGAGGAAGCGAGTAAAGAAGGTCTGAAACAACGTAATAAAACACACATCGACTATTATGTAGCGAACGGTATAAAGTCACGCATCGCTCTGGTGCAAAACAGGTGGGAGGATGCGATTTCCTCCGCGGACATCGCGCTTGAGAAGCCCGGCTTGGCTTATGCTAACTCTACGGAGTTGGTGAGCGGATTCAATAGCTTGGCCATATCTTCCGTGTTGTGGGGGGCTTCCATTCAAAAGAGCGATCAGATAGGCGGGTACTCTTCTTTTTTCGGACATATGGATGCCAATGCCGGCATGCATGGATCGTATGACCGCAAGTGCATCAGCGCATGGCTTTACAAGCAGATGTCTATACAAGATATACGCCGGGTTAACTGGTGGAAAGGTTCCATCGCGGAAGTGCTGGAAGCATCGCAGGGAAGTCAGAAGAGTTATTGTACCACGAAGTTTCGTTTTAGCGATTATTCTTCCAGCTTGGGCGACAACATCTACATGCGTGCCGAGGAGTTGTTGCTGATTAAGGCGGAAGCATTGTGTCGGTTGACGCGTTACGAGGAAGCGCGGAAACTAATGGAAACGTTCGGTACGGTAAGGGAAAGAAACTACGTGCGCAACAGACTGAATAAGGTTGCGAATGACAATACGTTGACTCTGGACGATTACGGAACAGCAAGTACACCTGAGATAAAAACTTTGCTGGATGAGATTCTGTTGCAACGCCGTATAGAGCTTTGGGGAGAGCATGGGCGACTGTTCGATGTACTTCGTCTGAAGACGGGTTACAACAGAGACTACGAGGGGAGCAATCATGTGGTGAAACTGAGTGACGCAATCAGGTTGCCTGACTACAAGGGATTTATACTGACGATTCCTCAAAGTGAGTTTGATGGAAATGTGAACATGGATCCCATCGTCGATCAGAACCCTTTGTAGTAAGGAACGGATTACATACTGCAGTTGCATGACCGACCCGGGTGTTTGACCCGATACCGGCTTTGTCGGAGTCTCCTTGATAGTTTTCCTCCGGGGCTTCTTCAATAAGGAAAATGCCGGAAAATAATTCAATGATTTCTGAAAATAAACATAGAAAACAAAAATGAAAATAGGTAGATATTTATTAGGTCTGTTCGCAGCCATGCTTTGTCTGGTTGGTTGCAACGATGAAAACCTCAAACAGATGTATCAGTCGGAAACGGATACCTACGTGTCTTTCCGTACCGACAGGCTGGAGAAGGAACTGGAAAAAACCGAAAACTCTCTGCGTATTCCCGTGTATCGCGAATCAGCGAATGGAAAGGCGGAGCTAACGGCAAAGCTGCTTTTTCAACAGAATGCAGATGGTACGGAAATGCCGGGCAGGGAATTCATATCGTTGGAGAGTGAAGTCATCAGGTTTGTCGATGGGGAAAATACGGCGTATGTGAATCTGCTCATAGATCTGTCCAAACTCGACTATTTGACCAAAGCAAAAACACAAATCAAACTCAGTGCAGGCTCTTCCGCATCCTTGTCTTCTTTTGGAAAAACTGCAATGGTGGTTTCGCTGAGTCGCAAACCCACTTGGGTGCCGATGCAGGAAAAAGGCACGTACATATCCGCTCTGTTGCAGACACGAAAAGAGGTGACGGTTATCAAGGCAGAAGAGGCTCCTTTCTATATCATAAAGGATTGTTATGTGGCAAATGGAGATATTCGCGTGGATTTGGATAAGAATAACAATGCCGTGATAGAGCAGCAAAGGGCGTTTCGCCACGAAGAATACGGTATTGTCTACACCGTGGGTACGGGAAGACTGGATACATCTCAAAATAGAATCGTGATGCAGCTTAGTTTTTTGGTGGAGCAGGAAAACGGACAATGGGGGGTGTTGGGTGGCACCACTTCGGAAGAAATACTGATGTTACCGGCTAAATAACCGGTGGAAACAGGTAAAACACCACTTCCCGGACGCACTTTGCCGGTGTTGTGACAAAGTGCATTCGGCAGATTCTGAAATCTTATATAAAAATGAAGTTTAATACAAACAATTACAGCTTATGAAAAAGTATTACGTTTTGTTGTTAGTAGTGATGTTGGGACTTTCGTCTTATGCACAAACGGTATGGGACGGACAGTCCGAAGCCTGGAGTTCAGGCGAGGGAAGTGCCGAAAATCCTTACCTTATCGAAACCGGCAGGCATTTGGCCCATCTTTCCGATCAGGTGAGAAAAGGTGAAACCTATAAAGGGAAATTCTTCAAGTTGGCTACCGACTTGAATATGGGAGCCAAAGAAGGGCAGAAGTTTACTCCCATCGGTTTTCTCGATGCCTCTCAAACTGAATCGGATGGGGAAGTGACAGATGTGTCGAAGTACTTTTTGGGAACATTCGATGGAAATAACAAGAAAATAGACAACATTTACGTCTATTACATCCCCGCTGAAGAATATTCTTCGATTGGAGGTACAGGTCTGTTTGCCTGTCTGACAGAGGGAAGTGTGGTTAAGAATCTTGGCATTACCGGCGATAACTCTTCCATTAAAGGAGGGATTACTACGGGTGCTATCGCCGGTTGCATGCGCGGAGGACTGGTGTTCAACTGCTACAATGAAGCCCTGATAGATGCCGAAGGAAGCTATGCCGGAGGTATTGTGGGAACCGGAGAGAAAAATGGTCAGGTCATGAACTGCTATAATACGGGGCTTGTGAAAGGTGTAAGCGAGATAGGCGGAATCTGCGGTCAGATGGCTGAGAACTTTTCCATTGTCAATTGTTACAATGTGGCTAATGTAACCGCCACCGGACAAGGCTCAGGAGGAATTGTTGGCTCTATGTACAACTCGGCATCGCTTAAACACTGTTACAATGTAGGTGCGGTAGCCGGACAGAGCGGTTTCTTGGGACGTCCGCAAGCGATTGCCGGCGACACGAGTTTCAATAGTGTCGTGGAGAACTGTTATTATGTAAAAGAACTTACTGTCGTGGGCGACGACAACAAGGCCGTGTCGGAGAAAACGGCCGAAGAGCTGAAAAGTGCGGATTTTATTTCTCTTTTGAACGCTTCGCAATCTCCTGCCGTGTGGGTTGCCGATACCAAGAATATAAACGGTGGTTTCCCGTTGTTGAGCTGGCAGATGGAAGAAACGGTAGGCATATATACTGCCAAGCAAGAACTTACCGCCAGAGTGCATGCAGAGGGGAATGTGGTGTATGTGGAGTTTAAAGACACGGCGGAACAAGCGCTCGTTTCGGTGAAAGATCTTACCGGGAAGCAGATAGCCGCCCACAGTCTGAGCAGCGGTTCGTCGTTTACCATAGCGGATAAGGGTATTTATATTCTTGTTGTGAGAATAAACGGTCAACAGTCCGTGCATAAGGTGGCTGTAAGATAAATCTTTTTTCTGCCTGTGAGAACAGGCAGAAACTTCTCCTGTTTTCATGAAATCATAATCACTTCGGAGTGCCTATGAGAAATTTTCCGATAATGTTTTTTTTACTGTCGTTGCTCTCGTTGCACGGTATGGCGCAGGTCGAAAGGCAACATTCTCCCAAATATTCGGCCTCTACACTTACCAAGTTGCTGGAGCGTCAGGCACAGACCAGAGGAGGTACGGAAGAAAACGTTCTTCATGCTTATGTCCGTCTGGCTCCTCATGCCGATGCGGATTTTCTGAGAGATGAGTATAATGTTCACCTGAATACAGCTTATGAAGATATCTATACGGCTGTGATACCGATGCGTGCAGTACCCGATTTTGTCCGTCATCCCGATGTGCTGGAAGTAGATGCCGGGAATGAAATACGTTTCATGATGGACTCGGTGAAAACACTGACTCATGTAAATGAGGTGCAATCGGGGGAGGCGTTGCCTCGTTCGTATCAGGGAGAAGGAGTGTTGATAGGCATAATTGATAACGGATTCGATTTTCTGCATCCCAATTTCCGTGACGAAGAGGGAAACAGTCGCATACGTTGCGTGTGGGATCAGAATCAGATTCCGGCTGTGTCCAACTCTTCTTTCGGTTACGGATGGGTTTATCGAACCGGAGAAGAAATCCGGAATGTCATGCATGACCTCTCGCGCGATACACACGGGACACACGTGGCGGGTATTGCGGCGGGGAGTGCAAACAATCGTTATAGGGGGATAGCTCCTAAGGCGGACATCGTGTTGGTGTCGGTCAATAAAACGGAACCGGGAATGCTCGATGCCATAGATTTCCTTATCCGCTATGCCGATGAAGTGAACAAACCCTTGTCTGTCAATTTGAGTATGGGTAGTCTGTTGGGCTATAAAGATGGTTCGGACAATTTTACTCTGATGATAGATAAACTCATGGAGAACAGGAAAGGCAGGTTGCTGTCTATTGCGGCAGGCAACGAAGGACATCGCAATTCCACCCTGTTCAAGGAGTTTACGGCACAAGGAACCGGCGAGGTGAAGAGCCTGTTGAATCCTCCCTCTTACGGCAGAGAGAATCTCTTTGTACATGGTCTCTCAGGACAGGTGTATACGGTGAATGTCAGTTTGCGCGACACAGTAAAGAATGAATTGCTTTTTTCGCAGCAGTTTGTTTCGGGCGAGACGTGGAGCAAGAGTTTCGAACAGTTCGGTTCGGATAAGACGGGTGCATTGTTCAATGTCTCATCCGCCGTGAATACAAGAACGGCAAACCATTCCATCCGAATCAGTTTCATTTACAACAAACCAACATCCGAGGTATGGGAGATAGCCGTATCCGCACCGGGGAGAGGCAAGTGTGTCGTATGCTGCGATTACGGATACTTTACCGCTGCGGGAAAAACAGGCTACACCGACGGAACGAACGACTACACAATAGCAGCTACGGCGACGGGACATTCGCCTCTCGCGGTAGGCGCCTATGTCTCCCGGCAGGCATATACCGATATTGCCGGCACTCCGCACCAGGCGGGATGGACCCGTTTCGGACTTTATCCCCTCTCCGGTAAGGGTCCTACTTACGACGGACGCATAAAACCCGATGTGGTGGCTCCGGGAGCCACCGTGATTTCCTCGTTCAACTCTTATGCGGCGTCATACAGTGTACCCCGCTCGGAGAAAGTATTGGAGGAAACAGACAACTCCTTGGGCAGGAAGTATGCTTGGGGAATAGCCAACGGTACTTCCATGGCTACTCCCGTGGTAACTGGCGTACTGGCTCTGTGGCTGGAGGCGAATCCCGCATTGACGATGGATGAGGTACGGGAAATTATCCGCGAGACTGCCGTAGCCGACAGTCATACGGGTGGACTACCGAATGCGCGTTACGGTATGGGCAAACTCGACGCTTTGGGCGGGTTGCGCAAGTTGTTGCAGCAAACGGCAATAACGGATGAGACCTTTGCCGGGCGTTTCTATGCATATGAGCGGGAGACGGGAATCCTTACCCTCTTAACCGATGAGGTTGTGAGAAGGATAGATGTTTATACCGTTTCGGGAGAGTGGTTGCATTGTGTTGAAGCGACGGGCGGAAGGAGCTTCTTTCTCGGCAACTTCGAAAGCGGGCTTTATCTGCTGCGATTCCGTACCTCCTCGGGGCAGTACGTGTTTAAGCAATTGTTGTAAAGCACTTCTTCCATGCTGTCGGAAATAACAGGCAAACCGTTTCTTAAAGATAAGATGGAAAACCTTCTTCGTACCGTGCCCGTGTTGTTCCGGAAACACCCTTTGTATGGTTCGTGTACCGTGCCTGTGTGGTAGGAGTACCGCGCCTGTGTCGTTTTCCGGATATGTTACGCATGTTTCCGGGCTGGTTTGGTTATATGGGCGATGGGTGTCTTTGTACAAGCAAAGACACCCATCGCTTTCTTTTTATTCTTCATTTATCGTTTCTTCTCCATTTTCCTCTTCCTCTTCTTCTGCAAACGGTTCGGGACGCTGGGGCCCTTGCCCGATGAACATCGCGGCGCATATCATACCGGTGATGGCCCCGCTCAAATGCCCTTCCCACGAGGTGGTGGTCTTGCTGAAGAAGGGAAACATGTTCCAAATCAGTCCGCCGTATAGAAACGTAACCAGCAGGGAAATTGCAATCAGAGGAACGTGCTTTCGTAGAATGCCGCTGAAAAAGAGAAAGAACGCCAAGCCATAGATAAGTCCGCTGGCCCCGATGTGCCATCCCGGTTTGCCTATGAAGAAGGTGAGCGTGCCGCACCCTATCCACAAGATAAAGAAAATGTAAGATGCCATGTCGCGGTAAAAATAGAACAGGCACCATGAGAGGAAAAACAGCGGTATGGTATTGGCAAGCAGGTGTTTCATGCTCCCATGTACCAGCGGATGTGCGAAAATTCCGAATACGCCTTTCTTTTCCATGGGATATACTCCCAATCGAACGAACTCCCAATCCATTCCCCATTCCAGAAATTTCATCAGGTAGAGAATAAAAAGAATAAAGAGAGGGATGAGGGTCGAGAGGAAAATACGACGAATATCATGTTTCATCGAGCGGGCGCGGTTAATGAGGAAGTATGGTAAAAACTATATGTAGCGAATCCGGCGACAAACCTCTGTCGAATTGCTCTGCAAGGGTACAAATAATTTGAGTAAAACGAAAATAATGGACCTTTTTATTTTTGTTATTCCCTTTAATTACTATTTTTGGACAGTTACTGATGTGTCGCCGGTTTGTAATGGAACGGGCGGGCATCGGGTAGAAGAAAGAAGAACGATTAACCTTATAAACATACGACTATGAGTTATTTACGATTCGACAAGACGCTAATGATTAACCTTGAAGAATCTTTGCCCAGGGAGATACTTCGTACAAATAAATCAGGAGCCTATCATTGCACGACAATCGTAGATTGTAACACACGCAAGTATCACGGATTGTTGGTGATACCCGTTCCCGGTCTGGACGATGAAAACCATGTGTTGCTCTCTTCTTTGGATGAAACCGTCATACAGCATGGAGCCGAGTTTAATCTGGGGCTTCATAAATACAAGGGAGGTGCGTTCAGTCCCAACGGTCATAAATACATCCGGGAGTTCGATTGCGAGCAGATTCCCGCCACCACCTATCGTGTGGGAGGTGTGGTGTTGCGTAAAGAGAAGATTTTCGTGCATCACGAGAATAGAATTCTAATCCGCTATACCCTGTTGGATGCCCATTCGGCGACCACGCTTCGTTTTCGCCCTTTCCTCGCTTTTCGCAGCGTGCGCGAATACACTCTCGAAAACGGACAGGTGAACCGTAACTTCCAGCTTGTGGAGAACGGAATCAAGACGTGCATGTATCCCGGCTATCCGGAACTGTTCATGCAATTGAACAAGAAAAACGAGTTCCACTACACCCCTGATTGGTACAAGGGTATCGAATACCCCAAAGAGCAGGAACGCGGTTACGATTTTAATGAAGACCTCTATGTGCCCGGTTACTTCGAGGTAGACATCAAAAAAGGCGAGAGTGTGATTTTCTTGGCGGGTATATCTGAAATCTCCTCCCGCAAACTGAAACAAATGTTCGAGACGGGAGTGGTGGCGCGTACGCCGCGCGACAGTTTCTTCAACTGCCTTAAAAACTCCGCCCATCAGTTTCACAACAAACAGAACGGCGACCATTACATACTCGCAGGCTATCCGTGGTTCAAGTGTCGCGCTCGCGACCTCTTTGTGGCGCTGCCCGGTCTGACGCTGGCGGTAAATGAACCGGAGGAGTTTGAAGATGTGATGCTCACTGCGGAAAAAGCCATCCGGGAGTTTATGGAAGAAAAGCAGGTGAGCTATAAGATCTACGAAATGGAGGACCCCGACGTGTTGCTATGGGCGGTGTGGACCTTGCAACAGTATGCCAAGGAAACCTCCCGGGAACAATGCCGCCGGAAATACGGTCGGTTGTTGGAAGATATACTGAAGTTCGTGCGCGGGCGCAAGCATAACAACCTGTTCCTGCACGATAACGGACTGCTTTATACCAATGGTACGGAGAAAGCGGTAACCTGGATGAACTCCACAACTGACGGACGCCCGGTGATACCTCGTACGGGTTATATCGTAGAGATTAACGCACTCTGGTACAATGCCCTCCGTTTTGTGGCGGAACTGCAACGGGAGGACGGTCAGGATGTCTCGGCGGATGAGTTGGACGCTTTCGCCGAACAAGTGGGTAAGTCGTTCATAGATGTGTTTCGCAACGAGTGGGGGTACCTGTTCGACTATGTGGATGGTTACATGATGGACTGGAGCGTGCGTCCGAACATGATATTCACCGTTGCTTTCGACTATTCTCCGCTGGACAGAATACAGAAGAAACAAGTGCTCGACATCGTGACAAAGGAATTATTGACTCCGAAAGGCTTGCGGACGCTTAGTCCCAAAAGCGGAGGATACAATCCTAACTACGTAGGACCGCAGCGCATGAGAGACCAGGCCTATCATCAAGGTACCGCCTGGCCATGGCTTATGGGTTTTTATATGGAAGCTTATCTGCGCATATATAAGATGAGCGGTATCTCGTTCGTCGAGCGTTATCTGATCGGATTTGAAGACGAGATGAGCAAGCACTGCATAGGCTCGCTGTCCGAGTTGTTCGATGGAAATCCCCCGTTTGTGGGAAGGGGAGCCGTTTCTTTTGCCATGAACGTGGCGGAGATTCTTCGCACGTTGAAGCTATTGTCTAAGTTTAACCAATAATGTGGAGGATAGGAGGATGAAAGTATTAATGTTTGGTTGGGAATTTCCCCCGCATATTCTGGGTGGCTTGGGTACTGCGAGTTATGGGCTTACCAAAGGAATGTCCGAACAAAACGACATGGAGATAACGTTTTGTATCCCCAAGCCTTGGGGAGACGAAGACCAGAGTTTTCTGCGTATCATAGGGATGAACAGTACCCCGGTAGTGTGGCGTAATGTCAGCTGGGACTATGTGTACGGACGTGTAGGTTCCTATATGGATCCTCAACTGTACTACGATCTGCGCGATCATATCTATGCCGACTTCAGTTACCTGCACACCAATGATTTGGGATGTATCGAATTCTCGGGACGCTATCCTGACAACCTGCATGAGGAGATTAATAATTACTCCATTGTGGCGGGAGTGGTGGCAAGGAAGCAGGAGTTCGACATCATTCACTCTCACGACTGGTTGACCTATCCCGCGGGGATACATGCCAAGCAAGTGTCCGGCAAGCCATTGGTGATTCATGTGCATGCCACGGACTTCGACCGTAGCAGGGGCAATGTAAATCCCACCGTGTATGCCATTGAGAAGAACGGAATGGACTATGCGGATCACATCATGTGTGTGAGCGAACTGACCCGTCAGACAGTCATCAATAAATATTATCAGGATCCGCGCAAGGTTTCTACCGTTCATAATGCCGTGTCTCCTCTGCCTCAGGAGATACTGGACATACAGCCCCAACGTATCCCTAACGAGAAAGTGGTTACTTTCCTGGGGCGTATCACCATGCAGAAAGGGCCTGAATACTTTGTGGAGGCGGCCGCCATGGTGTTGCATCGAACGCGCAATATCCGCTTTGTGATGGCAGGGAACGGAGACATGATGGAACAGATGATTCGCCTTGTTGCCGAGCGAGGCATTGCCGATCGTTTTCACTTTCCCGGCTTCATGAAAGGCAAACAGGTATACGAAGTGCTTAAAGCCAGCGATGTATACATTATGCCTTCCGTTTCCGAACCGTTCGGTATCTCGCCATTGGAAGCCATGCAATGCAGCGTGCCTACCATCATTTCTAAACAGTCCGGTTGTGCCGAGATTCTGGATAAGTGCATTAAAACGGACTATTGGGACATCCACGCCATGGCGGATGCCATTTTCTCAATATGTTCTTATCCCGCGCTGTATGATTATCTGCGGGAGGAAGGAAAGAAAGAAGTGGATGGTATTAAGTGGGAAAACGTAGGACGCAAGGTACGGAGCATTTATGAGGGAGTTATCAGGCGTACAAAACGATGAGACACGGGACGGAAAGTTATAGAAGAAATTAAAAAAACATGAATAGATATGAGAACCATTTGTCTTTATTTTGAGATACACCAAATCATTCACCTGCAGCGTTACCGCTTCTTCGACATAGGCAACAATCACTACTATTACGATGATTATGTGAATGAAACCAGTATCAATGAGGTAGCCGAGCGTTCTTATCTGCCGGCTCTGCGTACGTTGATAGACATGGTGAGAAAGTCGGAAGGTGCTTTCAAGGTGGCGCTTTCCATATCGGGTGTGGCGTTGGAGCAATTAGAGATTCACGCCCCCGCGGTCATTGAACTCCTGCATCAGCTTAACGACACCGGCTGTTGCGAGTTCTTGGCTGAGCCGTATTCGCACGGATTGTCATCTCTGGCAAACGAAGATTGTTTTCGCGAGGAGGTGAAGCGTCAGGCGACGAAGATGAAAGTAATGTTTGGCAAAACACCTAAGGTGTTCCGTAACTCCAGCCTGATTTACTCCGATGATATCGGACGGTTGGTAGCCGACATGGGTTTCAAGGGTATGTTGACCGAAGGAGCCAAGCATGTGTTGGGATGGAAGAGTCCGCACTATGTGTACCACTGCAGTCTGTCTCCCGACCTGAAACTCTTGCTGCGCGACTTTAAACTGTCGGACGATATCAGTCTGCGCTTCTCCAATTCCGAATGGAATGAATATCCGTTGTTCGCGGATAAATACATCGGTTGGATTGATGCGCTGCCGCGTGAAGAGCAGGTGATTAATATTTTTATGGAATTAAGCGCGTTGGGTATGGCACAGCCTCTTCAGTCAAATATTCTGGAGTTTCTGCGGGCTTTGCCTGTTTGCGCCAAAGAGAAAGGCATCACATTCTCCACTCCTACGGAGGTGATAAGCAAACTTAAGTCCGTATCGCAGTTGGATGTTCCTTATCCTATGTCGTGGACAGACGAGGAGCGGGATACAAGCTGCTGGTTGGGAAACTCCATGCAGCGAGAGGCTTTCAATAAACTATACAGTATTGCGGAGCGTGTTTATCTGAGTAAGGACCGTCGTATCAAACAAGACTGGGACTACCTGCAAGCTTCCAATAACTTCCGCTTCATGACCACTAAGAATAGCGGAGTGGGGCTTAACCGGGGCTTTTATGAGTCGGCCTACGACGCTTTTACCAACTACATGAACGTATTGGGCGACTTCATCAAGCGAGTGGATGCTCTTTATCCGATAGATGTGGATAACGAGGAGTTGAACGCACTGCTGACCACCATCAAGAATCAGGGTGATGAAATAGAGGCGTTGACGAAGAAAGTGGCGTCCCTGCAAAAGAAACAAGAGAAAGCGAAAACCGCCGATGCCGGTTTACAGATAGAGGATGCACCTAAAAAACAGACGAAAAGGAAAGCGGTTACGAAGAAATAAACTGCCCCGGATTCACTCCGGATAAACAGACAGGCTGTCAAGAGCAATCGTTCTTGGCAGCCTGTCTGTTATTGTTATGTAACCGATCTATTCAACTACATGGAAAGTTACCTTCTCTCCGGATTGACTGTCGGTGGCAACCCATAGGGCAAACTCACCCGGTTCCACCACTTTCTGCATATCTATGTTCCAGAAAGCCAGTTCGCTGACGGGAAGTTCCAGCGACATGCTTTTTTTCTCTCCCGGTTTCAGCGTGACGCGACAGAATCGTTTCAGCTCTTTTACAGGGCGGGTTACCGAGCCGGCTACGTCCTGCACGTAGAGTTGTACGACTTCCGTACCTTCGTATGCACCGGTGTTCTCCAGTTCGAAACTTACTTTCAACGTATCGCTTTTCTTTAACAGATGGTTGTTTAGACTGATGTTATCGTATCGGAAGGTGGTATAAGACAATCCGTAACCGAAAGGATAAAGAGCGTCGAAGCCCGCATCCAGATAGAAAGAAGTACATCCCAAAGAAGTCTGTCCCGCCTCTATCGGGATGTCGTTAAGCAGGGTTTCAGTGCGTGTAGCCGGTCTGCCCGTCCGGTTGTGCGCATAGTAGAGTGGAATCTGTCCCACCATTTTAGGAAAGGTGACAGGAGTCTTTCCGCTCGGTACGGCTTTACCCCACAATAAATCGGCTAAGGCAGCGCCTCCCATTGTGCCGGGGTGGAAAGAATAAAGCACCGCCGTGGAAATAGCCGCTTCCCGCTCTATGGTGAGTGGACGCCCCGCCATGACAGTTGTCACCAGCGGTTTGCCGGTCTGGGCAAGTGCTGCAATCAGTTTGCTTTGAGAACCTTGCAAGTTAAGGTCTGCCAGGCAGTGTGCTTCGCCGGAAAGAATGGATTCTTCGCCTACGAATGCCAGGACGACGTCTGCCCGGGAGGCTGCGGAAACAGCTTTTGCAATGCCTTCGGTGTTATTCTCTCTGCTGTACGACAACCCCGGTTCGTAGATGATTTGCACATGTTCGCCCACCAACTCGCGGATGGCCCGCAATGGTGTGACGGTAGCGGATTTCTCACCGTCGAACACCCATGTTCCCAATTGTTCATAGGGTGAATCTGCCATTGGCCCTACTATCGCCACGCTCTTTATCGAAGAACCCAGGGGAAGTATATTCTTGTCGTTCTTCAGCAGGATTGCCGACTCGGTAGCAGCTCTTTTGGCTGCTTCCAAGTGGTGGGGTGCGTACAGAACGTTGAGTTTCTCGTCCACATAAGGGTGGTCGAACAAACCTAAGCGAAACTTGACCCGTAAGATGTTCCGCACGGCATTGTCTACGTCCGCTTCCTTTACTTTGCCGCTTTTCACCAGTCCGGGCAACTCTCTGAAGAAGGTGTAGCTCACCATCTCCATGTCTACACCCGCGTTTAGCGCTTTCATTGCCGCTTCCTTGTTGTCGGTTGCAAAACCGTGGTTTATCATCTCCTGCGCCGATGACCAGTCGGTTACTACCAGTCCGTCGTATCCCCATTCCTTACGGAGTATATCTTTCAGAACAAAGGAGTTCCCTGTGGAAGGTACACCGTCATTGTCGTTGAAAGAGGTCATGAAGGTAACTGCCCCTGCTTTCACGGCGGCTTCGAATGGAGGGAGATATACGTTGCGCAGTTGACGTTCGGGAATGAATGTGGAGTTGTAGTCACGACCTCCCTCGGCAGCTCCGTAGCCTACAAAATGTTTGGGACATGCCGCAATAGAGGAGGAACTGTTCAGAGAATCGCCTTGAAATCCTCTGACCATGGCTGCACCCATTACTGAAGTGAGATAGGTGTCTTCTCCACACCCTTCGGCAATGCGTCCCCAACGGGGGTCTCGCGCAATGTCTATCATGGGAGCGAATGTCCAGCGAATGCCAACCGACGAAGCCTCGACGGCAGCTATCCGGGCACCTTCCTCTACAAGCAGAGGATTGAATGTGGCGGCTTGTCCTAACGGAATGGGGAAGATTGTTCTGAACCCGTGAATCACATCCCGGGCGATGAGTAGCGGAATACCTAAGCGCGACTCTTCCATTGCTACCCGTTGCAATGCGTTGATACGCACCGGCTCCGTTTCGTTCAGAATAGAACCCACTTCTCCTTTCTTGATGATTCCAATCATATCCTCGATGTTTCCGTACGAGGAAATTTGATTCATCTGCCCTATTTTTTCCTCAAGGGTCATTTGAGAAAGCAATTTCTCTATTCGCTTCTCTATTTGCTTCTCTTTCCGGTTTTCGTCATTCGGTTGGCAGGCGCTTAGCCCCACTATGGAGAGGCATAATAAAAATACTCTTATCGGTTTCATACACTGTTTTTATTTTTTCTGGAATACACGCACGTAGTCTATCTCGTAAGTGGCGGGAAGTACCGACTCGTCTACACCTTGTGCTCCTCCCCAATTCCCTCCCCATGCGAGGTTCAGTTTCAGATAAAAAGGAGTGTTGAAGGGCCAGGTGTCTTTATTCCCCTTTCCGTCGTTGTTGAATGTAAAGTACACCTTGCCGTCTGCATAGCCTTTGATGTATTCTTCCGTCCATTCCACCGCATATACATGGAAATCGGTTTGTGCGGTGGGTATGTGAATCGTACCCGACTTCTGTGTTCCTTTGTTGTGATTGTAGGCGTTGCAGTGTATGGTAGACACAATCACGTTCGGATCGTACCCTACTTCTTCCATGATGTCTATCTCGCCATCGGCAGGCCAGCCGGTAAAGTTCTTGGGCATCATCCAGAAAGCAGGCCATGTGCCTTTGCCTTTCGGTAATTTCAAGCGTGCCTCGAAGTAGCCATACTTCCAACTCTTTTTCGTGTTTACACGGATGGAATAGACTGTCCCTCCAATCTTCTTTGCCGTGATGGTGAGTACACCATCTTTGACGAGAGCCAACTGTTCACCGTCTTTATCTCCGGCTACGTAGTGCTGTAGCTCTGCGTTTCCCCACCCGTTTCCACCGGTCTCGTAGTACCATTCGTCTCCGGGCGAATTACCTTCATCAAACTCATCGTTCCACACCAGTTGATATCCTTCGGGTGCTTTGATGGTGGGATCTACCGGTTTGGTCGGCTTGGCTTCCTGACTTACGGGTACCATTACTTGTGTACTACCCGTACGAATGGTTATGGAACCTTTTCGGGCTGAAATGTCGGGGTTGGCTGCGATGTCGATGGATACTGTTTCCTTTGTCTGGATGGAACCGGAAACACTACATGTTATCCATTCGTCTTTGCTGAATATTGCCCACTCGCCACTCGAGACGACTTCAAGCGGAACAGTTGTTTTTTCATGAGTTACATTGATTTGAGTGGGAGAGAAGGTTATGGAGCCGCTGTTTATTTCAGGCTCATTGCTGTTGCTTCCGCAAGCGACGAATCCCAACCCTGTTAGTAGTAACAATAAATTTAAACGTTTCATTCTTTTTCTTCTTTTGTAGATTGGCAAACTTGTTCTTTACGTCATCCCCACCTCGCATAGTACATTTCCTGAAAGTTATCGTAATATCTCTACGGATGTAAAGTGCGGCGGTTTAGAAAGTAAAGAACAAGTTTGCCGTTAATATATTCAACTGTCGGTTGTAGTTTTTGTCACGATTCGTTCAACTTCGAATCTTTGCCATTAACTGTTGCATCCCGATTCTTTCAGGATGACTTCGCTCACTGTGACCTCCGTATCGGCAGGGTTTCCTCCGAAGTCGAGTACGAGCGTCACGGCTTCCATATCTATCCCCTCCATGGCTGGTGCTTTGAATACGTAATCTTTATACGCTTTCAAGTCAATGTTTTGAGCGAAGAAGAATACATTGTCGTCTCCTTCTTTCGTCAGTTTCACAGTCACGCGATTAATGTCTTTCGTCGCATTCAGTATGCAGCGGAAGTCATACTTAGTGGCGGCATTGGTGGTTATGTTCGTATGAAACTTTACTTGAGCCTGCCATTGCAACACGGTGGGCGAGGGCAGCGTTATAGTGTAAGAACCGTTTTTCTCTTCGAAGCCGGGCTTGTCAGGATATTCTTGCCAATTGGCATCGGCATAGAAGAAGGAGTTCTTGATTTGAGCCGTTTTCCATAGGTTACAATTCGAATTCACATCCCAATTCACGTTGTCTTCTTCTTCTCCCGGGTTCTGGATGACGGTTCCGTCATCGCATCCGTGTTCTTTCAGTACAACGCGGCTTACGGTTACTTCCGTACCGGCTTCGTTTCCTCCGAAGTCGAGTACCAAATTTACGTTCTCCATGTCTATGCCCGGCATGTCGGTTTTGATAAATACGTAATCCTCGTGTGCTTTCAAGGCAATGGTTTCTGCGAAGTAGAACACGCCGTCGTCACCGTTCTTCACCAGCTTCACTGTGACGCTTTTGTGTTCCTTGTTGGAGTTGAACATCGCTGAGAAGTCGTAATTGGTGGAGGCGTTGCTTGTCATGTCCGTGAGGAACTTAACCTGTGCCTGCCATTGTTGATGAGTGGGTTCGGGGAGACTGATTGTGTACACACTGCCCGATATGCCCACTTCAAGTCCCTCCACCGGAGTCCATCCGCTGCCTTGAGCATAGAATGTTTCATTGGTGAACTTGGCGTTTTTCCACATGTTGCAGGCATGAAGAGGATCGTATCCTGCCGGTTTTTCCGATTCTTCCTCACCGCTGACCAGAATGTAGTGCCATGCAATCGTTCCGTTATCCGCAACCAATTCCATCTTGGTAGGAGTCAGCCCCACTATCCGGTAGCGCGATTCCTTGTAGACGGCATCGTTGGGTATGTACGGGAACAGCGTATTCGGCGGAAATACCAGATACAAATCATCACCCACCACATCGAAACTGTAAGTCACTGTCTGTTCGGATACTTTAGCCATATAGTCTTCCGTGAGTCCGGGAGTGTATTCCGGGAAGAGAGTACAATCTTTGTTTACGTATGTCGTACCTCCTTCGCCGGGATTGTATGTATAACTCATGTTAGCTCCGAAAGTCAGGCGATCGTCATATAGTCCGAAAGATTCTTTCTCGTTCGGTTGGGCTGCATACCAGTTTAAACCTTCTGTTCCCGGTGTGCCGCAACCCAAGTGTCCGGCTTCCTTACGGGCTATTCTCCATATTTTGTTCGTCCCATCGGTAAGCCTTTGTATATACGAATCGAAGTTTACCAGTGAATTCTCAATGGTAAAGGTTTTTGTTACCGAACCGTCGCTGAGTCCGTTTGCGTTCAGAAGTTTTGCTTCCACCGTATAGGTTCCCTTTTTTGCATAGATTTTAGTAAAACCGAACCGGGTGGAGTAGGCTTTTATTTGTTTTTTGTTGGCGTCTTCCTTGCCACTATCGTAAATCCAGTATGGTATGCAGCCTTTCATTTCTTTCATTCGGAAAGTAACCTGGCGCGTTTCTTGATCCACGGTTACGTCCATCTCTATGTTCGAGGCTGAGGGAAGTCCGCTTTGCGACGGATGGCTGAACTCCTCGGGAGAGCATGCCGTTAGAGCCGAAGCAAGCATAAGCAAGCCGCTGAAGTAAGCATATATTCGTTTCATGTTATTCTTCTTTTTAGGATATTAGTAATTGTTCTGAGTCAGTGTATTCTGTGCCGCATCCATCTCTTTCTGAGGGATGGGAAGATACTTCTTTGAGGCAGACCACGTATTCGTACGATAGCCGTATCCGTCGGGAACCAATACTTCGGCGGCTTTCCCGCTGCGAATCAAGTCCCAGTAGCGTTTGCCCTCACCCACAAACTCCAGGTGGCGTTCGTGCAGAATGTTGTCGATGGTAGGTTCTTTTTCATCGGTCAGTCCGGCGCGTTTACGTACTCTGTTCAGGTACTCTTTGGCATTTCCCGTTCCGGCGCCACGTGCTATCAGCTCGGCGGCATTCAGCAGTGTTTCCGAGAAACGGTAGATACGCAGGTTATTATTGTAGTTCAACTGAGCATCCGCTTTCTGGTCTTTGTTTCCTCCGGTCTGTGCGGCGTATTTCTCCAAAAACAGTCCGGTGTCTTGATAACGTTTGTTGTAACTCAATGGTTTATTGGGATTAGCTGCGTTGTGGGCGTCGATGGCGGCCTGAGCATTCCAGCAGGTAGCATCTCTGCGCGTATCGTTCGTTGCATAACGGTCGTATGTCTCCTGTCGCACCGGACAGAATCCCCATCCTTCGTTATGATTGTCGGTGCCATTGGGCCATGTGTGCGGACTGATGAGTGTGGGCAGCACCGTGCCGCCGGCATTCAGCGGACCATTCCACGAACGAACGGCATCGTCGTCCTTGTAGATTACCTCGAAAATGGATTCGCTTCCCCATTCTCCGGTCTCTTTAAAGATTTCGGCGAAGTCTTCCGCCAGTACATATTGTCCGCCGGTGATGATTTCCTGCATATACTGCAAGGCCTTGGGATAGCGTGTCTCATCGTTCTGATACATCACTATTTCCGCATAGAGCATATATGCCATGGCTTTCGTCACTCGCCCGTAGTTCTCTTTCGTTTCTTTCATGGGGAGGACATTCAGTGCAATGGCACTTTCGAGATCTGTGATGATTTTCTCGTAGACCTCACCGGCTTTCAGTTGCGGAGCGATGTATGGAGTTGTCAGGTTGGTGTCGTAGTATGGGATGTTTCCCCAGAACTTCCACAACCATGTGTAATAGAGCACACGCAACACACGCGCTTGCGCCTCGTAGTGAGCTGCTTTGTCTTTGGCAATGTTCTCGCCGCTCCAGCCGATGTATGTGATCACGTCGTTGCAGCGTTTAACACCGCTGTATGCCGTTGTCCAAAGGCCGGAAATAACCGCTGTGGGAAGGGCTTCGTAGTTCATCATCAGGTGCCAGTTTTTATTGTCTGTCTTGTCCTGACCTCCAACCCATAAGTCATCCGCCATGATATCGCTCATAATGCACAACGGATTGTATTCGCCCATCGCCCAGTCCGACCAGTGCAACGGGTCGTAAGCCGCCACTACCGCCTCCTGTACATGTTCGTCCGTAGTGAAATAAGTGTCTATGAACTCCTGAGTAGGCGAACTCGTCTCCAGAAAGGAGTCCGCACAGCCTGTTGCCAGTGAGGCGGATGCGATGAGGGTCGCCAATGTTATATATGTGTATTTTTTCATAATGCTGAGTTTTTTAGATGGAAAGATTAAAAACTAAGGTTCGCTCCTATAGTCCAAACCCGTGCTTGCGGATATACGCCGTAGTCTATACCCAATGAAGTACCTCCGGAGGAAATTTCCGGGTCGAAACCGTGGTATTTCGTGAAAGTGAACAAGTTCTCGGCGGCTACGTAGAGGCGTAAAGAAGAGATGAACACCTTCTGTGTGAGTGTTTTGGGAAGTGTGTATCCGAGTTGGATGTTTTTCAGTCTCAGGTAGCTGCCATCGTACACGTAAAGGTCGGATGATTGCCAGTTGTTGTTGTCGCCTTGAACCAGTCTGGGAATACGGTTGGAGGTTCCTTCGCCTGTCCAGCGCGCGAGCATCCACGAAGGCAGGTTCGTGGCGGTGATGTCTGTGCGGCGAGTGGCATCGTAAATATCGTTTCCGGCGGTTCCTTGCCACATCATGCTGAGATCGAATCCTTTCCAGTTGACGCTCATATTGAAACCGAATGTCCAGTCGGGCATACCTTTTCCTATCTTGGTACGGTCGTTCTCCGTGATGTTTCCATCATTATCCACATCCACAAACCGTACGTCTCCGGGCATGGCGTTGGGTTGCAACAATTTTCCCTCTGTGTTGGTGTAGCTTTGTATTTCGGCTTCGTTCTGGAATATTCCAGCTGTTTTATATCCATAGAAGAAGGGGAAAGGATAGCCGTTCTGGGCGCGACTGATGGAACCTGTTCCCTGGAAAGAGTCGAGATTGTTCCACCCTGATTCGTTGCCGTACTCGATAAGTTTGTTTTTGAGATAGCTGATATTTCCGCCTACTCTGAAGTTCCAGTCGTTGAGGCGGAATTTGTATGCGGCTTCCAGTTCGATTCCGCGGTTTTCCATGATTCCTACGTTGCCAATAGGTTTGGACTCACCCACATACGAGGGAATGTTCATTTCCATGAGCATGCCGTTGGTTGTCTTCTTGTAGTAATCGGCGGTGAATGTAAGGGCGTTGTTGAAGAAGCCCAGGTCTATGCCGAGGTCCATCTGTTCAGACTCTTCCCATTTCAGGTTCGGGTTGGACAGACCGCCGGCTTTCACTCCGTTCACGATACGCTCGTTCACCCCGAAAATAGCGTTGCTGCCAGTCGAGGTCAGTACGGTGTAGCGGTAGTTACCTATGTTTTCGTTTCCGTTCTTACCCCACGAGAAACGAAGTTTGGCAGAGCTTAGCCATTCCGGACGTTTCTGCATGAAACTTTCGTTGGTAAGGTTCCATCCCAGAGAGAGTGACGGGAACACCGCATAATGATTGTTCGGACCGAAGCGGGAGGAACCGTCGCGACGAACGGTTAGTTGCAACATGTAGCGTTCGTCGTAGTTGTAGCTGACCCGTGCGAAGAGCGAAGCCAAAGTGGCCACTTCCGTAGGGGCGCCGGTTGCATCTCTGTCGGCATCGGCAGCCAGACCGGTACTTGCGTCGATGTAGGGGCGACTGTAATTGGTGATGTGATTGCGAGAACCCCACAAGTAGGAGCCGGAACTTTTCTTTGCCGATTGTCCGAGCAAGGCGGCGAACGAGTGTTTGCCGATGGTCTTATCGTACATCAGGATGTTTTCCAACTGCCAGGTAGTACCGTCGTGCTTTTCGGAAAAAGCCGTGGAGCGGGACGAACTTCCTCCGCTTCGCAGATAATAAAGAGGTGTATATCCGTCGTTGCCCCAGAAGGCGAGGTCTACGCCGTAGGAGGTTCTGAACTTCAGATTGTCCCACAGTTGCATTTCGGCTGAAAAGTTTGCCACGAATTTATGACTCCAGTTTTTGGTACCGGGTAGCGAGAGGTTGGCAATGGGGTTTGTCATCTCTCCGTATTCCGAGCCGGGAATCATGAAAAGTTTTCCGTTGCGGGCATCGTACAAGGGGGTGTACTCCGTGGTATTCTTATAGAGCTCCAACTGGGCTGCCGCTGCTTCGCCCTCGTCGTAAACGCTGAGAATGGGCGATAATGCGAGCGCAGAACCCAAAGGAGAACCCCATGTGGAGTTGGTTTCGATGTCTTTACTTTTGATGCGGGCATACGACAGGTTAGATGTAATCTTCAGGCTGTTCAGCCAGTTGCGGCTCTTGCTTTCGTTGAAAAGAGTATAGACAGTGTTGCTGCGCAATGTGAGACGCTCATAGTTGGAACGGTCGAAGTTTCCGCCCACTATACCGTCTTGGGTGTAGTAGCCGGCGGAGAAGAGGTAACTAACTTTTTCCGTTCCTCCGTTTACGCTCACCTGATGGCTCATCACAGGCGCGTTGTCGTTGAATACCTCCTCTTGCCAGTCCGTTCCTTTGCCATAGGAATAGGGATCTTGATACATGGGGGCTATGCCGGCATTGATAGCCGCTTCGTTACGCAGCAAGGCATATTCGGAGGCATTCAGAACATCGCGTTTTCTCCATGCGCTTTGCCAGCCGTAAGAGAAATCATAGGACACTTTCGTTTGTCCCGTACTTCCCGATTTGGTGGTTACCAGCACCACGCCGTTGGCGGCACGTGCACCGTACACGGCTCCCGAAGCGGCGTCCTTGAGAACTTCGATGGAAGCTATGTCGTTCGGATTCAGATAATCCAATCCGCCCTCGATGGGCATACCGTCTACGATATAAAGAGGGTCGGAGTGGTTGATGGTGCCCACTCCCCGTACGCGTACCCGGGCTGCCGCTCCCGGCTGTCCCGAAGACGAGGTCACCGTTACGCCGGCTGCCAATCCTTTCAATGCGTTGTCCATGCGTGTGGGGGCTGCCGCCGCTAAATCGTCGGCAGACACTTTGGCTATGGCGGCAGTCACCACGCTTTTCTTCTGCACGCCGTATCCGATTACGATAACCTCATCGAGTGTTTCGCTGTCTTCGTTCAGCACTATCCGTAACTCACTTCTGCCGTTTACGGGTACTTCCTGCGATTTAAAACCGATATAAGAAACTGAAAGAATAGCACCGGAGGGCACCGACATGGAGAATTCACCGTTCGCTCCGGTGATGGTACCGAGAGCGGCGTTTCCTTTTACCGATATATTAACTCCCGGCAATGGTTCGCCATCCGAACCGCTGCTTACCGTACCTCTTATCTGTATGGTTTGCGCATATACAGAACTCAAGGCAAAGCTTAAAAGAAATAAAACTGAAAATAGTTTTCTCATAAGTTTTACTGTATTTAAGATTAACAAATGCAACCGGTATCTCTCCGGCATCTGAGGCAAACATATACTTTTTTCACAGGAGAAGATATCAGAGTCTGTATTCTTTAATACGTCATCATGAAATTTTAAATACTTCGATATTACGTCAATTAATAATAAATCATTGATTATCAATATCAATTAACTACATCATTTTGATACGTCATATATTTTCCTCCATTATGAGGAGGAATGGACGGGAAAAGGAATTCTTCAGCTGTAGCGGATATACAGGGATGCGCTGACAGAAAAGGAAAGGAAGGCTTGAAAGGAGGGGATGGACGTGTAACTTCTTTACCTTATGTTTGCCAGATACTCTGTCAGACTGCTGTCTCGTTCGAGCCCGAATTTCTTTCTGAGCCGGTAGCGCAGTGTCTCCACTCCTCGTACCGAGATGTTCAGCAACGGGGCTATCTCCTTGGTGGAAAGGTTCATTTTCAAGTAGGCACACATCATGCGCTCGTTGTTCGAGAGATCGGGATGCCTGGCATGCAGGTGCTTCATGAAGTTGTTGTGTATGAGGTCGAACTGCTCTTCGATGCGTTTAAGCAATTCGTCGCTCTGTATGTTCGAGTCTATCTTGTTGTTGATAAGCAGGAGCTGTTGCCTGCCCTCGTGTGCGCCTTCTCCTTTCAGTCGTGCGGATACTTTGAGTATATCGGATTTGATTTCAGTGAGCATTTCGTTTTTACGGACGAAATTAATCATGAGATCGGCCATTTCCTGGCTTTTGTGCTTGAGGTCGTATTCGAGCTTCTCCTTTTCCAGTTGCATGATTTGTTTCTCCCTGCGTGCTTTTTCCGCTTCGTATTCCTTTTCCATTTCGCGAAGTTCCTTGTTCTTTTCTGCCACTACCTGCATCTTTTTCCGTTTTACGCGAATGTCGTCCCAGCGATACAGCAACCAGATTCCCATAAACAGCATGAGTATATAGGTCAGATATGCCGAAGAACTCCGGTACCACGGGGGAAGAATGCTGAAACTCATCCGGTCGGTGGCGGTGCTGCCGTCGAGGAATACGGCTTTTACCTCGAAGATGTAGTCTCCTTCCGATAGATTGCTGTATTCTTTGGTTTGCATGACGGTGAAGTCAGACCACACGTCATCGTTGAGTCGGTATTGAAAACGCGCCTCATTGCTTGGTACGACAGATGAGAGACCGTACTCGAAGCGTACCGAATTTTGTGCGTAATTGATGACGGGAGAGGGTTTCGTCTGGCGGAAATTGGCGGTGTAGAGCAGCGAGTCTTTGGGATACGAGAGAAACATATTGCGGATGGAGAGCGATTGTGTCCGGTTCCGATGTGTGCGGGTGGGAGGAACGCTGAAAAGGGCGAATCCTTTTTCGTTGGGAAGCACCATCAGGGAGTCCGATAGGGGAATGATTGCCTCATATCCCGGCACCATCCCTATCAGTGACTGACGAATGGGGTTGATGCCGGTGTTGGTGCCCTTTTTGTAGTCGTCGGATTCTGCTATGCAGACCTCATGTGCACTCAGGCTGATGAGACGTTCGTTGTATTCCGTCAAGCGGAGATAGCTTGTGTTGCCGTTGAGCCGGGTGTTCATCTCGGGGCAAAGCTCCATGTTGTCTTTCTGCGGATTGTGGCGATATATGCCGTTGGGGGTGGTGAAGTATATTTTTCCTTTCACTTTGGTTACATAAATTTCATGCCCGGGCGGCAGCCCGTCTTCTATGCCATAGCTTCTTTGGGCGATGCATCTGGTCAGCTCGGCATTCAGTTCGTAACGGGTGATGTGGTCGGTATTGTACGACCACAAGATGCGTTCCGACTCCTGTTCGAACAGCCGGTTGGAGTCCGGTATGTTCTCTATCTTGCATACAGCCATCCACTTACCGTTTTTCTTCTCGAACAGATAGATGCCATCGTAAACACCGACGAACATCCGCCGGTCGCTTCCCATCACAGGTTGGCAGCACCATACCCCGGTTATGTCGGCAACTCGTTCCATCGAGAGCCCGTTGAGTAGAAATATTCCCCGGTCGTGCAGGCAAAACAGTTCGTTGCCTATACGGCACAGATTCCATACCTGCCCGCTGGAGTGGGGCACGGGGCTGATTTCTGCCAGTCCGGTGTTCATTTTCACCGGATAAGACGTGTAGTAGAGCCCGCGATTGGTGCCGAGGTATAGTTTGTCGCCTCCTACGGCCGCTGTGTAGCCCGTGCCGTAGGAGTAGGGATAGGAGTAGAGGTTGGTGAACGAGGAATTGAGGTATACGTAGTCTATTCCGCTGTCCAGCCCCGCCCACAGATTTCCCTCCTTGTCGAAGGAAACGGAGAGTACGGTGTTGTTGCGCAGACCGTTGTTCTCGTTGAAATATTTCACTCTCTTTGTGTCGTAGTCTATCAGCAGCAGTCCCTTGTGTATGGTTCCCAAGGCTATTTGACTGCCTTGTGTGGCGACACAGAACACCTCGTTCTGCCGCATGAATTCCTCCGCTCCCGTGACGAACGGTTGCATGGAGTAACCGTCGCAGTAGTACAGACCGCTGTATGCCGTCACCACCAGCACGCCGTTCCGGTAGGGGATGATTCCCCGGATCCGTTTGGAAGTCAGTTCTTCCGCTCCGCGTAGCGGAAAAAAAGTATTCCCCACCAGCAACCATACTCCTTGCTCGGTGCCGATGTACAGGATACCATCTACCATGTTGGAGCAGTCTATCTTCAATCCTGCTTCGATGACGGTGTATTTCCCGTTCAGAAACTTCACCACTTGTCCGTCTCCCTGGAAGTAGAGTATCTGGTCGTTCTCGTGAATGCCCCATACATTGCCCAACAGGCGAATGGTATTTGCCAGTGTGTCAGACATGCAGTGGTATCTCAATACACCGTTGCTTCCCGGTTCGTAGTAACCGAACTCATTGATGCCGCCCACGTAGATTCGTTTTTGTGCGGTAGACGCCAGTACGGAACGCACGTCGGACGAATTGTTCAGCGGGAAGATATTCCATACGTTGCCGTCGAATTGCAGCATGCCGTTCTGATTGGCAAAGTACACCCATTTTTCGTCGTACGGGGCAATCTGCCACGTCTGTGCGCCTTTCCCGTAAATGCTTTTGTCGAAGTTGACTATGAAATTGTTCCAGTCGGCTCTTGCCGTGGAAGACAGCAATAGGAAAAGGAGGAAGAAACGGATACGGGAAACGGCAGGTATGTGTGTGGTCATTGTATCAGGCGTTAGTAAACACAAAAATAGAGTTATTTTTGAGTTTACGCAATTCTTTGTTTCCTTTAAAGACGGTGTGGTTGTATGTTAGGAATTCCGGGTAATTTTTACTTGAATCCCATCCTTGAACAGTCTGATGAGGAAATGCGTTGGATGCATCTTAAGTTGTTGATACATAGCTCCTTTGAAAGGGATTGCGACTTCCCGCTCTGCACGCTGTTTTCGTTCATATACCGCACCTGTCTCGTTCGGATATAATGCCTGTCTCGTTCGGATACCGTTCCTCTTCGGTTTTCTTGAGACGGCTGTGGGGTTTCTTAAAATCTCCTTGTTGTAAATATTATATACCTGTATGGAGAGTCCGGAGGATGTCTGTTTTTATGGAAGTCAGTATATTGCAAACGATGTGCGGTGACGCGTATCGATAGCAGTTCGGAGGATACCGGTGACAGAAAAAAGTAGCAAAAGCTCCCTCCCGGAAGCACACTGCCGGATAAGCGGTTGACGCTTACCCGGCAGTACGATATCGATGCAATGATGTATCAGGCGTTGGCTTACTGTGCGTTTCTTGTGTATGTAACCTCCAGCTTCAGTGTTTCCCCCGTTTCGCCGCCTTTCAGCTTGGCATAGCCCGGTTGCAAATTGTTCTGTACGCTCGTCATTGTTTTGGTTCCTTGGCTGTTGGTGTCGTACTCGATGGTGACGGGAATCAGCAACACCTTGTTCCAGTCTTTGGTAGACTCATCGGTATTCCATTTCGTTTCCCAGGCCTTTTCGTCCCATGCCGAACCGGCGGTTTGTTTCGCTTTTTGTTTGGCGGCTTTCTTCTCGTTGAGACAGGTAGTCACCAGACGGGAGATGTTGTTGAACGTATATTGGTTTGTAGCCACGTTGTTATGGCTTACGGTGAACGAGGTTATCTGGTCTGGGAGTTGGTTCTCTTCGAAGAATTCTTTGAAATCCTGTTTGCGCAACAGCAACACGGACGCCGGTGCGCTCATGCTGAATTTATACTTGTTGTTTTGATTGTAATTGGTGAAAGTAAGCCGCACGGCGTTCAGCGTATCTCCGGACAACTGTTCGCTGATTTCCTCATAAGGAAGAGTCGCTTCGGTGAAGATGCCCGCCGGCGATTTGATGTAGGTGTGCGACTTTTCCGCAACACGTTCCTTGAGGATGTCGGCATTCAGGAACTGATTTGCCTGAATCACCTCTTTGGTCGAGGCAAATGCCGTGCCCATGCTGTAATATACCGAGTCTTCGGCGGGATTGCTCGTTTTCTTCAGCTTTACCCCGTTGGAGTCCAGGTAGTGCATGCAGAACTTCACCTGTATGTCCACGCGGTCTATGTAGAGTATGGTTCCGTCTCCGAGGTCGCTTTTTACATAAACACCTTTGAATACGTTGTCTATGAAAGCGTCCGAGTTTTTGAAATACTCCGGATGTTCCCGGTTCAACTTCAGTAACTGGTTACCGTACTCCTTACCCAGTTGGAAAGTGATGTTCGGATAGAATGTTTTCTGCCCGCTGGAGTTGGTGGCGTTGCGTACGGAGTCGGGTACGGACGTGTCGTAAGCCGTATAGGTTTTGCGTCCCAGCGGTTTACTGCCCGGCTCGTAGTATTTCTTGGGGTCGATATTTGTATATCGGTTACGCTCCAACCTTTGGGTCAACGGATAGACGCTTATCCGCGACGTATTCAGCGAGTCGCCGAACCAGGCGGAATAGAAGAGAACCAATTGGGCGGATACGGCGGAATCGCCCGCCATGGCACCCGTGGCTTTTCCGGTGGATTCATCGTATTGGTATAGTTCGGGGAAGGCGAAGTCATCGGCACAGTTCAACTCCGAAAGAAAACTTGCCTCGTAATACCCGAAGTTGGGGTCGGTAAAACGCCCCACATAACCCGTACTTGTTTTTGCAAAAACGGAGTCCGCCATGATGGAGCGCGTTTGCACATCGAACAATATCGTGTTGCTGGTGATGGCGTCCGAGGAAGGAAGCATGTTGATGCCCAGAGACCCGGTGTTGTCGTCACACCCGAAGAAAGCCAGGAGAAACGCCACGAACAGCGTATTGACACACTTTACTTTCATAACTGTCTATCTTTGTTTACTTGTTGTTTGGCTGTTATTCGGCTTTTCCCCACACCATGTCATAAAAATCGTTGCAGGCGTCGGCAAAGACATCACCGGGTTGGTATTCCAATACAGGTTTACCCGAAGAGAGGGCATATTCCTTCACCGTTTCATTGACTTTCGGACTGTGGAAGATAACACCGTCGGAATAGTCGATGGCAAACTTGCAAAGCGAAGCGTAATCCGCCGGCATGTGCAGTGCGGCAAGGTCTTTCTTGTGGACACCCTTCAATAAGATTCTGCCGGCAAACTCCTGACCGAAAGACTGCTTGAAACCCTCCTCATAAACCGAAAATACGATTTTGGAGTTGCGGAAAGAAGGTTCGTCTTTATAGGCTTTCTTTATGTACAGAGGAGCAAGGGCGGACATCCAGCCGTGACAGTGTATGACATCGGGACACCAACGCAGTTTTTTCACCGTTTCCAATACACCACGGGCATAGAAGATGGCGCGGCTGTCATTGTCTTCATATTCCGCCCCGTTCTCGTCCACTGTTTGCAGGCGGTTTTGGAAGTAGTCGTCGTTATCTATAAAGTAAACCTGCATGCGAGCCGCCTGAATGGAAGCGACTTTGATGATGAGCGGATGATCGGTGTCGTCGATGATCAGGTTCATACCCGAAAGGCGTATCACTTCGTGCAATTGATTTCTACGCTCATTGATAGTACCCCATTTGGGCATGAAAGTGCGGATTTCTCTTCCTTTCTCCTGGATAGCCTGCGGCAGGTACCTGCCCGCAAGGGACATTTCGGTTTCTGCTATGTAAGGGGTGATTTCTTGTGTAATGAATAAAATCTTGTTCGCCTTCGCCATAATAACATTGTTATCAGAGTCCTGTTTCGATTGCCTTGTTTGCCAGCATTTAAGGTTCGGATTGTATGGAGCCTTATTGGCGGTTGTTTCTCCGTGTGACGGTGGTGAAGACCGGTTACCGAACGCATTCTGTCTGAGAAAATCGTAAGCACTTTCTCGCAATCGCGTGTAGCGCACAGGTACTGTAATCTCAACAAGCTCTCATTTATTCTGCAAAGATATAAAAAAAAACGAGGACTTGGACAAATCATAACCTTCTATAATTCCTTATGAATTGTTAAGTGTTTGTTTATCAGCTTGCTTTCTGCAAACGCTTGCGAAAGAAGCAAGGCGCTCTTTTACATTAATTTGTGATATTTCTTCTTTATGTGCTAAATAATACCTTATTTTGCGGCGGAAAACAGACCCGGAGGGGCGGATTTTTTCGGATAAGATTGCCGCCGGTTTCATTTTCAAGTGTACTATGGGAAAGGAGCGGAGAAACGGGACCGGTATGTTTTTGATGGTGGGCTTGTTTTTCGGTTGCCTTCTTTTTTATGAATACATGACCCATAGGCTTTCTTGCGGGTAAGAAGCCGGAGAAGATGTTTGTCTTAGGGAATAAAAGGCGGAACGTCTCGGAAAGGGCGGCGATTGAACGCTCTGGAAGCGTTTCCGGAATGAAAGGGGAGAGAGGTTGTTGGCGTGACCGCCCCGTGAATTATTAAACGAACGAAATAGATGAAAGTTATATGCACTGTCAGTGAACTGCGGACTGCCTTGGAGGAATGTAAGGCGCAAGGCGAACGGATAGGATTGGTTCCTACCATGGGTGCTTTGCATGCGGGGCATGCCTCTTTGGTGAAACGTAGTGTGGAGGACAACGCCGTCACGGTGGTGAGTGTCTTTGTCAATCCCACGCAATTCAATGATCAAAACGACCTGGAAAAATATCCTCGTACTTTGGAAGCTGACTGCCGTCTGCTTGAAGCATGCGGAGTCACGTTTGTCTTCGCGCCGTCTGTGGAGGAGATTTATCCTGAACCGGATACGCGGCGGTTCGACTATGCCCCCTTGGATACGGTCATGGAAGGGAAGTTTCGTCCGGGACACTTCAATGGAGTTTGTCAGGTGGTGAGCAAATTGTTCGATATTGTTCAGCCGGACAGAGCATACTTCGGGGAAAAGGATTTTCAACAACTGGCTATTATCCGGGAAATGGTACGCAGTATGAATTATCCTTTGGAGATAGTGGGTTGCCCCATTGTGCGCGAGCCGGACGGTTTGGCCATGAGTAGCCGGAATACACGCCTTTCCGCCGAGGAACGTACATATGCGTTGCGCATATCGGAAACATTATTCAAGAGCGTCGTATATGCCCGTTCGCATACGGTTGGTGAAACCCGGAGAATGGTGGAAGATGCCATCTCAAATGCTCCGGGACTGCGTTTGGAATACTTCGAACTGGTGGATGGAAATACGTTGCAATCTATCTGTGATTGGCATGAAACGACTTATCCGGTGGGTTGCATTACTGTCTTCTGCGGAGAAGTCCGTTTGATTGATAATGTGAAATACGAGCTGTGAGAATCTTCCGGATGTGAGACGGAATCATTATTCTGAAAACATATATTTTTATGATGATTGAAGTTCTGAAATCGAAAATTCACTGTGCGCGGGTAACGGAAGCAAACCTGAATTATATGGGCAGCATCACCATCGACGAAGATTTGATGGATGCCGCCAATATGATTGCAGGAGAGAAAGTGTACATTGCCGATAACAATAACGGTGAACGTTTTGAGACTTATATTATTAAAGGCGAACGAGGTTCGGGTAGCGTATGCCTGAATGGAGCCGCAGCGCGCAGGGTGCAGCCCGATGACATCATTATTATAATGTCGTATGCGCTTATGGATTTCGAGGAGGCAAAATCGTTTAAGCCGACTGTGGTTTTTCCCGATCCGCTTACCAATAAGGTGGTGAAGTGAACGCTTGCCTTCCTTGATGCGGGCAGTTCTTTTCCCTTTGTTGAGAGAGGACTATTATATCCGTATCGAAGGTGCTTTTGATTTTTTCTGTATGTAATAGGTATTGCTCTATCATGAATTGGGCATTTGCTTCTCAAAGTGGTTGCCTGTGAAAGGGGAATTATGAGTTTTTATTATTACAGATTGTAGTAGTAATAGAAAAGGGTCAGAAAAGACAGTGGAGGAGCCGGAACGTTTCTGTGTTGCAGGATGAACCGGAAGAAGCGAGCGGAAGAAAAAGCGTGGAGATAAGATATGAGAAGAGAGGATATGTTTTTCGTATGGGAAGCATATCCTCTCTTTTTTATTGGCTTTTGTCTTTTGTTTAGACCTTAAACTCCATTGGTTTACGGAGTGCTATTTTTGCTCTCTTGGAGCTGTCGGTTCATTGCGGCGGCGGCTTTTCTTCCATCTCCCATGGCTAATATCACTGTGGCTCCTCCGCGCACGATGTCTCCTCCCGCGTAGATGGCAGGTATGGACGAGCGCATCTCTTCATTTACTATGATGGTTCCTCTTCGTCCTACTTCCAATCCGGGTATGGATGATGGTACAATCGGGTTGGGAGATACTCCCACGCTGACAATTGCCAAGTCGATATCTATGGTTTCTGTCGCTCCCGGTATGGGGACGGGGCTTCTACGACCGGAGGCGTCAGGTTCGCCAAGTTCCATCTTTTGTAGCACTACTTGTTTTACGCGCCCCATTTCATCCGGAATATATTCGATGGGGTTGTGCAGGGTTAAAAATTCAACTCCTTCTTCCTTGGCATGCTTCACCTCCTCGATGCGGGCAGGCATCTCTTCTTCCGAACGGCGGTAGATGATCATTGCGCGTTCGGCACCGAGACGTCGTGCCGTACGTACGGAATCCATTGCCGTGTTTCCGCCTCCGATAACGGCTACCCGTTTGCCAAAAGGTACGGGTGTGTCGGAGTCTTCGCTGGCGGCATCCATCAAGTTTACGCGTGTAAGATATTCATTGGACGAAAGAATGTTGATGGAGTTCTCGCCGGGAATATTCATGAAGTTAGGCAGACCGGCTCCCGAACCGACAAAAACTCCCTGGTAACCTTCTTCCTGTAGTTGTTCCACGCTGATGGTCTTACCTATGATGCAGTCTTTGACGAAAGAAACGCCCATTTTGGCAAGGTTGTCTATTTCCACATCAACGACTTTGTTTGGTAAACGGAATTCGGGGATACCGTATTTCAATACACCGCCTATCTCATGCAATGCCTCGAATACTGTCACGTCGTAGCCATACTTGGCCATATCGCCCGCAAAGGATAGACCGGCAGGTCCCGAGCCGATAACAGCTACCTTGATGCCGTTTTTCTTTTTAATTTCCGGTACGGATATCTGACCGCTTTCGCGTTCATAATCTGCGGCAAAGCGTTCGAGGTAACCGATGGCGACCGGTTCGCCTTTCATCTTGAGGTGGATGCACTTGGATTCGCATTGCTTCTCTTGCGGGCATACGCGACCGCAAACCGCAGGCAGCGCGCTGGTCTCTTTCAGGGTTTTTGCGGCCTGGAGGAATTCTCCCTGCTCGATGTGTTTGATAAAGCGGGGGATGTCTATACCCACCGGGCAACCTTCCATGCAGCCGGGGTTGGCACAATCGAGACAGCGTTGAGCCTCGGTCAGTGCTTGTTGTTCCGTCAGACCCTGATTCACCTCCTCTTTCCGGCTGTGTGAGCGGTATTCCGGATCGAGTTCGTTCATTACCACACGCGGAATGGCGGAGCGTTCTTTGGCTTTCAAACTCTTGCGCAGTTCCTGACGCCATGGTGCATTACGGCTCTTTTCGTCAGTTTCGGCAGGAGTTTCGGGGACGGCTTTGCAGGAAGACGTGGCGGAACTGTCTTCGAGTTTGTGCATCTCTTCGCGTTCGATGCTCTTGAATGCTCCCATTCGTTTCAGCATCTCATCGAAATCTACCTGATGTCCGTCGAACTCCGGACCGTCCACACACACGAACTTTGTTTTTCCTCCTATGGTGATGCGGCAAGCGCCGCACATTCCCGTGCCATCCACCATGATGGTGTTCAGCGAGACGTCTGTCGGTATCTCATATTTTTTTGTGAGCAAGCACACAAACTTCATCATGATGGCAGGTCCGATGGCGAAGCATTTGTCTACCTTTTCCCGTTTGATGACAGCTTCCACGCCTTCGGTTACCAACCCTTTGTTTCCGTATGAACCATCGTCTGTCATGATGATGACTTCATCGGAACTTTCTCTCATCTCCTTTTCGAGGATAATAAGTTCTTTGGTGCGTCCTGCCAGTACGGTTATCACGCGGTTTCCGGCAGCTTTCAACGCTTGTACGATGGGAAGCATGGGGGCTACTCCTACACCTCCTCCGGCACACACTACTGTTCCAAAGTTCTCGATGTGAGTGGCTTGTCCCAAGGGACCTACCACATCGGTGATGTGGTCGCCTTCATTCAGTTCGCAAAGGCGGGTAGAGGAGAGTCCTACCTCTTGTACAACCAAGGTGATGGTTCCTCGCACTGGATCTGCTGCTGCAATAGTTAGCGGCATGCGCTCTCCTTTTTCTCCCACGCGCACAATCACGAAGTGTCCTGCCTTGCGTGAGCGAGCGATGAGGGGCGCTTCGATAACCAGCTTGAATACTTTTTCTGAGAAATGTTCTTTGCTAATGATTTTATTCATTATCTATGGAATTTGTTGGTATAATTACGTAAATGCTATCAGAATGATATTTGCAAAGATACGGCTTATTTGATAAAAACAAACAAATAGGATAGCTGAAAGGGATAAATATGGGTATTTCTTCTGAAATATTAGATGAACATTTTGTTTTTCTTCTCCATAATAAAGAAAAACTGCTTAGAGAGTAAAAGTGCTTCTTGCTCTTCAAGCAGTTTTTTTAGGGAATTTGATTTTGCGTCGTTTATGACCGGGATATGCGCCCGTGCAGTGCGGCGACCGGAAATATTTTCTTTCTTCGTCAGTCTATCAGTTCGAAACCGGTATACGGAACCAATGCCTGAGGTATGCGGATTCCTTCGGGAGTCTGGTTGTTCTCCAGAAGAGCCGCCACGATACGGGGCAAAGCCAGAGCGGAGCCGTTCAACGTGTGGCAAAGTTCCGTCTTTTTCTCTCCGCTGCGGTAGCGGCATTTCAGGCGGTTTGCCTGATAGGTGTCGAAGTTGGATACGGAGCTGACTTCCAACCAGCGTTGTTGTGCTTCGGAGTATACCTCGAAGTCGTAGCACAGTGCGGCGGTGAAGCTCATGTCTCCCCCGCAAAGTTTTAGAATGCGGTAGGGAAGTTCGAGTTTCCGAAGCAGTCCTTCCACGTGGTCGAGCATTTCCTGATGCGACTCTTTGGAATGTTCGGGTTTGTCTATGCGTACGAGTTCTACCTTGGAGAATTCATGCAAACGATTCAGTCCGCGTACATCCTTGCCGTATGACCCTGCCTCACGCCGGAAACATTGGGTGTATGCGCAATTCTTGATGGGTAATTGTTTTTCATCGAGAATAACATCGCGGTAGATGTTTGTTACGGGTACTTCGGCGGTGGGGATGAGGTATAAATCATCCGTTTGGCAGTGGTACATCTGTCCCTCCTTGTCGGGTAGTTGCCCCGTGCCATATCCGGAGGCGGCGTTGACTACGGTGGGAGGCATGATTTCCGTGTATCCCGCTTTGTGGGCCTCATCGAGGAAGAAGTTGATGAGTGCGCGTTGCAGGCGTGCTCCTTTTCCTTTGTATACGGGGAATCCGGCTCCGGTAATTTTAACGCCTAAATCAAAATCTATAAGGTCATACTTTTTCGCTAACTCCCAATGGGGGAGTGCGTCTTTGGGTAATGGATTTTCCGTGCCTCCTGTTTTAACAACCACGTTGTCCTCGGCGCTTGTTCCTTCGGGAACCTCTTCGTAAGGCAGATTGGGAATGGTGTATAGCAGATTTTGCAGTTCTTCGCTCGTATTGTCCATTTCAAGTTGCAGCCCCTTGTTGATTTCCTTCAATTCGGCTACGCGGCTTTTTGCGGCTTCGGCGTCTTCTTTTTTGCCCTCTTTCATGAACTGACCGATGGATTTGGCGAGATTGTTTGCTTCTGCCAGGTTATTGTCGAGAGTCGCCTGAGTGCTTCTCCGCTTGTTGTTCAGAGAGATGACGTTGTCTATGGTTTCCTGGGCATTCTTAAAATGTTTTTTGTTCAGCCCGCGAACCACGGTTTCGATGTTATCTGTGATTTGTCTGATGGTGAGCATGATGTTGATATTGGTTTGATGTTATGCCGATTAGGTGTGCAAAGATAAATAAAAAAGAGATAGGGTGATTTCTCTTCAGGGTAAAAAGAAGACGGGAAGCAGTCGTGTGTCGAACAGCTTCCCGTCTTTTGTGTTTTTTTCTTGAAGAGGGGAGACCAAGCCTTGGCGAGAGGTGTTGGTTCCTTGTTTGATTATGCTTCTGCGTTCTCGGCGGGGATTACAGAAACGTATCTTTTATCCTTCTTGCCTACCTTGAACTTCACGGTTCCGTCTACAAGTGCGAACAACGTGTGGTCTTTACCCATACCGATGTTGTTGCCCGGGTGAAATTCGGTTCCTCTTTGGCGAATGATGATGTTGCCTGCTTTGCAAGTTTCTCCACCAAACATTTTAACGCCTAATCTTTTGCTATGTGATTCGCGGCCGTTCTTAGAACTACCGACACCTTTTTTATGTGCCATTTCTTCTTGTTTTTATTTGATTAAGCTACTACTTCCGTGATCTTTAACTCTGTAAATTGTTGGCGATGACCGTTCAGTTTACGATAACCTTTTCTTCTTTTTTTGTGGAAAACGAGCACTTTGTCTCCTTTAACCAAGTGTGAAACGATTTCGCAAACCACCTTCGCGCCTTCTACTGTGGGAGCGCCTACGGTAATGTTGCCGTCTTTGTCTACCAGAAGAACTTTGTCAAATTCTACCGTCGCACCGTTTTCTGCATTCTGGATGTGGTGTACAAACAGTTTTTTGCCGGCTTCCGCTTTGAATTGCCGACCGTTGATTTCTACAATTGCGTACATTGCTTATAATGATGTATAAGTTACCTCCGGCGGGTGGTCTCTAATCACTTAGAAATCTCTTGATTGAACCCGTTGCGGAATAATCGGGCACAAAAATACTGTTTTTAATTCTATCAACCAAGACTTTGCTTCCTTTTTTGATGTCCCTGACAGGGATTTTCTTTCATATTCCTTTTTAGTGATGCTGAAAGCGATTGTTGGCATGAGTCCGGAGTGAGGGTTGATAATGGCTTTCCTTATTTTGTGCCTGTAATCAGTATGCAGACACGATATTTGGTCGTTATAAATGGTTTGGTCGAACCGTACCCGTTTCGTATCCGAACCGCACGGGTGCGGTTCAGGTACGGGACAGGTGTGGTATATTGATGTTATTCAGCTGTTGATAATCAGATATTTATCAATTGATTGCAAGGGGAGTTAAATCGCTTTCTCATACGCACTGGCAAATTTATTCCATTCCTGATATTAAGGTTGTCCGGAAGTGTAGGCATGGATAAAGCGGATTCATGTTTCTCTCGAAGTCACGTAGCTTAATCAAAAAAAGGTTTAGCGGGAAACTCGTTTTTTGGGGTTGCTGCCGTCTCCGGTCAGAGTATTTTCTCCGACGCCAATGCCTGCCTCAATTCTTCCCACGAGTCGCAGAAAGACTGCATTGAGGGAAACAGAATGTCTGCCCCCGCATCGAGCAGTATCTTATCGTCTATGGGACCGGTGTTTACCGCTACCGTGAACACTCCTGCGGCTACGCCCGCCTCTACGCCCAGCGGGGCGTTTTCGATGACAATGGCTTCATTGGGCTTCAGTTTTCCTTTTTGCAATGCCATCAGGTAGGGTTCCGGATTAGGCTTTCCGTACTTTACGTCGAAAGCGGTTACCATCAACTCGGGACGAAACATGCCGGGATAGTTGCGTGAGAGACGGTTGAGCAAAGAATGTTGTCCGGAACCGGTGACAAGCATCGGTGTCAATCCCTCCGTTTTCACCTTCTTCAATACTTCCCACGCCCCCGGCATCGGCTCGGGTTCGGGATGAGTGTTGAACTCTCTGCTCTTTTCCTCGTAAATTCGTTCGATAAGCTCAGGAGCAGCGTCTTGCCCATATTGCCTGCGGTAAACGATGTTGATGGTGGATGCCCCCGTCCGTCCTTCGTGCAAATAAGCTTCCTCACGGCTCAGGTGCAGACCGTGGCTTTCCATCACTTTGTGCCATGCATCGGCATGATAAGGCATGGAGTTGAACAACACTCCGTCCATGTCGAAAAGGACGGACTTCAGGTCGATATGAGAATGAGAACGGGTAAGTAGGTACTTGGATATTGCCTGTTGATAATTCATTGTCGGGAAGTGGAGATGATGTTTGATGTCTGATACCAGAAGAGTACGCTCATACCGATGAGAACTACGCCTGTGATGCCGTAGAACCACCGTGCGCGTCGACGCCCTATACCGTTGACGATGAACAGCGTGTTGCGCGCGTTGAAGAACCAGTCCCAGTTGAACAAAGCTGCCAGCAGTGAGATGATGCCTGTGAGAAGAAAAATTCCTTGCACCACGTAGGGACTGAACGACAAGTGTTTGCCCCCTTCGGTTACATGCAGCAGGGCGGATGTCGAGAGTAAAGCCGGTGAATTCATGCAGAGTGCGTGCGGTGAAGAGTAAAATCGTTTACGTAAGAATCAGTTTGCGTGAACCGTTGTCTGTTTCCTCTATGCTTACCTTTATTGTGTTTTCCGGCAAGAGTTCCTCAACCAGTTCGGGCCACTCGATGAAACAGAGCGCTCCGCTGTAGAAGTAATCTTCGTATCCCATGTCATACACTTCTTCCAGTCTTTTGATACGATAGAAGTCGAAATGATAAATGAGTTCTCCCCCCTCTTCCGAACGGTACTCGTTGACAATGGCGAATGTGGGGGAACTGATGACATCCGATACCCCCAACTCTTCACAAAGGGCTTTTATGAATGTGGTTTTTCCGGCTCCCATCTTACCGTAGAAAGCGAAGACCGTATTGTCGTCCATGGCTGCAATGAACTCGCGGGCAGCTTGGCGGATTTCTTCTAACGAACGAATGTTGATTTCCATAATGATGCTATATTATTATATTATAATTGTCTTGTATAAATTGATGCAGCTTCCATTGCGGAGGAAGTGTCTCGCCGGTTCTGCCGGGTTGCCTTGCTCTCCGCTCATCTCTTTCCGCTTAGCGTGATGAGTGGAATCATCATTTCCTCCATGGATATTCCTCCATGCTGGAAAGTGTCCGTGTAATATCCCACATAGTGGTTGTAGCTGTTCGGATAGGCGAAGAAGTCGCGCCCCGAAGCAAAAATGTATCGCGTGCTTACATTGGGCGAGGGCAGGCAAAAATCCGAGGGGCGCACAACCTCAAATACCTGTTTGGGGTTGTACGACATGTTGCGCGATAGTTTGTAACGCAGGTTCGCATTAATGTCCTTGCTGTTGCTTTGCACCTTCACCGGATTGTTTACACTGATGCTGCCGTGATCGGTGGTTATCACTACCTTGCATGAACGTGTGGCAAGCACCTTCAGTAAGTCGTTCAGAGGCGAATGGCGAAACCATGAAAGCGTGAGGCTGCGGTACGCAGCTTCGCTTGATGCCAGTTCGCGCAGCATCCTGCTTTCTGTCCGGCTGTGGCTGAGCATGTCGATGAAATTGAACACTGCCACATTCAAGTCATTACTCTTCAGTGTAGGCAGCGAGTTAAGCAGCTTTTCTGCTCCTGCAGCATCGTTTATCTTATGATAAGAAAAGGTGTGCTGCCTGCGGAAACGTTCAAAAACGGTTTGTATCAGGGGAGCCTCATTCAGGTTCTTGTTTTCCTCTTCATCTTCGTCCCTCCACAGTTCGGGAAAGAAACGGGCTATTTGGTCGGGCATAAGACCGGAGAATATGGCGTTGCGCGCATATTGCGTGGCGGTGGGTAGTATGCTGAAATAGAGTTGTTCGTCCATGTTATACAACCCTGCAAGTTCGCTTGCTATGACACGCCATTGGTCGTAGCGGAAGTTGTCGAGTACGATAAAGAATACCTTCTCTTCTTTGTCCAGCAAAGGGAAGATGATTTCCTTGAACAGGTCGGGACTCATCATGGGGCGTTCTTTACGGCTCTCGCCTGCTTGCGGGGCTTGTTTTCTTGTAAGAGTGGAGAGCCTGGGAGCAGGTGTTTCCTTAGGTGCGGCGAAATCCTTCATCCACTCCGGATAGTGTTTCCGGATGAATTTCCCAAAGACGGTGTTTGCCTCCATTTTCTGCATGGCAAGCATTTCGCTCATCGGGCTGTCGCTCTGTTCCAGCTCCAGTTCCCAGTATACCAGCCGGCGATACAGTTCTTTCCAGTCATCGGCTGTGAGAGAGTCGTTTATCCGGATGCCTATCTCTCCGAAGTTCTGTCGGTATCCGCTTTGCGTTACCTCGCTGATGATATCCCGGTGGTGGAGATTTTTTTTTAAAGAGAGCAGTATCTGATTGGGGTTCACCGGTTTGATGAGATAGTCCGCTATCTTCTGTCCGATAGCCATATTCATTATGTTCTCCTCTTCGCTCTTTGTCACCATCACTACCGGTACGGTAGGGCTAATCTCCTTTATTCTTGCCAGTGTTTGCAATCCGCTGAGTCCGGGCATGTTCTCGTCGAGCAGAATCAGATCGTAAGCAGTCTCGCGGCAGCGGTCGAGTGCATCCTGTCCGTTTGTCACGGTGTCCACCTCATAACCCTTTCCTTCCAGAAACAAGATGTGAGGGCGCAACAACCCGATTTCGTCATCTACCCAGAGCAGTCTGTACATAGGCAATGTGTTCTCTATTTTTTCTTAATCCTTTATGGCTCAAAGATAACACCATTTTCCGGTTCGCTCGTTTCTTTCAGGAGGTTTTCTTCCCGCTGCCCGTTTTCCTTCTCATCGGGCAGGTTGTCAAGCGGTTCGTCAAGAGTGTAACCTTTAAGTTCCGGTTCGGGAATCACGGCGAAATGACGGCGGTAGAAAGTGTCGTAATCATCGAAACTGTACCGGCTGGCCAGACGCTCATAATTCCCGGAAGATATGATTACCGCCCTTGTCCTGTCAAGATGCCCTTTCAGTGTGGGAGAAGAGTATAATTGCCTGAAGTAGAGGTAAGCCTCGTCATAGTTTGCGAAAGAAGCTATCCGTAGCGTATTGACACCTCGTATCGATATAAAGTCAAGGTCGAAATTTTTCACAAGGAATGTAGTGAAATTGTACCGGGCAATATCGAACAGAAGCATATGTTCGTTTATTTGTCCGGGCTCGTATGCAAGCAGGAAATAATATTCTACATCGCGCTCCGTGCTGAATAAGCTGTCGTCCGGCAGCGAATCGGCAGAACCTTCCGGTTGAGTACCGTATTCTCCGGAACCGTCGTTGCGGCGTTTCCACGCGGATGCGGACGAACTTCCCGTAGCCATGAGCGTTCGCCCTTCCTGTACTCCTTTGAGGATGTGCGCCGCCAGATCAGTTATCTCGTTTTGCGGATAATCCCGTATCAATTCTTTCAAAACGGTGAGGAATGTGCGGGTGTCACCCGATTGCAGGTAGGTTGCCGCATTCAGAAAGAGGAATTTCGGGCGGTGCTGTCCGAATGGATATTTCCCGGTGGACAGGCGGTTGGCATTCCGTACCCCCGTGATATCGCCGTTCCGGAACAGCTCGTAGGCATGTGCGTAAAGAGAATCTTCCCGTTGCTTGCCATGAATCGCATTCTCGATAAACTCCGGGTCGTTCAGTAAACGGGTGTATCTGCTTTCCGGAAAACGTGTAGTCAGTTCCTGTCTGCATCGTTCAGCTTTTAGCAAAAACTCATTATCGGAGTGTTGAGATGCAGGTTTACGGTAGTAGTTCGCCGCCAGTCGTGTCAGATAGAGATGGTAGTAAGCCTCATCCATCAGCGGGAAGTCCGGATATTGGCGTATGATACGTTCGAATGCCGCCTCTGCCTGTCCGAACGATTCCATGCGCTCCTTGAATATTCTTCCTGCCGCGTATAGAGCTTCCGCCAACATCCGGTCGGAATTTCGTTTCGCTTCTTCCGTCAGCGGAAGCCGGGACAGGTAGTATGCGGGTTGGCGGTTGTCGTCAGTCGGTGTGTCTTCATGCTCCGTAGTGCCGTCAGGCGGAGAGACAGATGGATGTTGCTGACGTCCGGTGTTTCCACCCGCATCTTTCGGCAAGGCTCCGGGTGCCGCCTGCCCGGTAGGCAAATCGTGTGTGTATACCGTATCTTCATCATAGTCTGCGGTTGCAAAGAGCCGGTCCGTATCGACTACGGTCTTGTTTCTCCGTCGCCAGTTGTCTTCCAGTTTCCGGTTACCCCATTGGCGGTGAAATTCGGCTTTTCCCTGCTCCATCAACTGTGGATTATAGAAGTACCACGCGCGATTGTTTCCTGCGGCAGGTACGTTCCAGGCAGTTGATGTCTGGCGGTCGCTATGTGTGCCGCCGCTGTTTGGCGATGCCCCGTTGTTATACTCTTCCGCCTGTGTTCGCGCCTTGGTGATAAAAGCTTGCTTAGCCGCTTCTTTCTCAGCTTCTCGTGCCTTCTCTTCCCTATCTGTCACTTGAACTATAATCTCTTCGATGACTCTCAGACGCTCCGCTTCGGGCAGAGCGGCAATATGTTGCAGACTGTCTTCCCGGCGGATAACCGTCGTGTACGGAACCAATTCATCCAATATCTCTGAGCGTCTCATTGTCTGTTCATACTCCGGATGTGTGTTTTCCATAAGTCCGATGGCTTCAGCATAAGCGGCTTGCGCCTCGGCGTATTGCATCCGATGCCAATAAAGGTTTCCCAACGTAAGTTGCAGCACTCCTTTCTCCTTGTTTCCGCGTTCGCCGGCAGCAATTCCTTTCCGGTAAGCATTAATGGCTTCGGCGGTATCTTTCCTGCTCAGGTGTACGTTGCCCATCGCATAGTAAATACGGTCGAGGAATTCTTCGTTCCTTACATCCTTACCGAGGCGTTGCAGTTTGTTTATTATGCTGCGACCGTCCTCGTCCGGCATGACCTCCGTCTGTCGGACGCGCGCACTTAACGCCAACTCATAGGGAGGATTCAGGCGATTCACTTTCTTATATGTCCAATATGCCTCTGCCGGTTGTTTGAGCTGTTGGTGGAGTTGTCCCAACAGATAATAGTTTCGCGCTTTCAGTGTGCTGTTCCGTTCGTTCGCCGCTACTGATTTCAGTAATGGAATGGCATCATGGTAGCGACGATTGGCAAGTAGCAGGTAGCATGTGGCGGAGTTGTAGGCGGGGAGGAGCGAGGCGGGCAGGCTGTCGTTGTTTACTCTGTTCAGCGCATCCTCGGCATCGTATGTCCATCCCATGGCGGTGTAGCATTGCGAAAGCCGTATCAAGGCTTCGGAAGTGATGCCTGGTTGTCCGTTGTACAGACGTGCGATATACGCGAAGGTAGCAGCTGCCTCGCCATAGTTTCCTCGTCTGTATTGCGCTTTTCCCAACAACATCCACGCGTTGTGTAGAAAAGGGTTGAATTCGCGGCGGGCGAGCCATTGCCTGTATTCGGCGGTGTATCTGCCTCCCTGTCGCCTGACGGGACGACGTTTGATGGAGTGTTGCCGGATTGCTTTTTGCGCCTTTTCGATGGCACGGTCGAAATCGCCGCTTCCCATGCGTGCGGTTTCCTTGTTATCGGTGGGATAGAGCGGGAGCAACTCCATGTAGTTGTCTTTGTGTCCTTGCACTTGTGCCAGTACACCGTTTTTATAAGCCTCCTGTCCGTTGAAGTACACATTGTAGCGTGTGGTGAGAGCATGATAAAAACGTGTGCCGGCCGTATTTCTCCGGGTAGAACATCCGGCGATGAGTATCCATGCGCTTGTCAGGATGATTGCGGTGCGGTATGATATCAAGTGTTTCGGCAAGTCGGTATGGTGTAGAAGGTCGTTCGCAAGGGTGTATTTCCGGTCAGTCTTTCTTCGGTTGCCGGTGTAGCAGCAAGCAAAAACTCTTTTGAAGTTTGCATACTGCATATATAATGATGGAAAAGAATATGATGGCGGCACCCGAAGGTACGTTCAGATAGTATGAAGCCATCAGTCCGCCCAGACAACTCAGGTAGCCTATCCCCACCGACACCCAAATGATGTGTACGAAACGGTGCGAGTAGAGATTGGCGGTCATTTGCGGAATGGTGAGCAGCGAGATGACCAGTACGATGCCCACCATGCGCAGACAGGCGACTATGGCGAGTGCGATGGCAATCATCAGAATGTATTCGAACAGTGCCACGGGAATTCCTTGCGAACGGGCGAACTCACGATCGAAAGCGATACTGACAATCGGGCGCCGGTAGAGCGTGAAGAAGATTATCAGTAACAATGCAAGGATAGCCAGCAGCAAGATATCCGAAGTGGTAATGGTGAGTATGTTTCCGAAAAGGTAGGCGGACAAGTCCGGAGCGAAACCCGGTGAAAGAAAGGTGAATATGATGCCCAAAGCCATGCCGAGTGTCCAGAAAACAGCGATGGCGGAATCCTCCCGCATGTCTTTACGCTTGCTCAACCATTCTACGCCGAAGGCGGAGAGTACGGAGAATACGGCAGCCGACAAGAGGGGAGAGATACCGGTGTACAGTCCCAGTCCTATGCCTCCGAAAGAAGCGTGCGTAAGTCCGCCGCTGATGAAGACCAGTCGTCTGGTGACGATGTACGTTCCGATGATGCCGCAAACGATGCTCGCCAGAAGGCTGCCGATGAGTGCATGCCGGAAGAAAATGTATTGCAGAAGTTCCAAAGTCATGAATACGTTTAAAGTTGAATGTTCAGTGGTGAGCAGACGGTTCCTGTCTCCGTTCGCCTATAATGAGGAATACCTCGTCTTTCAGCGCGTCGGGCAGGGCTATACCCCGCAGTTGAAGGCTTCGCACCCATCCGGCAACGTCTACCTCAAGCATGCTGTACAGTACATCGCGGAACTCCTCCTCGGCTTGTGGAGTGTAGGTTTCCGGCTCCGTCCCGATATATTTGTCGAGTTCTTCGTCATCGTAGTATTCTATGCCCTTGCTCACGGCGGCGAGTAAACTGTCCTTCTCGCATGTTTCGTGCTGTCCGCAACATTCCGCATCGCTTTCCACCACTTCGGGCAGGGCGTCGAGTTCGCCCCGCCGGATACGCCGTTGCAGGCGCAGGTTGCGTACGTACCCTGCCAGCAGCGCCACGCAAGCAAGTATCATCAGACTAATGACCAATATCCACATAAATATTTCCTTCTATATCCGTATATTGTTTACAATTCCGCTATATCGGAAAAGGTTTTCCATTCTTTCCAGTATCCCGGATAAGATTTCGAGACCACCTGCGGCTCGTTGATCTCTATGGAGGGTATCAGCAGCGAGGCGGGAGCAAAAGCCATCGCCATGCGGTGGTCTTCGTATGTGTCTATCACCGGCGGGGCTGATGGTTCGCATCGTTCGCCCTCCCACGAAAGGATGCTGTCTTGCTCGTCTTTTACGACATAACCTATTTTGCGCAGTTCGGTGCATAGTGCGTGTATGCGATCCGTCTCTTTTATCTTGAGACTTTGCAGTCCGGTGAAGCGGAAAGGAACATTCAGCAGGCAGCACGTCACTACGAAGGTTTGGGCGAGGTCCGGAATGTCTACCAGATTTTCGTCCATGCGTGCAGCGGGTTCTCCTTCTATGCCGAGGGTCACTCCGCCGTCTGTGTAGTGAGTGCTGACACCCAGTTTGGCAAAGAGTTCCGCTCCGCGGCTGTCTCCTTGTCCGCTACGGGTAAATAAGCCCTCCAGTCTTATCCGGAGCTTTGATGCCGGTTTCGTGCCTCGTCCGCTTCGCGCATAGAGGGCAAGTGTTTCATACCAGTAGGACGCCGCACTCCAGTCGTTTTCCACCATGAAGACAGTGCTCCGGTAGTTTCCGGGAGCCACGCAGATTTTGTTTCCGTCCTCCCACGCGGCAGTGGCGCCGTATTCCTTCATGAGTTGCAGTGTCAGGTCTATATACGGGCGGGAAATCACCTCGCCGGTAAGTTGCAGGCACAGTCCCCGTTTCAGTGCGGGAGCTATCATCAGCAGTGCGGAGATATATTGCGAACTTACGTTTCCGGGGAGCGTTATCGTCCCTCCCTCCAGGCTCTTCCCTGTGATGCGCAATGGCGGAAAGCCCTCCTCGCCGGCATACTCAATTTGTGCGCCCAGTTGCCTCAGCGCATCCACGAGCACCCGTATGGGACGTTGCTTCATGCGTTGTGTGCCGGTGATGAGCCGTGTACCGGGCGTGACGCTGAAGTAAGCGGTGAGAAAGCGCATGGCTGTGCCTGCGGCAAGAATGTCGATAAATTCCGGCGTGCCGTCCAGCGCCTTTATCATTACACGGGTGTCGTCGCAGTCGCTCAGGTTGGCAGGCGGTGTGCCGCCGCCGGACAGGGCATGAAGAATCAACGCCCGGTTACTGATGCTTTTTGAAGACGGGAGCCGGAAAGAGGCGGGCAGACCGGAAGAGATGGACAGTTTGTAACGCATGTTCGTATTTCCTTGTGACACACGGAGTAACCCGTTGGTTGCCTGCAAAAGTAAGATAAATATCCCGAATATCCGTGGGGTATATGGGAAAAGTGTACCGGACGGTCGGTCTGCCTGTGAACGCCCGTTGGTGTCTGTCCTTTCGGCTTCCGCCATCTTTTCCCCGAAAAATTAGCTTCTTTTGACAGCTTGCCTTACCTTTGCCTACCGGATGTCCGCAACCTGCTTCCCGGAGGAAAGGGTATCCGGTTTTTCTCGGAGTTGAACCTTATAAAGAAAAAAGACAAATGGAAATCGACCTGACCACCCCCGCACTTTTGTTTTCGGCAATCTCGCTCATCATGCTGGCGCATACCAACCGCTTTCTCTCCTATGCGCAGTTGGTTCGCACACTCAAGGAACAATATGTGGAGAATCACTCCTCGGTAGCTGCCGCCCAGATACGAAACCTCCGTCAGCGGCTCTACCTCACGCGTGCCATGCAGTTTACGGGTATCGGTAGCCTGTTGTTGTGTGTAGTGAGTATGTTTTTCATTTACATACAGTTGTATCTCCTTTCGGTCTACATCTTCGGTTTTGCTTTACTTCTGCTCATTGTTTCCCTGACTATTTCCGTGTATGAAATATACATTTCGGTGAAAGCGTTGGAAATACACCTCAAAGATATGGGAGAGTGACCGTCGAATCACGCATGTGCGAACAGGCGGACAGGTGTGAAACGAACGTGTTGCGATGTCAGTAAAAAGAGTGTTTTAGTGTCTTTTTTGTTGTGAAACGGATAATTTCCTGACTGCCATGAGCGATAAAAAAGATCGTTGAGAGGCGTTTCCCCCTGAAAACTGCCTGCGGAATCCCTCTTTTTCCCTCTTTTTTCAGGTAAAATCCTCGTTTTTTTGTTGGAACAACTTCCGTTTCCGTATCCGGATGAAAAACATTTTGAGAAAACGGAGCGGGTGTCGTTCCTCTAAAGAGTCCGCTTCTTGCTCGAACGACTCCCATGCGTCTCCTTTCTTCTTCCGTAAGCCCTCTTTGCACGGGTCTGTTTTCTCTATTTGAAATGTAAGAATTTATGTATTTCCCAAAGAGATAGCTCTTTAGCTTGTTTTCGCTTCTTTGTTTTCAGTTTCCGCTTCCTTTGGGCGGAAAAAACGGATTCTCGCGGAGTTTGAATGACAGAATGTCAAAGTGTCAATCCCCGTTTCGTCGGAGAAGATGCCGGAAGTTTCTTGCGGAAGAATTTCCCGCCTTTCCGGTAGGTACAAAACAACTCTCTCTTCGTCTCTCTTCATATATTCGCGAAATAATAAGGCAACATAAATATGAAAAAACAGATCTGCTTTTGCGCGCTGATGTGCCTGCTTGTGTTGGCGGCGTGCCATAGACCGGAGAAAGAGTACTATCTCTTTACCTCCTTTCACGAGCCGGCGACGGACGGGCTTCGTTTGCTGTACAGCGAAGACGGGCTGCACTGGGATAGCATTCCCGGTGTATGGCTGCTTCCGCAGGTCGGCAAACAACAGCTGATGCGCGACCCCTCGATGGTGTGTGGTCCCGATGGAACTTACCACCTCGTGTGGACCACCAGCTGGAAAGGCGATACCGGATTCGGGTACGCTTGCAGCAAAAATCTGATTCAGTGGTCGGAACAACGCTTTCTGCCCGTGATGTCACACGAACCGACCACCGTCAATGTGTGGGCGCCCGAACTCTTCTACGACGATGAGCGCGGGCGATTCATGATCGTATGGGCTTCGTGCATCCCCCATCGCTTCGAAAGAGGCATAGAGGACGAAGACAATAATCACCGCCTGTACTACGTTACGACGGAGGATTTCAAAACCTTTTCCGAAACCCGTCTTCTCTTCGATCCCGGTTTCAGTTCCATCGACGCCGTGCTGCTTAAGCATGCTCCCGGAGACTATGTGATGGTGCTGAAAGACAATACGCGCCCGTGCCGCAACCTGAAGGTATCCTTTGCTCCCTCGCCCGAGGGTCCGTGGAGCGAACCTTCGGAAGCTTTCACCGAGGAGTTCGTGGAAGGTCCGTCCGTGGTGCGTATGGACGACTCTTATCTCGTCTATTTCGATATGTACCGCAAACACATCTACGGCGCGGTGCGCACCGCAGATTTCATCAGCTTCACCGATGTTACTTCCGAAATCAGCATACCTCACGGACACAAGCACGGAACCATTTTCCGCGCTCCTGCCAGCATAGTGAAAACACTTCTGAATCATCCCAATTAGTATCGAACTGTCATGAAATTAAAATGTTATGCCCTTTCTTTCCTTACCTGCCTTGCCGCATTGCCGGCTACGGCGCAGGAACGAGTGTGCTACACCGGTACCGAACTCTCTAACCCGAATGCGCACGACGGACAGTTGTCGCCCGTGGTGGGTGTGCATAACCTGCAGGTGATGCGTGCCAACCGCGAATATCCCGCACCGGACAACGGTAACGGGTGGACATACAATCACCAGCCGATGCTTGCCTACTGGAACGGGCAATTCTATATGCATTATCTTTCCGACCCGGCAGATGAACACGTGCCGCCCTCGCAAACCTTTCTGATGACCTCGAAGGATGGTTATGAATGGACGGCTCCCGTGACACTTTTTCCCACCTACCGCGTACCCGACGGATACACCAAACCCGGACGGAACGATGAGGCGAAAAACCTCGATGCCATCATGCATCAGCGCATGGGCTTTTACGTCTCCCGCGATGGAAAAAAGCTCCTTGCTGTGGGCAACTACGGCGTGGCTCTCGACATGAAAGACGACCCCAACGACGGAAACGGCATAGGGCGTGTGGTGCGCGAGATTCGCAAGGACGGTACGCTGGGAAATATCTATTTTATCTATTACAACCACGGTTTCAACGAAAAAAACACCGCCTATCCCTACTTCGAGCGCAGCCGCGACAAGGCGTTTGTAAAAGCCTGCAAGGAGTTGCTCGCCAATCCGCGTATGCTGATGCAATGGGTGGAGGAGGCCGATCGCAACGATCCGCTCATCCCGCTCCACAAAGAGTATAAGGCTTACTGCGACTATACGTTGCCGGACGGGCGCATCGCGGCATTGTGGAAACACGCGCTTACTTCCGTCAGTGCAGACGGAGGGCGTACGTGGGCAGAACCCGTACAGCGTGCCCGGGGCTTTGTCAACAGCAATGCCAAGATATGGGGGCAGCGACTGAGCGACGGTTCGTATGCCACGGTCTACAACCCCTCGGAATTCCGTTGGCCGCTCGCACTCTCTTTGAGCACGGACGGACTGGAATATACCACTCTCAATCTTGTGCATGGCGAAATCACCCCCATGCGCTACGGCGGGAACTACAAGTCCTACGGACCGCAATATGTAAGGGGCATTCAGGAAGGAAACGGAACACCTCCTGATGGCGACATGTGGCTGACATACAGCGTGAACAAGGAAGATATGTGGGTGGCGAGAGTACCCGTGCCCGTTCGCCTTCACGCTCAGGCGCATGCCGGCGATGATTTTGTTCGCTTCGACAAGCTGTCCGCACTCACCGACTGGAATCTTTATTCTCCTCGTTGGGCACCGGTGTCGCTGTCGGGCAAGTGGCTTGTGTTGCATGATAAGGATCCGTTCGACTATGCGCGCGTGGAACGTAAGATACCGGCTTCCAAAGAGCTGAAAGTAGCTTTTGAACTCATGGCTGACCAGCATGACACAGGACTGCTGCAAATTGAGTTTCTGGATGAGAACGGCACGGCATGTTCGCGCCTTGAGCTTACGCCCGAAGGTATCATGAGGCTGAAAGGCGGGGCACGCTACGCGCATCTGATGAAATATGAAACGGGTAAAACTTACCGGATAGAGATTCTGCTCTCTGTTGCCGACCGTCTGGCACAAGTGTACGTAGACGGCAAAAAGGTAGGGCAGCGTATGTTCTATGCACCCGTTGCGGCAATAGAGCGTGTGGCGTTCCGCACAGGTGAGCCGCGCACCCATCCCACGGTAGACACTCCCGCCGACTGGTTCGGAACGCTTCCCGGTGCGGGCGAGCAGGCTGTGCCGGCTTCTTACCGCATTGCGAACTTCCGCACTTCGTCCGAGGACAAAGACGATATGGCAGCCGTGTTGTCATATGCCGACTTCGCGCATTATGCCGACTACTTCAACGGCATGGAAGACGAGAATATAGTTCAGGCGATACCCAACGCCGCATCCTCCCGCTGGATGGAGGAGAACATACCGCTCTTCGAGTGCCCGCAGCGTAATTTCGAAGAGATGTATTATTTCCGTTGGTGGTCGCTGCGCAAACACATCAAGCAAACACCCGTCGGGTATGGCATGACCGAGTTCCTGGTGCAACGCTCCTATGCGGATAAGTACAACCTGATATCCTGTGCCGTGGGGCATCACATATACGAAAGCCGTTGGCTTCGTCAGCCGCAGTATCTCGACCAGATTATCCGCACATGGTATCGTGGAAACGAGGGTGCGCCCATGGCTAAAATGATGAATTTCAGTTCGTGGAACGCCGATGCACTGATGGCTCGTTTCTTGGCGGACGGAAACCGGGAATTTCTGGTTGACATGACGGAAGACCTGAAAGCGGAATATACGCGCTGGGAGCGTACGCACCGCTTGGACAACGGACTCTACTGGCAGGGCGATGTGCAGGATGGCATGGAAGAGTCCATCAGTGGAGGACGGCGGAAGAAATATGCCCGTCCCACCATCAACAGCTACATGTATGGCAATGCCAAAGCACTTGCCGCCATCGGACGCATGCGGGGCGATGCAGAGATGCAGGCATTGTACGAACGAAAAGCCGATACGTTGAAACACCTTGTTCAGAGTAAGTTGTGGAACCGGAAGCATGCCTTTTTTGAAACACTTCGCACAGACTCTTTGGCGGACGTGCGCGAAGCCATAGGCTACATACCCTGGTACTTCAACCTGCCCGATGCCGATGTGCGCTATGAGGAAGCATGGAAAGAGATCCTATCCGAGAAAGGATTCTCCGCTCCTTATGGGATTACTACGGCAGAACGCCGGCATCCGCTTTTCCGTACCCACGGTGTGGGTAAGTGCGAGTGGGACGGTGCCATCTGGCCCTTTGCCACTTCGCAAACGCTGACCGCAATGGCGAACTACATGAACAATTATTCGCAGAATGTACTCACGGACAGCGTTTACTTCCATCAGATGGAGCGTTATGTGGAGTCGCAATATCATCGCGGACGCCCCTACATAGGCGAATACCTCGATGAGGTGACAGGCTACTGGTTGAAAGGCGATCAGGAACGCAGTCGCTACTACAACCACTCTACCTTCAACGACCTCGTGATTACCGGGTTGGTGGGTTTGCGTCCGCGTGCCGATGACACCATAGAGGTGAATCCGCTGCTTCCCGCCGGTAAGTGGGATTGGTTCTGTTTGGACAATCTGCCTTACCACGGTAGAAACCTGACTATCTTATGGGACAAGGATGGAAGTCGCTACCATTGCGGTAAGGGTTTGCGCGTTTTTGTAGACGGTAAGCAAGTGGGGCATGCGGAGAAACTGGAACGTATCATCTGTAAAGACGTGCTTGCTCCCGGATATTGATTTTGATTGGAAAACGGGTTGTATATTTGTCTCCTGTAAATAATAAGAAGATGTGTATGAAACAGCGCATATTGCTTGTTTGCCTGATGTCGCTGATGGGAAGTGTGCTTTGTGCACAACGCCTGACAGTGACCCGCCTCGCCTGTGAGATGATGCCGGGTACGGTGACAGTCGTTTCATCGCCCCGCCTCAGTTGGCAGATGGCTGCCGCAGGCAATGGTGCTCGGCAAACGGCTTATGAGATAGCGGTTACCGATAGGCTCACGGGAAGCGAATGCTGGAACAGTGGCAAGGTACTTTCTGCGCAAAGCCATTTGGTGGATTGTGCTGCTGCCGCGCTTGCGGAGGGAAACTACATCTGGCGCGTACGCGTATGGGACGAGGCGGACATGCCTTCGGACTGGAGCGAGCATGCCGCCTTTCGTATCCTCACACCGGAGGCGGCTTTTGCGGGAAGCCGGTGGATAGGAGCTATTACCCGGGAGGAAGCCCGCCTGCCCAAGGGACGTAATTTTCATGGTAGCGAGCTTCGCAAACCGGAAGTGAAAGCGGCGTGGGAGGCAGTGGATACGTTGGCGAAGAAAAGCATCTGCCTGCGGCGTGATTTTCACATCCGCAAAGGGGTCAGGCTGGCTACTGCATATGTGTGCGGACTGGGTTTTTATGAACTGACGCTCAACGGTCGTAAGGTGGGTGAGAGTGAGTTCGCTCCTCTTTGGAGCGATTACGAGAAGAGTGTATATTATAATACCTACGATGTTACCTCACTGTTGCAAACGGGCGATAATGCCGTGGGTGTATTGCTGGGCAACGGATTCTACAACGTGCAGGGCGGACGATATAGGAAATTGCAGATAAGTTTCGGTGCACCTACGTTGCTGTTTAGACTTGAAGTGTATTATGAGGACGGAACGTCCGAATCTGTCGTGTCCGATGGAAACTGGAAGTATGACTTGTCGCCCGTTACTTTCAACTGTATATACGGAGGAGAAGATTATGATGCCCGGTTGGAGCAACCGGGTTGGAACAAACCCGGATTCGGTGCACGCCATTGGCGAAACGCGGTATTACAGGAAGCACCTGCGGGAACGTTGCGTCCACAATATGCCGAGCCTGTGAAGATAATGGAACGTTACGATGTGCGTAGCGTCACAAAACTTACACCGGAACAAGTGGAGGCTACCTCGCTCTCTACTAAAAGAAAGGTGGATGCTTCGGCGCTTGTGCTCGACATGGGGCAGAATCTGGCGGGATTTCCCGAAATCAAAGTACGTGGCAAGCGGGGGCAGAAGATTACATTGCTCGTGGCGGAGTCGCTGACAGAAGAGGGTGCTTGCAACCAACGACAGACGGGTAGGCAACACTACTACGAATATATTCTGAAAGGAAGTGGTGAGGAGACGTGGCGCCCTCGATTCTCTTACTATGGTTTCCGTTATATCCAACTGGAAGGAGCCGTGTTGAAAGGCGATAAGAATCTCCGGAAATTGCCGGTGGTTCAGCGCATCCAATCCTGCTTCGTATATAATTCCGCCCCTAAAACCGGGAGGTTCGAATGTTCGAATTCTATCTTTAACGCTACGCACCGCTTGATAGAAAAGGCGGTGAGAAGTAACATGCAGTCTGTCTTTACCGATTGTCCGCACCGTGAGAAGTTGGGTTGGTTGGAACAGAATCACCTGTGCGGTCCGGGCTTGTTGTACAACTACGACCTGACCGGCTTTCTGCCGCAAACCATGCAACACATAGCCGATGCCCAGCATGCCGATGGGGCAGTACCTACCACGGCTCCCGAATATGTACTGTTCGAGGGTCCCGGGATGGATGTCTTCGCCCAGTCGCCCGAATGGGGATGTGCTTATGTATTGCTCCCTTTCATGTTTTACGAAGTTTATGGAGACGATTCACTGATAAAGCGCCATTATCGTGGTATGAGGCACTATGCCGATTATATGCGGACTCGTGCAGCGAATGGTATCGTTTCTTTCGGTTTGGGCGATTGGTATGATTACGGTGATTATCGTGCGGGATTCTCGCGCAACACGCCTGTACCGTTGGTAGCCACCGCACACTATTACCTGATATTGCAACGGGTGGCGGAGGCAGCCTGTTTGTTGGGGAATGTTTTCGATGCGGCATACTATGACGGACTGGCAAAGGAGGTTGTTTCATCGTTCCGCCGCGAGTTCTACGATGAGAACACCGGGCAGTTCGGTAGCGGAAGTCAGTGCAGTAATGCCCTGCCGCTCTTTCTGGGGATGGTTCCGGACGAAGAACGACAAAGAGTGCTCGACAATCTGGTGGCTGACATACGTAAGCATGGAAACCGCCTGACTACGGGCGACGTGGGCAACCGTTACCTGTTTCAGACGCTTGCGCGCAACGGACTAAATGAGTTGATGTACACGATGCACAACCACGAGGATGTGCCGGGCTACGGCTTTCAGTTGAAGTTCGGAGCTACCACGCTCACCGAACAGTGGGATCCCCGTCAGGGTTCTTCATGGAACCATTTTATGATGGGGCAGATAGACGAGTGGTTCTACTACTCTCTGGCGGGTGTACGCGCCTTGCCCGGCAGCCCGGGGATGCGTGAGGTGGAGATTTGTCCGCAACCGGTGGGAGATCTCACTTATGTAAAAGCCGCCACTGCAACGCCATACGGTGAACTTTCCGTACATTGGACACGCGAAAACGGAATCTTTCGCTTGCAGGTGGAGGTTCCTGTGGGTTGCACCGCTTATGTGCAACTTCCCGGAGAACAGGAGCGACGGAAGGTGGAACAGGGAAAGCACACGTTCGTGAAAACAATACTTGAACAAGACTGAAAATAATCTTATTGATATGAGTAAACGAATATTCTTATGCCTGCTGTCCGTCGTGTGCGGAGTTTCTATGTTGCGTGCCGAGTGGGTGAATATGAGACAGGCGGGTGCTGCGGGCGATGGACTGTCGCTGAACACTGAATTGATAAACACCACCATCGAGAGATTGGCCGGGGGCGGAGGAGGCACGCTCTTTTTCCCGGCAGGCACTTATCTTACGGGTCCCATCCGGCTTAGGAGCCACATAACCGTTCAGCTTGAAGCCGGTGCCACACTGAAATTCTCGGATAATTTCGATCATTACCTGCCTTTTGTGGAGATGCGCTACGAAGGAGTGATGATGAAGAGTTTCCAACCGCTTATTTATGCGGTGGATGCCGAGAACATAACCATAAAGGGCGAGGGTACACTCGACGGACAAGGTAAGGCGTGGTGGACTGAGTTCTTCCGGGTGCTGGTGGATTTGCGGGACAACGGAAAGCGTAACATCAACCGCTACCAACCCATGTTCGAGCAGGCAAACGATATGTCCGCGCTCTATGCTGATACCAATACCGACTGGCACGGCACGCTCGACCGCCGTTTTTTTCGTCCGCCTTTTATCCAGCCGGTACGTTGTAAAGGAGTGCGTATAGAGGGTGTGCGGATTATCAATTCTCCCTTTTGGACGGTGAATCCGGAGTTTTGCGAGAAAGTAAGTGTGCAGGGAGTGACAATCGAGAATCCTCCTTCGCCGAACACGGACGGCATCAACCCTGAATCTTGCCGGGATGTTCGCATTAGCGACTGTCACATCTCGGTGGGCGATGATTGCATCACCATAAAGTCGGGGCGCGATACTCAGGGACGCCATATGGGCGTGCCTTGCGAGAATATCGTCATCACCAATTGTATCATGCTCAGAGGACACGGAGGCGTGGTCATAGGCAGTGAAATGAGCGGTGGCGTGAAACGGGTAACCATCAGCAACTGTATATTCGACGGGACGGATAGAGGCATCCGCTTGAAGTCCACCCGCGGACGGGGCGGTATTGTGGAAGATATCCGTGTAAGTAACATCGTGATGAATAATATAAGTAAGGAGGCAATCGTGTTTAATCTGAAATACAGCCAAATGCAGCAAGAAGAGAAAAGCGAACGCACTCCGGAGTTTCGTAATATTCACGTGTCGGGAGTGACGGTGCGAGGCGTAGCCACCCCGCTCAAGGTAATCGGTTTGGAGGAAGCCCCCATTGGCGGTATTACTTTGCGCGATGTGCAGGTAACGGATGCCGCGCAATCATGCGTATTCGAGGATTGCAGGGATTTGCAACTCGATAATGTGTATGTGAACGGAAAAGAAATAAAACAATAATTCCGGATGAAGAAGATACAATGCTTCTGTTTGTTGGCAGCCGTCTGTATGTCGGCGTCGGCTCAAAGTTATGAGACTCGTTTTGCCCGTCCGCTGGGCGAGGTGCTGGATGAAGTGGCTGTGCGCTTCGGCGTACGGTTGAAGTACGACATAGATACAGCCGGCTGTGTGCTTCCTTATGCCGATTTTCGCATTCGGCCGTATTCGGTGGAGGAATCGCTGACGAATATCTTGGCTCCTTTCGATTTCAAGTTTGTAAAGCAGAATCCCACTACCTATAAGTTGAAAGGCTACGAGTATGCGCGTCGTACGGAAGCCGATGGGGAGAAGTTGCTCGACTATCTGAGCGGGCTGTATGCCAATCGTGAAGAGTGGGAGCTTCGCAGGAAAAACCTGCGGAGTGAGGTGCGTAGCTTGCTGGGAGTGGACGATATGCTGGCGAAGACGGTTAAAGGAGGCGTACCCATACTGTCGCGTGTACGCAAGTACGATGGATATACGGTTCATAACTTTGCGCTCGAAACATTGCCGGGGATGTACGTCTGCGGTTCGGTGTATGCTCCCTCGACCCGTGGCAAGCATGCCCTGATTCTTTGCCCCAACGGACATTTCCATCAGGGACGTTACCGTAAAGACCAGCAGCAGCGCCTTGCAACGTTGGCTCGCATGGGTGCCGTATGTGTGGATTACGACCTTTACGGATGGGGTGAATCTGCTTTGCAGGTAGGCTCTGAGGCACATCGTACGAGTGATGCCCACGTGATTCAGGCTATGAATGGTTTATTGATACTCGACTATATACTCTCTTCCCGTAAAGATATCGACTTGAACAGGGTGGGAGTGAATGGAGGTTCGGGCGGAGGTACGCAGACTGTACTTCTTACGGTGCTGGACGAACGATTTGCCGCAGCTGCTCCCGTGGTCAGTCTGGCTTCGCATTTCGACGGAGGTTGTCCCTGTGAAAGCGGTAAGCCCATTCAGTTGGCGTGCGGAGGAACATGCAACGCCGAATTGGCGGCCATGTTTGCTCCCCGTCCCCTGCTGGTTGTCTCCGACGGTGGAGACTGGACAGCGTCCGTACCCGTATTGGAATACCCCTACTTGCAGCGAGTGTATGGCTTCTACAACGCCTCTGCTAATCTGTGTAATGTGCATCTGCCTGATGAGCGGCATGATTTCGGACCGAACAAGCGGCAGGCGGTATATGACTTTTTTGCAAAAGTGTTTCGGCTCGATGCCTCGAAAGTGAATGAGGAGAAAGTCACCGTTGTTCACGAAGACGTACTGAAATCATTCGGAAAGAATGGCGAGGCGCTCCCGGTCGGCGCCCTGCGCCGGATGCATTGAGTGCTTGCGGGCTACGCAAAGAGCGAGTAAGGCATTCTTCGTACTGCACCCGTGTGGTTCCAGAAACCCTACCCGTCCGGTTCGAATACCGTACCTGTATGGTTCGAGTACCGTACTTGTGTCGTTTTCCGAACGGTGCGGGAGGTAGATTTTTGGGGGATGTTCCGCTTATTTCCCTGTCTATACAGAGTACATTTTTTCTTCTTTTTCGTCCTCTCTACAAAATGATGTGTTTGTACGGCAATCCGGAGGAAGCCTGTTTCTGAGAACGCTTTTTGAGGACGGGGTTGTTTCCCCTAAAGACCGCAATCGAAACATGTTGCACATAGAAATTAAGGAAGAAAACATTACTATATATAATAAAGGAAAAAACATGAAACCGAAACTGACGATGCTGGCAACCATGCTCTGTGCATTGACATTCGTGCACGCTACGGCGCAGGAATATAAACTCTGGTATGATGCCCCCGCCCAAGTGTGGACAGAGGCGCTTCCTCTCGGAAACGGGAGATTGGGAGCCATGGTATACGGGACGCCGGCAGTGGAACGTATTCAACTGAACGAAGAGACCCTTTGGGCGGGCAGACCCAACAACAATGCGAACCCCGAAGCATTGGAGTACGTACCTAAAGTGCGACAACTGGTTTTTGAAGGCAAATACTTGGAGGCGCAGACGCTCGCTACGCAGAAAATCATGAGCTCGACCAATCATGGAATGCCGTATCAGACCTTTGGAGACCTGCACATCGCTTTCCCGGGTCATGGAAACTATACCGATTATTATCGCGAACTTAGTATTGACTCGGCTCGTGCGGTTGTACGCTATCGGGTGAATGGCGTAAACTATTGCCGCGAAACCATCACCTCATTCCCGGATCAGGTAGTCACTGTACGTCTTACCGCCGATCGCCCCGGAAGCATCACCTGTAATGCGCATTTCACTTCACCTCATCAGGATGTGTTGATAACCTCGACAGCTCAAAATGAGATTACCCTTTCGGGAGTATCCTCGTCGCACGAAGGATTAAAGGGAGCTGTGGAGTTTCAGGGGCGCATGGCCGCGTATATACTCGGAGGTAAACAACTCGCCAAAGACGGTACGCTTAGCATCGAAGGAGCGGACGAGGCTGTCATTTACGTATCGATAGCCACCAATTTCAATAACTATCAGGATATTTCGGCGGATGAAGAGGCTCGTGCTGCCGACTATCTGAATCGTGCCATGCGGCGCGACTACGCTTTGTCCAAACAAGAGCACATCCGCCATTTCAGGCAGTACATGGATAGGGTAAGCATCCGCTTGGGAGAGGACAAGTATCCGCACTATACTACCGACAGGAGGGTAGAAGAATTTGCCCGCACACAAGACGATTATCTGGTTGCCACCTATTTCCAGTTCGGGCGTTACCTGCTCATCTGCTCCTCTCAACCCGGAGGGCAGCCTGCCAATCTGCAAGGTATATGGAATGATAAACTTTTTCCTTCATGGGATAGCAAATATACCTGCAACATTAATCTTGAAATGAACTACTGGCCTGCGGAAGTAACAAACCTCTCGGAACTTCATGAGCCGCTCATGAAACTTATTCACGAAGTTAGCCGCACGGGGAGCGAAACGGCAAAGATCATGTATGGCGCCGACGGATGGGTATTGCATCACAATACGGATATCTGGCGCGTGACCGGTGCCATAGACAGGGCTCCTTCGGGAATGTGGCCTACGGGCGGTGCATGGCTCTGTCGACACTTATGGGAGCGTTATCTCTACACGGGCGACAAGGAATTCCTTCGTTCAGCCTATCCTGTAATGAAAGAAGCAGCCCGCTTCTTCGAGGAAACAATGGTACACGAGCCCCAGCACGGATGGCTTGTGGTGTGCCCCAGCAGCTCTCCGGAGAATGTGCATTCGGGAAGTAACGGCAAGTCGACCACTGCCGGGGGATGTACATTGGACAACCAGCTGATTTTCGATTTGTGGAATCAAGTCGTTGCAGCCGCCCGTTTGCTCGATATAGACCATGAAGTTGCCGCCCGTTACGAAAAACTGCTGAAAGAATTGCCACCCATGCAAGTGGGACGATGGGGACAGTTGCAAGAATGGATGCACGATTGGGACAATCCGGATGACAAGCATCGTCATGTGTCTCATCTTTACGGACTTTTTCCGAGCAATCAGATATCCGCTTATCGCACGCCGGCCTTGTTCGATGCGGCGCGTACCTCGCTAATCCATAGAGGAGACCCTTCCACTGGTTGGAGCATGGGCTGGAAAGTCTGTTTGTGGGCACGTTTGCTCGATGGAGATCATGCTTACAAACTCATCACGGATCAGTTGACTTTGGTGCGCAACGAGAAAAAGAAAGGCGGAACATATCCCAATCTTTTCGACGCTCATCCGCCTTTTCAGATAGACGGAAATTTTGGATGCGCGGCAGGTATAGCCGAGATGTTGATGCAGAGTCACGACGGTTTTATCCATCTGTTGCCCGCCATTCCTTCTCGTTGGAAAGAGGGAAGCGTGAAGGGGCTCATCGCGCGCGGGGGATTCGAAATTGAGATGAGTTGGAAAGCAGGCAAGGTAAACAGGCTTGTAGTGAAGTCCCATCGGGGAGGCAATTGCCGTCTGCGTACTCTTACTCCTCTGACGGGTAGAGGTCTGAAACGTGCGAAAGGGGAAAATCCCAATCCCATATACGCTGTACCGACGGTGGCGGCTCCTCTTGTCAATCCGGACGCCAAACTCAATGATATACACATTCAGTCCACTTTCCTTTACGACCTGCCCACCAAAGCCGGTGGCGAATATGTTTTGATAGCCAAATAATAACAATCCTGTGATATGAGAAGAAATATACCGACTCTGACATTAATCGGCTTGCTTATGCTTGCTCTCTCTGCAAGCTGCATGCATAAAAAAGAAACGGCGGAACGCTGGAGCGAGCGTATGGCACGCTCCGAGATGAAGCGTTTTCCCGAACCTTGGATGATAGAAAAGGCGAAAAAACCGCGTTGGGGCTATACGCACGGGCTGGTGGTGAAGTCTATGCTGGAACTGTGGAAGCATACGGATAATGACGACTACTACGATTACGCGCGCATCTATGCGGATAGTCTGATAGATGCGGATGGTAAAATAAAGACAATGAAATACCTGTCTTTTAATATAGACAATATCAATCCGGGAAAGATTCTTTTCGATTTTTATGAGCGTTCGGGCGATGCACGCTATAAAGTGGCGATGGATACCCTACGCAAACAGATGTCGGAGCAACCACGTACTTCGGAAGGAGGATTCTGGCATAAACAGATTTATCCTCATCAGATGTGGCTGGACGGTATTTTTATGGCTTCGCCCTACCTGGCTCAATATGCCGCGGAGTTCGATGAACCTGCACTTTACGCTGATGTGGTGAATCAGGTGACTCTCATTGCACGTAAGACATACGACCCGGCAACGGGACTTTTCTACCATGGCTGGGATGAAAGCAAGTCGCAGTTGTGGGCGGATAAAGAAACGGGGTGTTCACCCAATTTCTGGAGTCGGAGTATAGGTTGGTATGCGGCTGCGGTGGTGGATGTGCTGGATTACCTGCCTGAAGACGTTGCCGGAAGAGACAGTGTATTCCGTATAGTCCGTACCCTTGCCGAAGGTATTGTAAAATATCAGGATACCGATACTGGCGTATGGCGGCAGGTAACGGACCAGGGAAACCGTAAAGGAAATTACCTCGAATCATCCGCTTCGTCTCTTTTTGTATATTTCCTTTGCAAGGCAGTCAATAAAGGGTATTTATCCGACTATTACAAAGAATGTGCGCGTACGGGATTCGAGGGGATCTTGAAACAGTTTATCAAAGAGGAGGCTGACGGTACCTATACGCTTACGCATTGCTGTGCTGTGGCGGGTTTGGGTGGAAAGAACAACCGGGACGGCAGTTTCGCCTACTACATAAGCGAGCCTGTAATAGAGAACGATCCGAAATCGGTAGGTTCGTTCATTTTGGCTGCAATCGAGTACGAACGGATGAATGAAGAAAAGAACTAATGCAGTCCAACTTTATATAAAATCTTGTCATCAACATGAAAACATTAATACTCCTATTGACCTTGTTGCTGGGAAGCTCCGCTTCGCTTACGGCGCAAAAAGAAAAGACATATATCCCCTGGAAACATGGCAGACTGATGGTCTCCGAAGAAGGAAGATACCTTAAGCATGCCGATGGAACGCCTTTCTTCTGGTTGGGGGAAACGGCTTGGCTGATGCCCCAGCGGCTCAACCGCGAAGAAGTATCATTCTATCTCGATAAGTGTAAACAGGAGGGATACAATATGGTGCAGGTACAGGTACTCAACAATGTTCCCTCGCTCAATGCCTACGGGCACTACTCCATGACGGATGGGTTCGACTTCAAAGGGATAGACCGTAAAGGAGTGTACGGTTACTGGGATCATATGGACTATATCATACACAGTGCGGCCTCGCGCGGTATTTATGTAGGGATGGTTTGCATTTGGGGAACGCCGGTAGAACAGGGTAAGATGAATGAGAAAGAGGCTGTCGCTTACGGAAAATTCCTTGCCGAGAGATACAGGAATGAGCCGAACATCATCTGGATTATAGGAGGAGACATTCGCGGTGATAAGAAAACGGCTGTATGGGATGCGTTGGCAAACTCCATACGTAAGATAGATGCGGAGCATCTGATGACTTTCCATCCCCGTGGGCGTACCACTTCGGCCACTTGGTTCAATGACCGCGATTGGCTCGACTTCAACATGTTCCAGAGCGGTCATCGCCGTTACGGTCAACGTAAAGGCGACGGCGACTATCCTATCGAGGAAAATACGGAGGAAGATAACTGGCGCTTTGTGGAAACGAGTCAGTCACGCTCACCGTTAAAGCCTGTAGTAGACGATGAACCGATCTATGAAGATATACCTCAGGGACTGCATGATCCTGACGAAACACGCTGGAACGAACATGATGTACGCCGTTACGCCTATTGGTCGGTGTTTGCCGGTTCGTTCGGTCATTCCTACGGACACAACAACATCATGCAGTTTGTCCGCCCCGGTTATGCTGCGGCTTATGGAGCGGACGGACGGATAAAACCGTGGTGGGATGCTCTGGAAGATCCGGGTTTCAAGCAGATGAAGCATCTGAAGAACCTGATGCTCACTTTCCCATACTTTGAGCGAGTACCCGACCAGCGCGTGATTGCCGGTAAGAACGGGGAACGTTACGACCGTGCCATTGCCACTCGTGGTTCGGACTATCTGTTGGTGTACAACTACTCGGGACGTCCCATGCAAATAGATCTCGGCAAGATAAGCGGAGTCAAGAAGAATGCCTGGTGGTACGCCGCAAAAAACGGGAAACTGACTTATATCGGCGAGTTCGACAACACTGTGACCACGTTCCAGCACGATAGCGGTTATTTGAGCGGGAATGACCAGGTGCTTATCGTGGTAGATTCCGCAAAGGATTATGTGCAGAAAGAGTGGACGGTTTTGCCCGATGCACAGAAAAAGCTGGATGCGCGTTAATCCTTTCTCCGCCATACAGAAATTACGCTTAAACGATTTCCACTTAATAAATTTTACGGGTATGATAAAAAGATTGACCTTCCTTTGGCTATTGTCGTGTTTGTTCGGTGCAAATGCGGTAGCGGTTACGGTGTCCGGTTTATGTGCAGAGCAGATGACCGACCCGTGGGGATTGGACACAGCAACTCCCCGGTTAAGCTGGCGATTGCTTTCGGACAAGAAACAAGTGATGCAAACAGCCTACCGTATCCTCGTGGCTTCTTCGCCCGAACTGCTGTCGAAAGATAAAGGCGACCTTTGGGATACGGGTAAGGTATCCTCCGACGCTTCGTTGTGGATACCCTATCAGGGGAAGCAATTGGCGAGCAATCAGCGTGCCTACTGGAAAGTGAAGAGTTACACCACGCGCGGCGAAACTCCATGGAGCGCTCTCGCCCGTTTCAGTATCGGGCTGTTGAAAGAGGCTCATTGGAGCGGAAGATGGATAGGGCTTGAGCGAGCCTTGCCCGGAGAAAGTGAGACCCAATGGAGTGTGCTTGCCGCACGTTATTTGCGTAAAGAGTTCGATGTAAGCAAGCAGATAAAGCAAGCCACCGTGCATATAGCCGGTATAGGATTGTATAAACTCTATCTTAACGGCAAGCGGGTAGGTACTCAGGAATTGGCTCCCGTACCTACCGACTACCGGAAAAGGATCACCTACAATACGTTCGATGTAACCGGATTTCTGTCGGCAAAGAACGCTATTGGCGTTACGTTGGGTAACGGGCGTTTCTATACCATGCGGCAAAACTATAAGCCCTACAAAATTGTGAATTTCGGTTATCCGAAACTTCGCCTGAACCTGATCATCGAATATACGGACGGCAGCCGGCAAACAATCGCTTCGGATACGGACTGGATGCTGACAGCCGATGGACCGATCCGGAGCAACAACGAGTATGACGGTGAGACGTACGATGCCCGCAAAGAACTGGATGGCTGGACACAGCCGGGATACGATGCGAGTGCGTGGATGCGTGCCGAAAGGGTAGGGATACCTGCCGGAACGCTTCATGGAGCCACTACTCCTAACATGAAAGTGTTGAAGACACTTTCACCGGTCTCAGTACGCAAGATAGGCGATAAACACATCCTCGATATGGCGCAGAATATGGTCGGGCGGGTGCGTTTCCGTGTGAAAGGCTCCGAGGGCGATACCATCAAGCTGCGTTTTGCCGAACAGTTACAGGCAAACGGCGAACTTTATGTGGAGAACCTGCGCGATGCCCGTGTCACGGACACATACGTTTGCAACGGGCGCGAGAAAGAAGTCTGGTGGTCGCCGAGTTTTGTGTATCACGGCTTTCGTTACGTAGAGGTAAGCGGATACGCCGACATTCAGCTTACGGATTTTGTGGGCGAGGTGATAAGTGACGAAATGGAAGAGACCGGTTCGTTTGCCTGTTCCAACGAATTGCTGAACAAAATCTACCGTAACGCCTACTGGGGTGTGTTGGGCAACTACAAGGGAATGCCTGTGGATTGTCCGCAGCGCAACGAGCGCCAGCCCTGGCTGGGCGACCGTACCATGGGCGCCTGGGGCGAGAGTTATCTTTTCGATAACGGGGCGCTTTATGCCAAGTGGATGCAGGACATCTGCGATGCGCAACGTGCAGACGGTTGCATCCCCGATGTGGCACCCGCCTTTTGGAACTACTACACCGACAATGTGACGTGGCCCGCGGCGTTGCCGCTTGTTTGCGACATGCTGTACACGCAGTATGGAAACAAGGAGCCGGTGGCGCATTCCTATCCGCACATCAAGCGTTGGTTGCAGCACATTCGTGAGGAGTATATGACAGACGATTACATCATCACGCGCGACCGTTATGGCGATTGGTGTGTACCGCCCGAATCGCCGGAGCTGATTCACAGTAAAGACCCTGCCCGCCAAACGGACGGGTCCCTTATATCCACTGCTTATTATCTGAAAGTACTTCAAACCATGCATCGCTTTGCCGAAGTGTTGGGATTGGAAGCTGACAAGCGGGAGTGGGAAGATTTGGAACATTTGATGAAAGACGCATTTAATGCGAAGTTCCTCACCGTGAAGCCTTCGACTTCTTCCGTACCCGGTCATCCGCTTTATCCGGACAGCATCTATTATGGGAACAATACGGTGACAGCCAATATTTTGCCCCTCGCTTTCGGACTTGTGCCGAGAGAATACAGAGACGAAGTTGTGAAGAATGCGGTCACGGGTATAATCACCACGGGTAACGGACACATCACTTGCGGAGTCATCGGTGTGCAGTGGCTTCTGCGCGAACTCTCCCGTAAAGGATATGCGGATGTCGCTTATCTGCTTGCTACCAACAAGACATACCCCTCGTGGGGATACATGGCGGAGCAGGGAGCTACTACCATTTGGGAATTGTGGAATGGCAACACCGCCGATCCGAAGATGAACAGCGGCAACCACGTGATGCTGCTTGGCGACCTGCTTCCCTGGTGTTACGAGAATCTTGCCGGTATTCGCAGTGATCGCCGGCACACCGGGTTCAAGCATATGGTCATGAAGCCCAATTTCGAGATACAGGATATAAGCCGTGTAGACGCCTCATACCGTACACCTTACGGAAAGGTGGTGAGCCGTTGGGAGAAAACGCTGACCCGGTTGCAGTGGGAAGTCACGATTCCGCCCAATACCACGGCGGAGGTGCATCTGCCTGGCGGAAAGGTAGAGCGGATAGGTTCCGGCAGTTATCGTTACGATGTTCCCATACCTGCCTTGCACAAGTCTATTCTGGCTGATGAATTTCTTTATGAGGAGACCTCTTTTCCCGAATGTCATGGGGCGACGATAGTTGAGTTGCCCAACGGAGACTTGCTGGCCTCCTTTTTCGGGGGAACTAAGGAACGGAATCCCGATTGTTGTATCTGGGTGTGTCGCAAGCCTAAGGGGAGCAACGAGTGGAGTGCTCCTCAGCTGGTGGCGGACGGAGTGTTTGCACTCGACGATCCCGACGCGCGGCTTGCCGGTATCACACCGGAGTCTACTCCGGCGTCAGCTGGTCCGGTGGTTGCTTCCTTCAGCGGAGACATGAAGCTCGCACGACGGAAAGCATGTTGGAATCCGGTGCTTTTCCAAGTTCCGGGAGGAGATTTGTTGCTGTTTTATAAAATAGGGTTGAAAGTATCTGACTGGAGCGGATGGCTTGTACGCTCTAAAGACGGCGGGAAGACGTGGAGCGGGCGTGAACCCTTACCGCAGGGTTTTCTCGGTCCGATTAAAAACAAACCGGAGTATGTGGACGGACGCATCATCTGCCCCTCGAGTACGGAGGGTAACGAAGGATGGAGAATCCACTTCGAGATTTCGGACGATTTGGGAAAAACGTGGCGTATGGTGGGACCCGTGGAGGCTGAAATGAGTCTGCCCACCACGCAGCGCAAGCCACATGTAACCGAACGGAATGATCAGGAGGGAGGCGAAGCCCTGAACACTCAGGGAATGCGTCCCATACTTGCCATTCAGCCGAGCATTCTCCGCCACGGCAACGGGGTCCTGCAAGTGCTTTGCCGTACCCGCAACGCCCAGCTTGCCACATCGTGGAGTACGGATAACGGGACATCGTGGAGCAAGGTGACGCTAAGCAACATGCCCAACAACAATTCCGGTACGGATGCCGTTACGCTGAAAGACGGTCGGCATGTGCTCATATACAATGATTTTTCTACCTTGCCCGGTACTCCCAAAGGACCTCGTACGCCACTCTCGCTGGCAGTCTCCGCCGATGGGGTGGAATGGAAACAAGTGTTGACGCTGGAAGACAGCCCCATCAGTCAATATTCTTATCCTTCCGTTATTCAGGGAGTGGACGGAAAGCTCCATGTCATCTACACCTGGCGCAGGCAACGCATTGCATACAAGGCAATCGACCTGAATCTATTGCTTCAGCCCTGAGTTCAGACAACGAAAAAGCCAAGTATTGAGAAATCGATTACTTGGCTTTTTCGTTGTCTGCTGTTTGTTTATCTTTATTACTTTTCTTAAACGTCTGTCATACAGCCTCTTGTTTGGCTGCTTATCCTTACTCCGTACCGCACGGGTATGCTGCTCGAAGCGTGCTTGTGTTGTACTCGAACCGTGCGGGTGCGCTACGGGAATCCTACGGGTGTCTTTCTTTTTCATATATTCGTGTCTTATCTCACGCTTCGAGCGGAGTGTTTCCGCTTCTTTACCGTTTCACACAGTACATAAAGCGGCTTTGTTCGTCTATATGAAAAGAAAATCACATTAAAATAAAAGAAGCATGACTATGGGAATGAGAGTGAAGGCGATGTGGCTCGTGATGTGTGCGTGTGCCCTGTTGGGGTGTGGAAAACAAGGCGTGAGGATTGTGACCGGAGAGGGAGCTTCCGAACGTATGCTGTTTGCCGCCGGACAACTGCGGCAGGCATTGGACAAGGCCGGTTACGGAACGGGCGATGACCTCTGCATTCGTCTGGAACAGGCGCAAGACACCGCCGGGTTGAAGAAAGAGGGCTTCCGGATAGAAACAGAAGGGAATGTGACCACCGTGACGGGCAATGACGCCACAGGCGTAATATATGGCTGCCGCGAACTGATAGACCGCATGGAGGCGAACAACGGCAAGCTGGACTTGCCCGCGAGGTTTGAAGATGCTCCCGAAATGGTGCTTCGTGGAAGCTGCGTGGGTGTGCAGAAAATGGAATACCTGCCCGGAAGAGGCGTTTACGAGTATCCCTACACGCCGGAGAGTTTTCCGTGGTTTTACGATAAGGAACTCTGGATAAAATACCTCGATATGCTGGTGGAAAACCGCATGAATTCTCTCTATCTATGGAACGGGCATCCTTTTGCCTCGTTGGTGAAACTGGAAGACTATCCCTTTGCCCTTGAAGTGGATGAGGAAACTTTCAGAAAGAACGAGGAGATGTTTTCGTTTCTGACACATGAAGCGGACAAACGCGGAATCTTCGTGATACAGATGTTCTACAACATCATTGTCAGCAAACCTTTTGCCGAGCATTACGGCATCAAGACGCAAGACCGCAACCGTCCCATTACGCCACTATTGAGCGACTATACCCGCAAGTCGGTGGCGGCGTTCATCGAGAAATATCCCAATGTGGGGCTGCTCGTGTGTTTGGGCGAAGCCATGGATACTTACGAAGATGATGTGGAGTGGTTTACCCGAACCATCATACCGGGCATACGCGATGGACTTGCAGCCTCCGGACGCACCGATGAACCGCCCGTATTGCTGCGTGCGCACGACACCGACTGCAAAATGGTTATGGAAGCGGCGCTACCCATCTACCGCAATCTATATACCATGCATAAGTACAACGGAGAGAGTCTCACCACCTACGAGCCTCGCGGTCCGTGGACCAAGATACACACAGACCTGAGCGCGTTAGGCAGCATCCATATAAGCAATGTGCACATACTTGCCAACCTCGAGCCTTGGCGATGGAGTTCGCCCGACTTTGTGCAGAAAGCCGTAAACGCCATGCACGATGTGCATGGAGCCAACGCGCTTCACCTCTATCCGCAGGCATCGTATTGGGACTGGCCCTATACGGCGGACAAACTTCCCGGCGGAGGCAGGTTGAACCAGCTGGACAGAGACTGGATGTGGTACAAAACTTGGGGACGCTACGCATGGAACTCTCGCCGCGACCGCCATGCGGAGACTGCTTACTGGGACGGCGAACTGAGCCGATACTACGGAACTTCCGTGGCAAGCGCTTCGCACATACGCAAAGCTTATGAGGCTTCGGGAGAGATAGCTCCCAAACTGCTCCGCCGTTTCGGAATCACGGAGGGCAATCGCCAGACACTGTTGCTGGGGATGTTCATGAGCCAGCTGGTGAATCCCTATAAATACACCATTTATCCGGGTTTCTACGAGAGTTGCGGTCCGGAGGGAGAAAAACTCATCGAGTTTGTGGAACGTGAATGGAAGAAAGAACCTCACTTGGGCGAGCTTCCGTTGGATATTGTAAACGAGGTGGTGGCTCATGGCAGGGAGGCGGTGAAGGAGATAGACGAGGCAGCGCCCTCGGTACGGCGCAATCAAGCGGAATTCGAACGCCTGCGGAACGATATGTATTGTTACGACGCCTTTGCCAACTTCTTCGAACGTAAGGTGAAAGCCGCCCGCCATGTGCTCAATTACCAATGGGGCAAAGACATCGGAGAACTCGATGCAGCTCTTCCCCTGCTTGAGGAGAGTCTGGAGCATTACCGCCGTCTGGTAACTCTGACGGAGAATACTTATCTATATGCCAATAGCATGCAGACTGCGCAACGCCGCATACCTATCGGTGGAGACGATGGGAAGAACAAGACCTGGACGGAGTTGCTCAAGCACTACGAGCAGGAACTTGCCAACTTCAAGGCTAACCTTGCCACACTCAAAGAAGAAGCGGCGGGAGACGGTAAGCCGGTTGCTGCCGACCTCAAACCATACGTTCCGGTTAAGGAAGTGAAGCTGTTGACACCGTTCACCTCCGTGAAACTCTCACAGGGTGCCTCTCTCTTCTCCGACCAGCCAGGAAAGGTGGAAGCGCTGGCGCCCGAATTGGCAAACCTTACCGCTTACCGGGTGAATGCAGCCCACCAGCGTAAGGATGGCACGGAACTCCGTTTCGAAACCTCTCGTCCGGTAAGCCTGTTGGTGGGATATTTTCGCGACGACCAGCGTAAGTATGCCAAAGCGCCTACGCTGGAAACCGATGCTTCTGCCAACGACCACGGACAGGCTGAACCTCGCCTGACCGCCGCGCTCCGCATTCAGGGGATGCCTCTTTCCAATGTGCATGCCTACCGTTTCGAAGCCGGGGAGCATAGGCTCCTCTTGCCTAAAGGCTTTGTACTCCTGCTCGGCTTCGTCGACCCCGAATCCGTCGGGCAGAAAACGCGCAATGCCGGGTTGGCGGGTACCGATGAGGCTATGGACTGGCTGTTCTATTAAACATTTACATACGTCGCAATGAAAAATACCCACTTGTCTATATGGTTCGCGGGAGCCTTCATGTTGTTGTCTGTAGCTGCTGCCGCACAGAAATCCTCTGTAATATCTCCTGTGCCGGAAGTGAGCCGGGAACGGATGAAGGAAATTTACGAGGAAGTAAAGACTCCGTATAAATACGGGTTGGTGGTGGCACCCGCCGACAACCGGCACAAGATAGACTGTCCTACCGTGTTCCGGGAGAACGGGAAGTGGTATATGACTTATGTCGTGTACAACGGTCAGGGCGGACTTGACGGCAGGGGGTATGAAACCTGGATAGCGGAAAGCGATAACCTGCTCGAATGGAATACGCTCGGACGGATACTTTCTTACCGTGATGGTTATTGGGACTGCAATCAGCGGGGCGGATTCCCAGCCTTGCAGGATATGGAGTGGGGTGGAAGCTATGCCCTGCAATCCTATAAGGGAAAGCGTTGGATTACGTATATCGGAGGTGAGGGAACGGGTTACGAAGCCGTTAAGGCGCCGCTCTTTGTGGGGTTGGGATGGACGAAACGCTCGCCCTCCACGGCACATGAATGGGAAACCCTCGAACGCCCCATCCTGAGTATTCACGACAAGGACGCACAGTGGTGGGAGTCGCTTACTCAATATAAAAGCACGGTGTATTGGGATAGAAAGAAAACGCTGGGCGAACCGTTTGTCATGTTCTACAATGCGGGCGGTGTACATCCCGTTACGAAACTCAAGGCGGAAAGGGTGGGCATTGCCTTGTCCCGCGACATGAAGCGTTGGCGCAGGTATCAGGGAAATCCTGTCTTTGCGCATGAAGCAAGTGGTATCATCACGGGCGATGCCCACATTCAGCGGATGGGCGACTTGTATGTCATGTTCTACTTTTCTGCGTTTGCACCTGACAGAGCCTATAAAGCCTATAATACGTTTGCTGCCAGTTACGATCTGGTGCATTGGACAGACTGGGACGGAGCAGACCTGATAGTCCCTTCGAAACCCTACGACGAATTGTTTGCGCACAAGAGCTATGTGGTAAAGCACGAAGGTGTGGTCTACCACTTCTATTGTGCGGTGAACGATGCCGAACAACGGGGGATAGCCGTGGCTACAAGTGTTCCTGTGGGACGTTCCGCAGTGCGTTTTCCCGAAAGAAGCGGTAAACAACGACGTACTTCGGTGACGCTTGACGAAGGATGGAAAACCTGGCTGGTACGGGCAGACGTCGCGAATACGGAACCTGCCGAGGATATGCGTACAGTGACCGTGCCTCACAACTGGGACGACTATTACGGCTATCGTCAGCTCACACACGGCAATCTGCACGGAGAGGCGTATTACACACGTGAGTTTACCGCGTCGAAGGAGGCGGGCAGGCGCTATTTTCTTCGTCTGGAGGGTGTGGGCACTTATGCCTCCGTATGGCTCAATGGTAAGGACTTCGGAAAGCATCCCGTGGGAAGAACGACATTTACGCTGGATGTCACCGATGCGCTGCAAAACGGAGTCAACTCACTCACGATAAAAGCCTCGCACCCCGAACTGATATCCGATATGCCTTGGGTGTGCGGCGGTTGTTCCTCCGAGTGGGGATTCAGCGAAGGTTCGCAACCGTTAGGCATTTTCCGCCCCGTGATACTTGAATCTACTGACGAGTTGCGTATCGAACCTTTCGGTGTACATATATGGAACGACGATCGGGCGGAACAGGTATTTGTGGATACGGAAATCAAGAACTACAGTTCCGGACAGGCAACTGTCGAGTTAGTCAATAAACTCAGCGACGCCAACGGAAAGCAGGTGTTCCGTCTCGCGGACACGCTTACCCTGCAACCGGGCGAGATTCGCACTGTCAGACAAGAGGCTGTGGTACACAATCCCCAACGATGGAGTGTGGAGAATCCGTATCTGTACAGGTTGGCAAGCATGATTAAACGAAACGGAGAGACCACGGACGAGATAACCACCCCTTTCGGAATACGTACATTGAGTTGGCCCGTCAAGCGTAACGACGGAGACGGACGTTTCTTCCTGAACGATACCCCGGTGTTCCTGAACGGTGTCTGCGAATACGAACATCAGTTCGGACAGAGCCACGCATTCAGTCGCGAACAGGTGGCTGCACGCGCCAAACAGATACGGGCTGCGGGTTTCAACGCTTTCCGCGATGCGCATCAGCCGCATCACCTCGATTATCAAACTTATTGGGATAAGGGGGGAATGCTGTGGTGGACACAGTTTTCTGCACACGTGTGGTACGACACGCCCGAATTCCGCAATAACTTCAAGACTTTGCTGCGTCGCTGGGTAAAAGAACGCCGCAACTCTCCGAGCCTTGTGATATGGGGTTTGCAGAACGAAAGTACCCTGCCCGAAGAGTTTGCACGGGAATGTAGCGACATCATCAGGGAAATGGACCCTACGGCGCGAACCATGCGCATAATAACCACTTGCAACGGAGGCGAAGGGACGGATTGGAATGTGATTCAGAACTGGAGCGGTACGTACGGAGGAGATATAAACAATTATGCCCGTGAGTTGTCTCGCCCCGGACAGTTGCTCAATGGCGAGTACGGTGCCTGGCGCAGCATCGGTTTGCACACGGAACCCGCCGCTTTCGATGCTGCGGGAGTATGGAGCGAAGACAGGATGTGTCGGCTCATGGAAATCAAGATTCGCCTTGCCGAGCAGGTGCGCGACAGCGTGTGCGGGCAGTTTCAGTGGATATACGGCAGCCATGACAATCCCGGCAGGCAACAGCCGGATGAGGCGTATCGGCGGATCGATAAGGTAGGGCCGTTCAATTATAAAGGATTGGTTGCTCCGTGGGAAGAACCGCTTGATGTATATTATATGTATAAGGCTAATTATGTTCCGGTTGACAAGGAGCCGGTGGTATACCTTGTATCCCATACGTGGAACGACCGTTTCATTACCGGCCGAAGAAATGCCGTGATGGAGGCATACAGTAATTGCGACAGTGTAAAACTCTACAACAGTGTCGATGAGAGCGTGTTTCTGGGAACCGAGGTAAACGGAGGGAGAGGAACGCATTTTGTGTGGGAAGACTCCGACATTCGTTACAACGTACTGCGTGCAGTGGGCTATCATGC
>JBHADT010000047.1:0-29114 GCA_041855205.1 Bacteroides sp.
CGACACTGCCAGTGTCGCGCTCTAGCCAGATGAGCTAACGCCCCCTGTATCTTATGCTTTACAAAAGATGGCACTAACCTTGGAAGGTCGCCTCTCCCGTTTTGCAGGTGCAAATATATCTATTATTCTGAAATAATTGCTATGTTTGCGAGAAAATGATGAAAAGTTTATGTTGATTTACAATACCACCTATCATATAGAGGAGAATCTGGCAAAGAATTTCCTGATTTGGATAAAAGAAGTCTACTTGCCGGAAGTTGAAAAACGTGCTCTTCTGCGTTCACCTCGCATATTGCATATACTGAATTTTAAGGAACAAGATTCTTGTTCCTATTCTGTTCAGTTCGAGGTAGATAATTCTGCTGATTTGCATCGTTGGCACATAGAGAAAGGAACGACGATGCATGATGAACTGATGAAACTATTTAAAGACAAGGTAGTTGCTTTCTCTACCTTAATGGAGGTTGTAGAATGATACAACCGGTTAAAGAGAAAGTCATTCTTGGCATCGACCCCGGAACAACTATCATGGGATATGGGGTGTTGAGCGTAAAAGGTACTGTTCCTGAAATGGTGGCAATGGGGATTGTAGACCTGCGCAAATTTAGGGACCACTATCTCAAACTACGCCATATACATGAACGTGTGTTGGGCATTATAGAAAGTTTCTTGCCGGATGAATTGGCTATCGAGGCTCCCTTTTTCGGGAAAAACGTACAGTCTATGCTTAAACTGGGTAGGGCACAGGGAGTGGCTATGGCTGTCGCTCTGAGCAGGGACATTCCGATAACCGAATACGCTCCGTTGAAAATCAAAATGGCCATTACAGGCAATGGTCAGGCTTCCAAAGAGCAGGTGGCGGATATGTTGCAGCGTATGCTCCGCTTGTCGAAAGCGGATATGCCGGTGTTTATGGATGCCACTGACGGGCTTGCCGCCGCATATTGCCACTATTTGCAGATGGGACGTCCCGCCGCGAAGAAGGATTACAACGGCTGGAAAGACTACATCGCCAAAAATCCCTCCAAGGTAAAAGGATGAGGAACTAAAACCAATCAAACCATATATAACTGATACTATGAATATTAAAAACTTTGCACTAATTGCTATGACAACCTTGACTTTGGCAGGATGTTCCTCAACCCCCAAAGCTTATAACTCTTACGAAGACTATCCGGTGCGTTCCGGAACTCTGACCGAGATGGAATATTCTCCCCAGAACACCAAATTCACATTGTGGGCACCTACTGCGGATGAGGTCCGTTTAATGCTGTTTGAGATGGGCGAAGGCGGGCATGCCTATGAAACCGTCGCCATGTGTAGAGCGGAGGAGGGTACTTGGACTGTTGACGTCGCTCAGGATTTGTTGGGGAAATTTTATACTTTCAACGTGAAGGTAAAAGACAGATGGTTGGGAGATACTCCGGGTATAAATGCCAAGGCGGTGGGAGTAAATGGAAAACGTGCGGCGATTATAGATATGAAAGCCACAAACCCTGAAGGGTGGCAAGAGGATAAACGTCCGGCATTTACCTCTTTTGCCGATGCGATTATCTATGAGATGCATCACCGGGATTTTTCCATCGATTCTTCTTCAGGCATCAGGCATCAGGGAAAGTTCCTTGCCCTGACGGAAGAAGGCACATTGAGTCCCGAAAATCTGAAAACCGGTATAGACCATTTGAAGGAGTTGGGAATAACGCATGTGCACCTGCTCCCGTCTTACGATTACGCTTCGGTTGACGAAACCCGTTTAAGCGACAATAAATACAATTGGGGGTATGACCCGTTGAACTACAATGTACCCGAAGGCTCTTACTCGACCGACCCTTACAATCCTACGACACGCATTAAGGAATTCAAGCAGATGGTGCAAGCGCTTCATCGGGCGGGAATACGGGTGATATTGGATGTGGTGTATAACCATACGTTTAACACGGCAGACAGTAACTTTGAACGCACGGTACCCGGTTACTTCTACCGGCATATGCCCGACGGAAGCTTCGCCAATGCTTCCGCCTGCGGTAATGAAACCGCAAGTGAGCGGGCCATGATGCGGAAATACATGATAGAGTCCGTTTGTTATTGGATTAATGAATACCATTTGGACGGTTTCCGCTTTGATTTGATGGGTATTCACGACATTGAAACCATGAATGAAATACGCAAAGCGGCTACCGCCATCGACCCCTCTATTCTTATCTACGGTGAAGGGTGGGCTGCCAATGCACCGCAATATCCGGCAGATTCGTTGGCAATGAAAGCCAATGTGGGCAGCATGCCGGGAATCGCAGTTTTCTCCGACGAAATGCGTGACGGACTGCGCGGTCCTTTCAACGACGACCATCGCGGGGCTTTCCTTATCGGTGTGCCCGGAGGAGAAGAGAGTATCAAGTATGGTATTGCGGGGGCCGTCTATCACCCGCAAGTAAACATCGATTCGGTTAATTACAGTAAAAAATTCTGGGCGGAACAGCCTACCCAGATGATAGGATATGTGTCATGTCACGATGATATGTGTTTGGTGGATAGGCTGAAAGCTACTTATCCGGATATTACGGAGGCTGAACTCGTGAGGCTGGATAAATTGGCGCAAACAGTGGTTTTTACCTCTCAGGCCATTCCTTTCATCTATGCCGGCGAGGAGGTGATGCGTGACAAGAAAGGAGTACACAATAGCTTTGAGAGTCCGGATTATATTAACGCTATCGACTGGCGACAGAAGGCGACCTGCAAAGATGTGTTTACCTATTATAAAGACCTCATACAGCTTCGAAAGAATCATCCCGCTTTCCGTATGGGAGATGCGGAAAAGGTGAGGAAGCATCTGGAGTTTCTGCCGGTGGAAGGTGAGAATCTGATAGCTTTTCGCTTGAAGGACAAAGCAAACGGTGATGAATGGCAGGAAATCGTTGTGGCGTTCAACGCTCGCAGACAACCGGCTGCCCTGAATGTTCCGGAAGGGAAATACACGGTGGTTTGTAAAGACGGGCTTATCAATGAAAAAGGTCTGGGAACACTTTACGGACCGGGTGTGTACGTTCCTGCACAATCTGCTTTGATAATGGTTCGCTAAGCACTGTTTGGTTTTTGCGGGGAAGCGACCGGTACCGGGTTGCTTCCCCGTAGATGGACTTGCGGTGTGTAAGAAAATCCTCAAACCTTTATGGAATAGCAAGCAACTCATTTGTTATATGGAAAACTCCCTGTTCGATATTTCTCAAAAGAGGGGTTCATACTTTCTTCGACCCTATGTGTCTTCCTGCTACCATGTGCTTTTGTTCAGAGGAAAGGGAAAGTTTTCCATTGATTTCACTGAATATGATTTCGAGGGAAACACCGTTTTGTTTTTCGCTCCTTACCAAACCTTTGTATGGAGCGGAGATGAAAACGTGTGTATAGAGTTACTCTCTTTTCACGGCGATTTCTATTGCATAGAGTTTCACAAGAAAGAAGTGGCTTGCAACGGTCTGCTTTTCAATAATATCTATCAATATCCGCACATCCGGGTATCAGACGAGGATTTCGAAGAGCTCAGCTCAATGTTTGGGAAAATAAGTAAAGAGATGTTCCGGGAAACAGTGGAATTCTCGGATGCTATACTGAAAGCTTATCTGCAACTGATATTGGCTTTCTGCAGTAGAGAGAAAAATAAAATGTTGCAGGACAAGAATCGTAGTATAGTGTTCAATCAAGAGATGACAGCCATACAGCAACTTATAGAAGTATATTTCGTGCAGGAGCGCAGTGCGTCGTATTACGCTTCGATGCTTGCTTTGTCCGTGGGAGCCTTCACAAAGAAAACGAAGCAACTGTTTGGTAAAACGCCGATGATGCTTATTCAGGACAGGGTCGTGCTGGAGGCGAAGAAGCTGCTGCATCTCACGCATAAATCTGTTAAGGAGATTGCCGCCGAGTTGAATTTCTCGGACGAATTCTATTTCAGCCGTTATTTCAAGAAAGCCGTGGGACTTTCTCCGTTGCATTATCGCGAAAAAGTAGGTATTTCCATCGTGGCTAAATAGTCTATGCCATATCCTCTTTTGTCCATTCCTTTATGTTTCGCATACCCCTATTTTTGCATTATGATATTTTGATTTATTAATCCGGTGAGGTGAGCCGGATATTAAGAATCCATTTCGCAGATGTTGCATGAAATAATGTAAGTCCGTAGTTGGGATATATGTGAGACAATCTTCAAGTCATATTCAGGAACGGTACAAGTGCGGTATCCGGACCGTTCCCGTGTGGTTCCCGAACCGTACAAGAGTTGTTCTCCTACGGTGTCCGTAAGCTGCTGCCGGTTTTTGTTGTTACTTATCAATAAGCTGTTTATTAGGTGTTTATATCGCTTTTCACCGTTTCTCGTACGATTCTTATCTCAGGTTCACCGAACATTAAGTAAAAGAAAGAGACAATGAAAAAGATGAAAGATTTTATCGATTGGGGTTTGAATATTCTGGCAGGTAGCCAGGCGGGTTTCATCCATTTTGTGCGTATATCCATCTTTGTGGTGATGGCATGGATAGGCGGACTGAAAGCTTTTCAGTATGAAGCCGACGGTATAGTTCCGTTCGTCTCCAACAGTCCGTTTATGAGTTTTCTCTACAACAATTCTTCCAAAACGGCTGTTAATGAGAAAGGCGAGACGGTGAAGGAGTACGTATTGCATCGAAATCCCGAGGGGAGAATGGTGGTAAAGAACATAGAGTGGCACAAATCGAACGGAACCTATCTGTTTTCTTATGGTTTGGGAGTGGTTATTGTGCTTATCGGCACGCTTACGCTGCTGGGAATCTGGAGTCCGAAGATCGGTGTAGTGGGAGGTTTGCTCACGTTCATGATGTCCGTGGTTACACTCTCTTTCCTCATTACTACGCCGGAAACGTGGGTACCCAATCTCGGAGGCGACTTGCCCACGCCCAATTACGGTTTTCCTTACCTGTCTGCGGCAGGACGTTTGGTGATAAAAGACATTATAATGATGGCGGGAGGACTGGTTGCCGCTTCGGATGCGGCGAAACGTCTGCTGAAACGTGCCGATGTGTGACGAGGAGCAGGAGGGGTGCCGTCGGACGATCAGTCCGTGACGACTTTTCCGGCTGTGACGTCGTCGAAATGCTCTTTAGCCCATTCTATCAGAGCCATGATAGCCGGCATCAATGAACGTCCCGTCTCCGTGAGCGAGTATTCGACCCTCGGAGGGACAACCGGGTATACTTCCCTGTGTATGAGGTTGTTCTGTTCAAGATTTTTCAGCGTTGCCGAGAGCATCTTTTGCGAACAGTCTGTCATGTGATGCCGCAATTCATTGAAGCGCAACACGCCTGTATCGCTCGCATAGATGGAGTAGAGAACAAGCATAGACCATTTGTCGCCGAAATTACTTATCACTTGCCTGATGGGACAAGTCAGATACGCTGCTTTTATGTCCGCCATATTTACTGCTTTTCCGGCAAAAGTAACTAAAAGATACCGTAATGTCTTGAGCCATGCGACACCAAAAGTCATCTCCTCATGTTAAGTTGAGTTAAAGACTCTTTTCTGTAACCCCGATGTCTTCTTATTTCCTACATTTCGGTAACTATGAAACCGAATGGTACCTTCTTGTGCGGCAATACTTCTTGTTCTATTTTTGCATCATCCGAAAGGGATAAAAACAGAACGAGAACGAAAACAACGTATTATTTATTTTTTAAATAGAAAGATTATGAAAAAGAATGTATTATTGATTGGCGCTACGGGTTTTGTGGGTTCATTCATCTTGAACGAGTTGGTAAATCGCGGTCACCGTGTGACAGCGGTGGTTCGTACCCTCGGTAAATTGGCGGGTAATCAGCAAGTGGAGGAAGTGACGGCGGATGTCTCCGATACGGATGCCATTGCCAAGCTGGCGGAAGGAAAAGATGCCGTCATTTCTGCCTACAATCCCGGTTGGATGAACCCGGACATTGCACGTCTTATCACGGAAAACTATCCGAAGATTCTCGAAGCCGCCAAAAAGTCGGGCGTAAAGCGACTACTCATCGTGGGCGGTGCAGGCACATTGTTCTGCGCTCCGGGGCTGCGTGTGGTAGACAGTGGTGTCATCCCCGAAGAAATCATGGGTGGGGTGCGTCCGTTGGGAGAGTTTTACCTGAATACGCTGACTGCGGAGAAAGACATCGATTGGGTATTCTTCTCACCTGCCGGCACATTCGATAACGAAGGCAAACGTACCGGGACATTCCGTCTGGGAAAAGACGACCTTATTGTAGATGCCGACGGGCAAAGCCATATATCGGTTCAGGACTATGCCCTTGCGATGGTGGATGAACTGGAAAAAGAGGAACACCATAAAGAGCGTTTCACTATCGGTTATTGATACGAAGAATCCATAATCCTATGGACAGGCTTGAGAATCTGGACAATATCATAACATATCTGATGGCAGAGGCAAATGTCTGCCATCAGATACCTTCGGGACTTCGTGAAAAGCAGTTGCTGATGCGGGCTCTGATGAACGAGTGGAAGCCCGCTCCCGTTAGTGCAGACTTTCTGGAGTCGCAAGACAGGGAACTTCAGTGGCAGAAAGAAGACAAAGGGATTGTCGAGATAAAGCAGAAAGGCGTTGTGTTATGGCAGGGCGATATCACACGGCTCAAGATGGATGCCATCGTCAACGCAGCCAACGCCAAGATGCTCGGATGCCTCGTTCCGCTTCATTTCTGTATAGATAACGCCATTCATTCGGCGGCAGGCGTGCAGTTGCGGCAAGAGTGTTTCGAGCAGATGATACTGCAAGGGCATGACGAAGAGACGGGACGGGCGCGCTTGACAAAAGGCTACAATCTGCCTGCACGTTATGTCATCCATACCGTTGGACCGGTCGTTGTCGGCGAAGCGCCCACTCCGGAGCAGGAGAGGCAGCTGGCGGATTGTTACCGTGCCTGTTTGGCAAAAGCAGATGAGGCAGGTTGTCGGAGCATTGCTTTCTGCTGTATTTCCACCGGAGTGTTTCGTTTCCCCAACCAACGGGCAGCCGAAATAGCCGTGCATACCATACGGACATTCAATGCCGTGAATCTGGAGACAATAGTGTTCAACGTTTATAAGGATATCGACCGTGAAATCTATCGGAAACTTATTTAACCCTTCTGCCGCAGGAATCCCTTCTTTGAAAGATCGCCTGACCAAAGTCCGCCGATTGCTTGTTGATGCCGACTATGTGATCATCGGAGCCGGTGCAGGACTTTCGGCGGCTGCCGGATTGGAGTATGCGGGCGAGGAGTTTCAGCGGGAGTTTCGTCCGTGGATAGAACATTACGGCATCACCGATCTGTATTCCTCGTCGTTCTATCCCTTCGGAACGGAAGAGGAGTATTGGGCATATTGGGCGAAGCATATATGGTTTGCCCGTTACCGTACGGATGTGACATTATTATATAGCCGGTTGCTGGAACTTGTGAAGCGAAAAAGATATTTCGTTATCACAACCAATGTAGACGGGCAATTCGAGAAAACGGGATTCGACCGGAAACGGATTTTTGCCACACAGGGCGATTACGCATTCTTTCAGTCACGCACAGGACGTTCTCAGAAACTGTATGACAATAAAGAGTGGATAGAGCGAGTCTTACCTGCTATCAACGACTGCCGTATTCCCACGGAACTCATCCCCTGCATGCCCGGAACCGGTGAACCGCTGTCGCCCCATCTGCGTTGCGATGATACATTTGTGGAAGATGCGCATTGGCACCGGCAGGCGAAAAAATATCGCCTGTTTGTGGAGGAGGCAAGTAAGGGGCGATTGTTGTTGCTGGAGTTCGGTGTAGGATTCAATACTCCATCCATTATCCGTTTTCCTTTCGAACGGATGGCTTTTGAGTTCTCCCATGCCGCGCTCGTGCGTTTCAATCGCGATTATCCCCAACCGATTGTTCCCGGATTGCAGCGTTTCACCTCCTTTACTGAGGATTTGTCCCGGATTATTCGGCGGTTGGAATACTGATTTATTTTTCAACTCAAACAAACAATCATAATGGAAAAAGCACTTGACTTTTTGCGTCTGCACAATGAAGTGGCTTTGGCTACCTGCGAGGATGGTCAACCCGCAATTCGTATTTTTCAGATCATGAGGATGGATGGCACAGTACTCTACTTCGCCACTTCTCCCGAAAAAGCCGTTTACAGACAGTTGCAACGGAACCCGCACATCGAATTGCTTTCCTTTGCCGGTCAAATATCTGTGCGCTGTTCAGGAACAGTAAACTTTGATGTGGACGGAGAAACCCGACGCTGGATTTATCAAAACAATCCGGTCTTGCCGCGCCTTTATACGAGCTATGATAAGTTGGCGTATTTTTCTTTGCCGATAGCAGAGATGGATTACTACGATCTTAATCCCACACCACCTCTTTTTTTGCATTACAACCTTATTACCGGCGAAACAGGAAATGGTTTTGTGGGTGAAAGATTCAGCAAAAAATAACCCCTTATCGCATTCCTCTTTACTGGAAAGGATAAGGGGGTGAGTCTGTTACGAGATGATGTTCTTTATTCTTTCTTCAACTCGGCAAAGATGAGCGTCTCAAGTTCTTCAGCCAGTTCGGGATTGTCTGCGATACACTGTTTCGCTGCATCACGTCCCTGTCCTAACTTAGTGTCTCCATAGCTGTACCACGAACCGCTCTTCTTGATTATTCCTTTGTCTGTACCCAGGTCGATAATCTCCCCACTGTGCGATATTCCTTCGCCGAACATGATGTCGAACTCAGCCTTACGGAAAGGAGGAGCTACCTTGTTCTTGACCACCTTTACGCGTGTCTGGTTTCCTATCACCTCTTCGCCGTCTTTGATTTGTTGTGCGCGGCGAATATCCAAGCGCACCGAAGCGTAGAACTTCAACGCGTTACCTCCGGTGGTGGTTTCGGGGTTTCCGAACATAACACCTATCTTCTCGCGCAATTGATTGATGAAAATGCAGGTGGTACGGGTTTTGCTTACCGAGGAAGTAAGTTTGCGCAAAGCCTGAGACATAAGCCGCGCTTGCAGACCTACCTTGTTGTCTCCCATGTCGCCTTCTATTTCCGCTTTGGGGGTGAGGGCGGCAACGGAGTCCACCACAATGATATCTATGGCGGACGAACGGATAAGTTGTTCGGCTATTTCCAAAGCCTGTTCCCCGTTGTCCGGTTGCGAAATCAGCAGGTTGTCTATATCTACCCCCAGTTTGGCGGCATAGAAACGGTCGAAAGCATGTTCGGCGTCGATGAAAGCGGCTATTCCTCCTGCTTTCTGCGCTTCTGCAATGGCGTGGATGGCCAGTGTCGTCTTACCGGATGATTCCGGACCGTAGATTTCGATAATACGTCCTCTTGGGTACCCTCCCACACCCAATGCCACATTGAGTCCGATTGAGCCTGTGGGAATTACTTCTACCTCATCGACGCTTTCGTTGCCCATTTTCATAATGGAACCTTTGCCGAAGTTCTTTTCTATCTTGTCCATGGCAGCTTGCAAAGCCTTCAGCTTTTCGCTCGGGTTCGCTTTGCCGTCATTCTCAAAGTTCAATTCATCTTTCTTTGCCATTTTGTTTATTGGATTTTAGTTATTCAGCATACTGTTTGGGAATGCCGGATTCCGTCTCTTACTTCAATATCTGCGAAGCGTGTGTACCGGTTTTTATTTCTTTGGGTGTGATGATGCGTTCTATCACCCCTTCTTCATCGATGATGAAAGTGGTTCGGAAAGTACCCATGTATTTACGACCGTACATGCTTTTCTCTCCCCACACGCCGAATTGTTCCACCAGTTTCTTTTCCGTGTCGGCAATGAGTGTAAATGGAAGGCTGTTTTTCTCTATGAATTTTTGATGGGACTTTTCGCTGTCTACACTCACTCCAATCACTTCATAGCCGGCTTGGCGCAATTCCGTGTAGTTGTCTCGCAGATTGCAGGCTTGTGCGGTGCATCCCGAGGTCATGTCCTTGGGATAGAAGTATAGCACTATCTTCTTGCCTTTATAGTCGCTGAGACGGATCTCTTTTCCGGTTTCGTTTACGCCCAATATCTCGGGTGCTTTATCTCCTGTTTTCATATCAGTGGTCTGTGTGTTATACTACAATTCCAGATCGCCGTCAAACTCCTCGTGCCAGGGTAACCCTTGTTTGTTGAGTTGTTCCATGAACGGATCGGGATCGAATTCTTCCACATTCCATACACCTGGCTTTTTCCAAAGTCCTTTCAGGAACATCATGGCGCCTATCATGGCGGGAACACCGGTGGTGTAGCTTACACCCTGCATTCCGGTTTCTTTATACGCTTCCTGATGACTGCAATTGTTATACACGTAATAAGTGCGTTCCTTACCGTCTTTCAATCCGCGTATACGACAGCCGATAGACGTTTCCCCTTCGTAGTTTTCGCCGAGATCCTGAGGATTGGGAAGAACGGCTTTGAGGAACTGTAATGGAACGATTTTCATGCCATTGTAATCTATCTCGTCGATACGTGCCATACCGATATTCTGGATTACGCGCAGGTGGGTCAGATACTCCTGACCGAACGTCATCCAGAAGCGAGCACGCTTGATACTGGGGAAGTTCTTGACCAGTGATTCCAACTCTTCGTGGAAGAGCAGATAAGAATCGCGCGGTCCGATGTTCGGGTATGTCAAATCTTTGTGAATTTCCAGAGGCTTGGTTGTTACCCATTTACCGTCTTCGTAAAAACGTCCGTTCTGGGTAATTTCGCGGATGTTGATTTCGGGATTGAAGTTTGTGGCGAATGCTTTGTGATGATTCCCCGCATTACAGTCTACAATGTCGAGATAATGGATCTCATCGAAGATGTGCTTGGCTGCGTAAGCGGTAAATATCCCGCTCACTCCCGGGTCGAAACCGCAACCGAGAATGGCTGTCAGTCCCGCTTCTTCGAAACGTTTCTTGTAAGCCCATTGCCAGCTGTACTCGAAATGAGCTACATCTTTAGGCTCATAGTTGGCTGTGTCTAGATAGTTTACACCACTCTTCAAACATGCCTCCATGATGGTAAGGTCTTGGTAAGGGAGTGCCACGTTGATAACGATTTCTGGTTTGAAACGGTTGAACAAGGCTACCAGCTCCTCTACACTGTCGGCATCTACCTGTGCGGTTTTGATGTTCGGATTGCCTATCGCTTTCACAATAGCGTCGCACTTCGATTTGGTCCGGCTGGCAATCATTATTTCTGTAAATACTTCCGGATTCTGAGACACTTTGTGCGCTACAACGGTACCTACACCGCCCGCACCGATAATTAGTACTTTACCCATTTCTTTTGTAATAACGGTTAATTAAATACTTATGATATTCTGATTTTGTTTATTGTGAGGCTATAAGATAAACTTTCAGAGAAACGTTCAGCAAATATAGGGTTAAATTCGTATAGTTATGTATTTACGGGTTACCTTATTTTGCAGTTCTCTGCTTTTTTAAGCTTTGAGGGATATTTGATTTCTGTATTTATTCTCATCTTGTTACATGAGACCGGTTTGTGAAAAAAGAGTTTCTGCTATTTTCATCTTTGAAATGTGTACGATGTCTCGCCGGAACAAAAGTACACTTCGTTTGAACTATGTGAGGGAGTGTCCGGCGTTTGGGAGATTCGGAGCCGGCTCTTGCGATGAGCGGAATTCATTTCTTACTCTCGGATAGTTTCTTCCGAAGGAATACTCCCGTATGACTCGCTTCGCATTGCGCTACTTCTTCAGGGGTTCCGGCTATCACTATTCTTCCTCCCTTCTCTCCGCCTTCAGGTCCCAAGTCTATTACGTAATCGGCACATTTGATGACATCGATGTTGTGCTCGATGATAATGATGGAGTGTCCTCGCAGTATAAGGGCATTGAATGCTTCCAGCAGCTTGCGTATGTCATGGAAATGCAGTCCGGTGGTAGGTTCATCGAAAATAAACAATGTGGGGTCTGTTTTCTCCTGACTGAGGTAGTATGCCAGCTTCACCCGTTGGTTCTCGCCACCTGAAAGAGTAGACGAAGATTGTCCGAGTTTGATGTATCCCAATCCTACATCTTGCAGGGGGGTGAGTCGTTTGACGATGCGTTTTTGTCCGTACTTCCCGAAGAACTCGACAGCTTGGTTGACGGTCATTTCCAACACGTCGTAGATGTTGACACCGTGGTAAGTGACCTCCAGAGTGTCGGGTTTGAAGCGTTTGCCATGACAAGATTCACACTCCAAAACCAAGTCTGCCATAAACTGCATTTCCACTGTAATGCTTCCCTCTCCCTTACATTCTTCACAACGGCCTCCTTCGCTGTTGAAAGAAAAATGCCCCGCAGTGTAGTGCATCTGTTTGGCAAGTGGTTGCTCCGCCCACAGTTTGCGAATCTCTTCGTAAGCCTTGATGTATGTCACGGGATTGGAGCGGGAAGATTTACCGATAGGGTTTTGGTCTACGAATTCCACATTCCACAGATTGCGCAAGTCACCGCCAATGGATACGAATTCTCCCGGACGATCGCTGCACTCGTCCAGTTCCCGCTTTAGCGCCCGGTATAGGATGTCGCGCACCAATGTGCTCTTTCCCGAACCGCTGACACCGGTCACCACAGTCATTACGTTGAGTGGAAAACATACATCAATGCCTTTGAGGTTGTTTTCCCGCGCTCCTTTTAGCTCAATATAGTTGTTCCATGAGCGGCGATGCTCCGGAACGGGGATTGTCTCTTCTCCAAGAAGGTAGCGTACGGTGTAGCTGTCGCTTCCTTTTTTCAGGTCTTTCATATCCCCTTGATATACTATCTCTCCGCCTAATCTTCCGGCATGCGGACCAATATCGATAATGTAATCGGCTTCTCTTATGATATCTTCGTCGTGCTCTACCACCACTACCGTGTTGCCGAGTTGTTGCAAGCGTCGGAGTACGGTAATCAGTTTGTCCGTATCTCTGCTGTGGAGTCCGATACTCGGTTCGTCCAGAATATACAGAGACCCCACCAGGCTGCTTCCCAACGATGTCACCAGATTAATGCGCTGGCTTTCTCCTCCCGACAGGGAATTGCTGAGCCGGTTGAGTGTCAGATACCCTAGTCCTACATCCAGAAGAAAGCGGATACGATTATTGATTTCCGTCAGGATACGTTGAGCTACCATGGAATCATGCTCGTTCAGAACCAACTGTTCGAAAAAAACGCTCAACTCCGTAATGGGAAGGTCTACCAAGTCCGAGATGCTTCGTCCGTTCACACGTACATAGTTGGCCTCTGGTTTCAACCGCCTGCCATGGCATTTCGGGCAGATGGTCTTTCCTCTGTACCGTGCCAACATCACCCTATACTGTATCTTATATTGATTTTCTTCCAGCATACGAAAGAAATCATTGATGCCTTCGAAATAAGGAGTTCCTTCCCATAGCATCTGGCGCTGCTTATCCGTAAGTTGGTAGTAGGGAGTGAAGATTGGAAATCCGGCTTGTCCGGCATGGTGGATGACGGCTTCTCTCCATTCGCCCATTTTCTCTCCACGCCAGCATACTACGGCTCCATCGTAAACGGATAGTGAACGGTTGGGAATTACCAAATGCTCGTCAATGCCGATAACCTTGCCAAACCCTTCGCAAACGGGGCATGCTCCTATCGGGGAGTTGAAAGAAAACATCTGATCATTTGGCTCTTCGAAAGTCATTCCGTCCGCTTCGAATTTGGTGCTGAAGCTGTGCAGTTTTGATTCTTCATCGCCGGTATAGAACCGTAGCAGGCATGTACCGTTTCCTTCGTACATGGCTGTTTCTGCTGAGTCGACCAGTCGGCTGACGGCATCTTTGGCACTGTCTACGCTCATGCGATCTATCAGTCGGTATATCGTATCGCCGGGTTGCGGAACATATTCATCTATACGTACCATCTTTCCATTGACCTCCAATCGGTTGAATCCCTGCTTCATGTCTATATCCAGCTGTTGTTCCAATGTGCGTCCTTCACGTAACAGGATAGGGGATAAGACGGTGTATCGGGTTCCTTCCTCGTAGCTTAGCATACATCTTATAATGTCTTCTACTGAGTGCTTTTTTACCTCTTCCCCACTTACCGGGCTGAACGTGCGTCCGATGCGGGCATATAGCAGTCTGAGATATTCGTAAATCTCGGTAGAAGTACCTACTGTGGAGCGGGGATTACGGCTGTTTACCTTTTGCTCTATGGCAATGGCGGGGGGGATGCCTTTGATGTAGTCGCATTCGGGTTTGCTCATACGCCCCAAGAACTGTCGTGCGTAACTGCTGAGACTCTCCACATATCGTCTTTGTCCTTCCGCATATAGCGTGTCGAAAGCTAAAGATGATTTTCCGGAACCTGACAAGCCGGTTATGATAACCAGTTTGTTGCGTGGGATAGAGACATCGATATTTTTCAGGTTGTTGACGCGTGCACCTTTTATGATGATGGAATTCTCTTTTGTCATGATGGGAATACTACAGATTTTTTCAAGCTGCAAAGATAGCTACTGTAAGCCAAAACTATACAAGAAACATCTGGATTGGCTGGTTAAGATTTGTTATTCTTTCCGGTGTATGCAAAGTTCTCTATGGGAAAAAGTTTATTTTTATCCGCCTTTTGGGAGACTACCTATGTCTTGTTAAATACTTTATGGCAGAAAATTTATCTCGAGTTGAGTTTATGTTGCGAGCGAATGCTTAGTTAAACTCATGCCGAAAATAAAATTAGTTGAATGTAACGGATTCCGGTTTGTCCGATTTGAAAATTAGATTATGAAATTGAGATTTATTATAAGCGCATTTATATTGCTTTTTTGGGGGGATATGGTTGCGCAAACACGAATGGAAAAGTATCCGAAACGCGAATTCCGTGCCGCATGGATACAGTCGGTGAACGGACAGTTTAGAGATATGAATGCGGAGAAGATGAAGCGAACGCTTGTAGAGCAGCTCAACTCCTTGCAAGGGGCGGGCATCAACGCCGTCATCTTTCAGGTACGTCCCGAGTCGGACGCACTCTATAAGTCGCAATTAGAGCCGTGGAGCCGCTTCCTCACGGGTGAGCAGGGCAAGGAACCCGATGTGGATTGGGACCCAATGCAGTTTATGATAGACGAATGCCACCGGCGGAGCATGGAGTTTCACGCATGGATAAATCCCTATCGGGTGAAAACCTCTTTAAAGAACCAATTGGCTCCCAACCATGTGTACAACATCTATCCCGAATGGTTCGTAACTTATGGCAATCAGCTTCTTTTCGACCCCGGACTTCCGGAGAGCCGGCGGCATATCTGTATGGTTGTGAGCGACATCGTGTCGAGATACGATGTGGATGCCATACACATGGATGATTATTTCTATCCTTATCCAGTTAAAGGAGAAGATTTCCCTGACGACAGCAGTTTTGCGCGTTATGGCGGAGGGTTCAGTAATAAGGCAGACTGGCGGCGTAGCAATGTGAATCTGCTGGTAAAGCAGCTGCATGAGACTATACGCAAGTGGAAACCCTGGGTGAAGTTTGGAATATCTCCTTTCGGTATTTACCGAAACGAGAAAACACATCCGCTTGGCAGTAAGACCAACGGATTACAGAATTATGACGACCTCTATGCCGATGTGCTTTTATGGGCAAGAGAAGGTTGGATTGACTATAACATCCCGCAGATATACTGGCATGTGGGACACCCCGCGGCAGATTATGCCACGTTGGTGGAATGGTGGGCGAAGCATACGGAGAACCGTCCGCTGTTTATTGGACATTCGGTGATGAATACGGTGCAGAATGCCGATCCGGAGAATCCCTCGGTTCATCAATTGGCAAGGAAGATGAGGTTGCAGCGCGCATATCAGACCATAGGCGGAAGTTGTCAGTGGCCTGCGAGTGCGGTGATAGAGAACGCCGGAAATTATCGAGATGCGCTAATAACCGAATATCACAAATATCCTGCCATACCACCGGTGTTCGACTTCATGGACAGTACGCCTCCGGCAAAAGTACGTAAAGTAAAATCTGTATGGACGGCGGATGGATATCTGCTGTTTTGGACAGCGCCTAAACATAAGGATGAAATGAGCAGGGCGGTGCAGTACGTTGTCTATCGTTTTGATGTCAAAGAGAAAATAAATCTTGAAGACCCTTCCCGCATTGTGGCCATTACCCGTAATAACTTCTACCGTTTACCTTATGATAATGGTAAGAATAAGTATCGCTATGTCGTGACCGCATTGGACAGACTGTATAACGAGTCATCTCCGGTTTCAAAAAAGATAAAGTTGTAGGAACTTTTACAGATACTGCCTATGACGTTTTCTTCCCGGAAACGTTCAGTATAAAATCAACCCCGCCACTCCGCTGAGTATGATGAGGAGTATGGGATTGATTTTGTATATTTTGCTACCGGCAAATACGCTAAGGAAGAGGAAGACGCTGATGATAAAACCGTATGTATCCTTTCCGGGAGAACCGAAGTTCTCCGTATTCATCAGTACCAAGGTGGCTGCGGCCAACAAGCCCACCACTGCCGGACGTATGCCGCCGAATATACCCTCCACTACCGGATGTTTCTGATATTTGATGAAGAAACGACTGATGGCCAACATCAATATGAACGAAGGAAGTACCACTGCAAAAGTGGCTATCACGGACCCCAAAACGTTGCCTGTGGCAGAAAAACCTACATATGTGGCTGAATTGATACCGATAGGACCGGGAGTCATCTGGCTGATGGCTACAATGTCGGTAAACTCCTGGGCGGTGAGCCAACCGTAACGTGTGACCACTTCTCCCTGAATAAGGGAAAGCATTGCATATCCGCCGCCGAATCCGAATAATCCGATTTTAAAGAACGTGTAGAAAAGTTGCAGATAGATCATGGCGTGTGTATATCATGCGTTTTTGTTCCTTTGTATTTTTCCCCATATATAGCCTCCCGTAGCGGCAAATATAATAATCCAGATCGGAGAGAATTCCAGCAACCAGATGAGAAGTGCCGAAACGATGGGAATCCATATTGTGCGGATGTTTATTCCGGCAGATTTTGCCAAGTTGAACGTAGGCGTGGCAATAAGAGCAACCACTGCGGGACGAATACCTTTGAAAATCCGTTCCACAACGAGGTTATCCTTAACGTTATGGAAAAATATTGCGATGGCGAGTATAATGACGAAAGAAGGCAATATGGTACCCATCGAGGTAACGATGCTTCCTCTTATTCCTCGCAACTTATATCCGATGAAGATGGAAATGTTTACGGCGAATACACCGGGAGACGACTGGGCTACGGCAACCAAGTCTATAAACTCTTCCTTACTGACCCATTGCTTTTTGGTGACGATTTCTTTTTCTATCAATGGAATCATTGCATATCCCCCACCGATGGTGAAAGCCCCTATACGGGAAAATATGCCGAAAGCTTCTATGTAGATATTCATTTGTCCTTATTCTGGATTTAGGTTTTCTTCCGGTTGTTTCTTTTTGGCGTACTGGCTGGGGCTGACCTTGAAATGTTTCTTAAACACTTCACGGAAGTATTTCGCATCGTTAAATCCTGTCATCTCGGCAATCTCCGTTATACTGTATCGCTGCTCCTGTAGCAAGCGTGCACTGTGGGTAAGCCTGATCAGGCGGACATAATCTGCCGGGGCCTGATCGGTCAGCGCCTTTATCTTGTTGTAGAAACTTGTACGACTCATGTTCATCAGGTTGCATAGCACATCCACATTGAAAGTGGAATTATCCATGTTTTCTCCTACGTGTTTTCTTACTGTCAGAATAAACTTCCAGTCCAGATCGGTTGCGCAGTTGATGCAATCATCGTTTGCCTGATTGCTAATTTCAGGGTGAGCGTACTTCTGACGCAGGAGAGCTCTGTTGTTGAGCAGGTTTGCAATGGTTGCTTTCAGAATACCCGTATTGAAGGGTTTCACTATGTATTCGTCGGCTCCGCTCATCAGACCGTCGATGATATTCTTCTCGTGGTTGAGCGCAGTCAGCAGGATGAAGGGGATGTGAGACGTTTCAATGTCATTTTTCAGAGTACGGCACAATTCATCTCCACGCATTCCCGGTATGATGACGTCAGATATTATCAGGTCAGGTGCATATTCCTTCACCTTCTCCAGCGCCTGAAGTCCGTCGGAATAAGACCGGATGATGTATTCGCCGGCAAGTATCTGTTGAAGATGTTCCCTAAGTTCGCTGTTCTCTTCCACAATCAACAGTTTCGATTTGGAAGAGTGGTTCTCAACCATTGTTTTCACATTCAGGTTATTTTCCTCTTGGATGGGAGAGGAACCGTTTTCCATTGCAAACAGAGGAGAGCGAGGCAGTTCTTGTTTTGATACTTGTAAGGCCTTTGGGAACTTCTTTTTGTCTTTCGGGAAAGAAAGGCGGATCAGAGTACCTTTTTCTTTTTCGCTTTGCAGTTTGATTTTTCCTTTATGCAGTGCGGTTAACCGCGCTATGAGGAACAGTCCGGTGCCTCCGCCTTCCGTTAATCGGTAGCGACTTATCGCACGATGGTAATGAAAACTGCTTCCGGTTAGTCTTTTTTGTTCGGACAGGGGGATACCGATCCCCGTATCCTTAACAGAAATACTCCATTCTCTTGAAGAAGCCTCGGTAGAGACGGTCACTTTTCCGTTCTCCGGGGTATATTTGATGGCGTTCGAGAGTATATTTTTCAGTATCGAATCCATTTTCTCCTTATCTAACCATACATTGAGATTTTCAAAACCACTCTCATGACTGAGTGTGATGTGTTTGGCCGACGCGCAAGATGAAAACTGCCGGATAATTTCCTCTATGTATCCTTTCAGTTCGTGCTCCGATAGGTGCAACGACCTGTCGACCGTATCCGTGCGGTCGAGCTGGATAAGATTGGTTGTAAGTTGCGATAGCGTATCAAGATTGCGTAAGGCGATGTTCACGTTCGCTTGTACTCCGCCCGGCAATCCCTCTTGTGTCCGAAGTTCTTCCAACGGAGCTTTGATCAATGAGATTGGAGTACGTACGTCGTGCGCCATCCGTAAGAAGAAGCGGCGTCTTTCGTCGATGGTGCGAATCAATTTTCTTGTAAAGAAAAGATAGGATGCGACAATAACGATAACGGTGGCGATAAGGGTCGCAATCCCCGCTATTATCCAAGGATTGCACGAGAGTAGAGTAGATGTTGCAGCGTGTTTCACCGGTTGCGCATAGGCAATTACCCGACAGATAAGACATGAGAACAGAATCAATAGGATGCTTTTTTTCATAAATCGCCGTGTCTTCTCCCAAGAAACAGGAATTAGTAAATTATCGCAAATTTATGTTTTTTATTTGATAAAAGCAATTTTACGTGTGAAAGGTGTATACCTGACACAATGATGTTTCCCGTCTCTTTCGGGGAAGAAATAGCACTCATTGGGAGAATCAGGAAATGTAACAACAAGAAGAAGTTTTCTTGTCTTATAATTAATGCAATAATGAAGAATTTCTAAAATCATAGCCGGAATCCGCTGGGGCAGCATGATTTCCGGCTATGATTTTAGAATAAACGGCAAAGGTGGAACAGTCTCTTTCAGAGCATATGGTTATTCTCCCTTAGTAGACTTTTAGAGACGAGGATAAATTTTCTCCACCGTTGTCTGTCGGAGTTATTTCTTTGTCTTCTCCGCAATCCAATTTCTTGCGTTCACAAAGGCTTCTATCCATGGAGTAACTTGGTCATTCCCGTTACGCTCGGCAGGGTAGTATCCGTTCTGCCACGGGAAGATGGCTCGCTCCAGATGCGGCATCATGGCGATGTGCCTGCCGTCGTTACTTGCCAGGGCAGCCACGTCGTAGTCCGAACCGTTCGGATTACCCGGATACTCACTGTAAGAGTAGGTAGCTACCACGTTGTACTTCTCTTCGGGATAAGGCAATGAGAATTTTCCTTCTCCATGCGCCACCCAGATACCCAATTTGCTTCCGCTCAGCGAGCCGAACATGACACTGCGATTGGTGGGGATGGTTACGCCGAGGAATACCGACTCGAACTTGTGGGAGTCGTTGTGGAGCATGCGCCCCTTTTTCTTATGTTCGGGGTTGATAAGCCCCAGTTCCATCATGAGCTGGCAACCGTTGCAAATACCGAGCGAGAGCGTGTCTTCGCGTGCATAGAAGCGGTCTAACGTTTCCTTTGCCTTGGGGTTGAAAAGGATACCTCCTGCCCAACCTTTGGCGGAACCCAATACGTCGGAATTGGAGAATCCGCCGCAATAGACGATCATGTTGACGTCTTCCAGTGTTTCCCGCCCGCTGATGAGGTCGGTCATGGTTACATCCTTTACATCGAATCCGGCGAGATAGAGCGAATAAGCCATCTCGCGTTCTCCGTTCGTTCCTTTTTCACGGATGATGGCTGCGCGTATTCCGCTGGGTGTGCGGCGTGCGGGATCTATGCCGTATTGTGAGAATTTACCTTTGAACCCGGGGAGGAAAGCAAATTCAATAGGTTGTTGTTTAAAGTTGTTGAAGCGTTTTTGAGCACATCCGTTCATGGACTGTTCACGGTCCAACAGGTAAGAAGACGAATACCAAACGTCGCGCATGTAGTCTATGCCGAACTGGTATGTGGCTCCGTTTTTCGACACGAGTATGTGCCGTTCCTCTGCCGGTTCGCCTATTTTGACAAAACCTATGCCGGCTTCTTCCAGAATCTTCTTTACCTCATCCCGATGTTTGTTGCTTACTTGAATCACGATTCCCGGATTTTCGGCGAACAGTATTTTTACCAAATCGGTTTCCTTAATCTTGTCGAGGTTGATTTCCATACCTCCTTCGGTATTGGCAAAACACATTTCCAGCAGTGTGGTAATGAGACCGCCGGCGGAGATGTCGTGCCCGGCAAGAATCAGCTGCTTTTCTACCAATTCCTGTATGGCAAGGAAAGCATCCCTGAAATATTCGGCATTCATTACGGTGGGAACCTCGTCGCCCACTTTACCCAATGACTGGGCAAAGGCGGAACCTCCCAGCTTCAATGAGTCAAAACTGAAATCTACGTGATAGAGCGTGCTTTTTAAATCGTTTACCAACACGGGAGAAACCACTTTCTTTACATCGGATACCTCGCCGCCTGCCGAGACGATTACCGTTCCCGGAGATATAACCTTGCTGCCGTCGGGGTATTTCTGAGTCATGGATAACGAGTCTTTACCCGTGGGCACATTGATTTGCAGAGAGCAGCAGAAGTCGCTCAAAGCTTTTACGGCGGCATAGAGCCGGGCATCCTCTCCCTTTTGGGAACGGCACGGCCACATCCAGTTGGCTGACAGCGATACGCTGTCCAAACCGTCTGCCAGCGGCGCCCACACCAAGTTGGTCAACGCTTCGCTGACTGCAAGCACGGAGCCGGCTTCCGGATTTGCCAACGCCGCTTGCGGGGCATGTCCCAAGGAAGTGGCTATACCTTTTTCTCCACGATAGTCCAATGCTACTACGCCACAGTCGCTCAATGGCAATTGCAGTTCGCCCTGGCATTGTTGGCGGGCTATTTTACCCGTTACGGAACGGTCTACTTTGTTGGTGAGCCAGTCTTTGCACGCCACTGCCTCCAATTGCAGCACGTTTGCAAGATATTCGTGCAGTTTCGATTGTTCATAAACGGGCATTTCGTAATGCCGTTCCACCGTTTCGTCCACCATATAAGTTTTGGGAGACGATCCGAACATCTGCTCTACTGCCAAGTCGAAGGGACGTACGCCGTCGGCCTGCTCGAAAGCGAACCGGTGGTCGCCGGTGGTCTCGCCCACCACATACATCGGGGCGCGTTCGCGTTCGGCTATTTTGCGTACGTGATCGATGGCTTCTTCGCGAATGAGCAATCCCATACGCTCCTGGCTTTCATTGGCTATGATTTCTTTGGCGGAGAGAGTCTGGTCTCCGATAGGGAGCTTGTCCATTTCTATCAAACCTCCGCATTCTTCCACTAGTTCTGACAAGCAGTTCACATGTCCAGCCGAACCGTGGTCGTGTATGGACACTATCGGATTGGTTTCTTCTTCGCAAAGGGCGCGTACCACATTATAGGCGCGTTTCTGCATCTCTGCATTGGCTCTTTGCACGGCATTGAGTTCAATGCCGCTGCTGTATCGCCCGGTATCTACCGACGAAACCGAACCTCCTCCCAATCCGATGCGGTAGTTGTCTCCGCCGATTACCACTACTTTGTTGCCCGCTTCGGGTGCGTCTTTCAGACAGTCGCGCTGTGTGCCGTAGCCCACACCTCCGGCGAGCATGATAACTTTGTCGTATCCGTACAGCGGATTTTCATCGGAGGTTTCTGTTTTGTGTTCGCGATGCTCGAATGTCAGCACCGAGCCGCAAATGAGCGGTTGTCCGAATTTGTTGCCGAAATCGCTTGCACCGTTTGATGCCTTGATGAGGATTTGTTTCGGAGTTTGATAAAGCCACTGTCTCACGGGCAGCAACTCTTCCCACGGGCGTTCTTCTTCCGTTCGGGGATATGATGTCATGTACACGGCTGTTCCGGCAATGGGCCACGAACCCTTTCCGCCGCCCATACGGTCGCGGATTTCACCGCCTGTACCGGTGGATGCCCCGTTAAAGGGTTCTACGGTAGTGGGGAAGTTGTGCGTTTCCGCTTTCAGCGAGATGACGCTTTTGATGTCTTTTATACGGAAGAAGTCGGGGCGGGAGTGGTCTGCCGGAGCGAATTGCTCAATGAGCGGTCCTTCGGCGAAAGCCACATTATCTTTATATGCCGAGATGATTTTATTGGGATTCTCTTGCGTGGTTTTCTTTATCATTTGAAAGAGTGAAGATTCCTGCTCCACGCCATCGATAATGAATGTACCTCCGAATATCTTATGGCGGCAGTGTTCGGAGTTGATTTGCGCAAAACCGAATACCTCGGAGTCGGTAAGCGGGCGTCCGAGATCTTTCTCTACTTTCTTGAGGTATTCCATTTCTTCTTGCGAGAGTGCCAAACCTTCCTGCTCGTTGTATGCTTCGAGATCGCTGATGTGTACAATGGGTTCCGGTTGCCGGTTGGTGGTGAATATTCCCTGATTCAATCCTTGGTACATCCGTTGCAGCATGGGGTCGTAAGATGCCTTTTCGTTGGCTACCGGAAAGTACTCCTCGATGCGTTGTATGCCGGTGAAACCCATGTTTTGGGTAATTTCCACCGCATTGGTGCTCCACGGAGTAATCATTTCCTTGCGAGGACCCACAAAACAGTTTTTCAAATTGTCTTCACTTTCGGGGTTGGCTTCTCCGAAGAGCCAGCACAGCTTGTCGCTTTCTTCTTGCGAGAGCGCGTGTTCGCACGCTACGGCTATCACGCTTTGAGATGAGGTTCTGAAGAATAGAATCATGTGTATTGTATATGATTGAAGTTTACGTCTGCTTTGATGTATAAGTGCGGCAAAGATAAGTATAAAAACTGATAGCGTTGTTTAGAAATCGTTCTGATTTTATGCGATGTCTCTATTTGGGATTGAAAGAGCCTCGCTACATGTCGTTTGTTCGTTTGTATGCCCAAGACTTTTTCTTGTAAGATTTTTATGAATATGAGACACTCTTCTTCAGTCTATATGTGAAAGGTGATTTCCGGTGAGTGCAAATGTCTGATAAATAGTTTGTTATAGAAATCTAAAAACGCAGGGGAATCCTATGGGCATACTACCCGAACCGTACCCATGCGGTTCGGGTAGCATTCCTGTGCGGTAAGAGTAGCGTTCCTGTATGGTTTTCGAACACACGAAACCGGTTTGTCGTGATGTATATTATTTCGAAATTTCACATGCGGTTACGTGTCGTTCGCCCGGCGGGGTTGTCGGCATCCGTATGTCCGAATCGCTTTGTGCTCATTGCCAACTCTGAAAAAACGTGAACACTATTTGGAACGTCTCATAAAAAAACACGATATTTGCGACATGATTCATTTCGGAACCATATTTGACATATTGTGGAAGGGGCTCATTATCGGGGTGGTAGTCTCAGCTCCTTTAGGTCCTGTGGGCGTACTGTGCATACAGCGCACACTGAATAAAGGCAGATGGTATGGTTTCATTACCGGATTAGGCGCTTCGTTGAGCGACATAGCCTATGCCTTGCTCACGGGATACGGCATGAGTTTTGTGTTCGACTACGTAGAGAAGAACATCTTCTACCTTCAGCTCCTCGGGAGCATCATGTTGCTGGCGTTCGGTATCTATACATTTCGCAGTAACCCCGTACAGTCCATACGTCCGGTTTCGGGCAATAAAGGTACCTACTTTCATAACTTCATAACCGCTTTTGCCGTTACTCTTTCCAATCCCCTTATCATATTCCTGTTCATCGGTCTCTTTGCGCGGTTTGCCTTTGTGAGCGAAGGCGTGTTGGTGTTCGAAGCCGTTACCGGCTATATAGCCATTGCGTTGGGAGCATTGACATGGTGGTTCGGAGTTACCTACTTTGTGAACAAAGTACGCACTCAGTTCAATCTGCGGGGCATTTGGATAATGAATCGCATCATCGGAGCCATTGTCATGATTGTATCGCTGGTCGGACTGGTATATACGCTTTGCGGGGAATCGTTGTACTAAACGGATGATATGAAGATAGCCGAGCGACTTAAAGAAGAAAACATAGCCGAATACTTGCTGTATATGTGGCAGGTAGAAGATCTTATCCGCGCCAATGAATGCGAGCCGGAGAAAATAGAAGAACGAATATTGTCCGCCTATCCTGAAAACGAGCGCGCCCGGCATGCCGAATGGTATGCAAACCTGGTGGAAATGATGTGTAGGGAAGGCGTGAAGGAGAGAGGGCATTTGCAGATAAACAAAAACGTCATAACCAATCTTACCGAATTGCACGTCTCCCTGTTGTCGTCTACCCGTTATCCGTATTATAGCGCCGCTTACTTTAAGGCGCTTCCTTTTATCGTGGAACTTAGGCGCAAGAACGGGCAGACCGGGGAACCGGAATTGGAAACCTGTTTCGAGGCATTGTACGGCATGCTGTTGCTGCGCCTGCAGAAGAAAGAGATAACTCCCGCCACACAGCAGGCTATGGACACTATCGGACGGTTTATAGCTCAATTGGCGGAATGCTACCGGAAAGATAAGAAAGGTGAACTGAATTTGGAGGACTGATATGGAAATACTGATAACCGGTGCAAACGGACAACTTGGCACGGAGATGCGGACACTTGCCGGAGAATACCCGCATTGTACCTGCCACTTTACGGACGTGCACGAACTGAATATCTGTGATGAGCGGGCGGTGCGCTCTTTCTTGCAGGAAAGGCAGATAGACACGATTGTGAACTGTGCCGCCTATACGGCTGTCGACAAAGCCGAAGAGGACAAAGACACGGCGTATTTACTGAATGCCACCGCTCCCGGTATTCTGGCACGGGCGGCACAGGCATGCGGCGCCGGGCTTATCCATATCTCCACCGACTACGTTTTCGATGGAACTTCGTATCTGCCATACACCGAAGAAGCCGCCACGTCCCCCAATTCCGTGTACGGAGAAACCAAGCTTGCCGGCGAACGGGCGGTGTTGGACGGATGTACCCGGGCGATGGTCATACGTACCGCATGGCTCTATTCCGCTTACGGAAACAACTTTGTAAAAACGATGCTGAAGCTGGGGCGCGAACGGGAGTCTTTGGGTGTGGTATTCGACCAGATAGGCACTCCCACCTATGCCAATGACTTGGCACGTGCCATATACGTTGCGATAACGAAAGGCATCGTACCCGGTCTGTATCACTTCAGTAACGAGGGAGTGTGCTCGTGGTACGACTTTGCGTTGAGCATTCATCGTTTGGCAGGCATTCGCACCTGTTGCGTAAAACCGTTGCACACTGCCGAATACCCGTCGAAAACTCCCCGTCCGCATTATTCCGTGTTGGACAAGACAAAAATCAAGAAAACCTATGGGTTGGAGATACCGCATTGGGAAGAAAGCTTAAGACGCTGTGTCTCTCAACTGTAATTGCAAAGAGAAAAAATATCCGCTATTATATGACTGAAATAGAAAGAAGACGAACCTTTGCCATCATCGCACATCCGGATGCAGGTAAGACCTCCTTGACGGAGAAACTGTTACTTTTCGGAGGGCAGATACAGGTGGCGGGAGCTGTAAAAAGTAATAAGATTAAAAAGACCGCGACCTCGGACTGGATGGAAATTGAAAAACAGCGCGGAATTTCGGTAACGACTTCCGTGATGGAATTTGACTACCGCGACTACAAAATCAACATCCTTGATACACCGGGGCATCAGGACTTTGCAGAAGATACTTACCGTACACTGACAGCCGTAGACAGCGTGATAATAGTGGTAGATGGGGCTAAGGGCGTGGAAACTCAAACGCGCAAGCTGATGGAAGTCTGCCGTATGCGCAATACGCCTGTGATAATCTTCGTCAACAAGATGGACCGTGAGGGAAAAGACCCCTTCGACCTGCTCGACGAACTGGAAGAAGAACTTCAAATAGCCGTTCGTCCGCTCTCGTGGCCCATTGAGCAAGGTGTTCGCTTTAAAGGAGTATACAATATATACGAACAGAATCTCAATCTGTTTCAGCCCTCCAAGCAAGTGGTGACGGAGAAGGTGGAAGTCGACATCCATACGGAGGCTTTGGAGAATCATATCGGAAAGTCTCTGGCGGAAAAACTCCGTTCCGACCTCGAACTCCTTGAAGGGGTATATCCGGAGTTTGACAAGACCGGATATTTGCAGGGAGAATTGGCCCCCGTCTTTTTCGGTTCGGCATTGAACAACTTCGGCGTACAGGAACTTCTCGACTGCTTTGTGGAGATAGCTCCCAGTCCCCGACCAGTGAAAGCGGAAGAACGTGAGGTAAAACCCGAAGAGGGCAAGTTTACCGGTTTCATCTTTAAGATAACAGCCAACATCGACCCGAACCACCGTTCGTGTATAGCTTTCTGTAAAGTGTGTTCCGGTAAATTCATTCGCAATTCTCCTTACCTGCATGTGCGTCACGGTAAGTCCATGCGATTTTCATCGCCCACACAATTCATGGCACAGCGCAAAACGACCATAGACGAGGCATGGGCGGGCGATATTATCGGTTTGCCCGATAACGGAACATTCAAGATAGGTGATACGCTCACCGAGGGGGAACAGCTACACTTCAGAGGGCTGCCCAGTTTCTCGCCCGAGATGTTCAAGTACATCGAGAATGCCGACCCGATGAAACAAAAACAGTTGGCGAAAGGTATCGACCAATTGATGGATGAGGGTGTGGCGCAGTTGTTCGTCAATCAGTTCAACGGGCGCAAGATTATCGGTACGGTGGGGCAGCTCCAGTTCGAAGTCATCCAATACCGTTTGTTGAACGAATACAATGCTCAGTGCCGCTGGGAACCGTTGAGCCTCTATAAGGCATGTTGGATTGAGAGCGATGACGCGGCTGAACTGGAAGCGTTCAAGAAACGTAAATTCCAGTATATGGCAAAAGACCGTGAGGGAAGGGATGTCTTTTTAGCGGACAGCGGCTACGTGCTGCAAATGGCCCAGATGGATTTCAAGCACATTAAATTCCACTTCACGAGCGAATTTTAATCTCTCTCCCGAACGTTGTTCGTGGGAAAAGAAAGCAAGGCTGAAGGTTTCCGTATTATCCTCAACGATAGTGCGGGAACCTTTTGTTTTAGCATCTTTTATTATTCGCGCTTCCTTATCTATAAAAGGAAATTCCTAAATTCGAGCGTTTTTTTTTGAAAGAATTATCAAGTTGCAATTAAATCAATTATTATGGAAAACTTAAATATAGCACTCTTGCTGATGCTGGTGGGTATGACCACCGTCTTTGCTATTCTGCTGATTGTGATATATTTCGGAAAGGCGCTTATCTTATTGGTAAATAAGTACGCTCCCGAAGAGTTGGTATTGTCTAAAGATGCGGTAAACAAACCTGAGACGATTCCCGCCAATATCCTGACAGCCATCAATGCGGCAGTAACGGTGGTTACTCAAGGCAAGGGAAAGGTAACCAAAGTGGAAAGAGCCAAGTAAGCGTGAGACAATTTAATACCGTTATAACACACATCTATTATTATTATGAAAAAAGAAATAAAATTCAGTTTGGTGTTCAGAGACATGTGGCAAAGTGCCGGAAAGTATGTGCCTCGGGTAGACCAGCTGGTGAAAGTGGCTCCCGCCATTGTGGAAATGGGATGTTTTGCCCGGGTGGAAACAAATGGGGGAGGATTCGAGCAAGTCAATTTGTTGTTCGGAGAGAATCCCAACAAAGCTGTGCGCGCGTGGACAAAACCATTCCACGAGGCGGGCATACAGACACACATGCTGGACCGCGCATTGAATGGTCTGCGTATGAGTCCTGTTCCTGCCGATGTACGTAAGTTGTTTTATAAGGTAAAGAAAGCTCAGGGTACCGATATCACCCGTACATTTTGCGGGTTGAATGATGTGCAGAACATTGCACCGTCCATCGCTTATGCGAAAGAGGCGGGAATGATTTCTCAATGCTCGCTCTGCATCACCCATTCACCTATTCACACCGTGGAATATTATACGGCGATGGCATTGGAACTCATCAAACTGGGTGCGGATGAAATTTGTATCAAGGATATGGCGGGTATAGGACGTCCGGTGTCGTTGGGCAAGATTGTGACCAACATTAAGGCCGCTCATCCTGAAATCCCGGTTCAATACCACAGTCATGCCGGTCCGGGATTCAATATGGCGAGTATTCTGGAGGTATGCGAAGCCGGTTGCGACTACGTCGACGTAGGTATGGAACCGTTGTCGTGGGGTACGGGGCACGCCGATCTGCTCAGTGTACAGGCGATGCTGAAGGATGCGGGCTTTACTGTTCCGGAGATAAATATGGAGGCTTACATGAAAGTGCGCAGCCTGATACAGGAGTTTATGGACGATTTTCTCGGTTTGTACATCAGTCCCAAGAACCGTTTGATGAATTCGCTGCTCATAGCTCCCGGATTGCCGGGAGGTATGATGGGAAGTTTGATGGCGGATTTGGAAACGAATCTGGAATCGATCAACAAGTATAAAGCGAAGCGCAATCTTCCTTTCATGACGCAAGACCAGTTGCTCGTCAGGTTGTTCAACGAAGTTGCTTACGTATGGCCCCGTGTAGGCTACCC
>JBHADT010000048.1:0-5870 GCA_041855205.1 Bacteroides sp.
AATGACAAACGCACCATCAAGCATATCGGTACGCAGCAGTTCGGCATGAAGTTCCTGCTCCGTGGCTTGTATGCCCATAACGGCTTGCTGTATTTCCACACTCGTATGGAAAACAGCACGAATATGCCATACTTGGTGGACTTCATCACGTTCAAGGTGGTGGATAAGAAGGTCGCAAAGCGTACTGCCATTCAGGAGCAAGTATTGCAGCCCTTGCGTGCCTACCATCAGGTGATGCAGGTAAAGGGCAAGGATTGCGAGCATTCTGTGTTCGTGCTGGAGCAGTTTGCGCTTTCGGAGGACAAACATCTCGAAGTAACGCTCTACGAGCGAAACGGTGGGCGCACGCTGACCTTTTACATTGAGCAGGAAGACCTGCTGCTCGCTAAGAAGATTGACAACCTCAAACTCAAATGGTAGGCTTTATGAAGAACAAACTCATTTTATCGGCTTGCGTGGCGGTGGCCATGACTTTCTGTCTGCCGTCGCACGCACAGCGACTGATACCGGGGCAGAAGGGAATAGAAGTCGTGGGCAGCATTCCCCTTATCAAGGGAGAAAAACTCTTTGCTAAGGATAATATCGGTGTAGGCATATCGCTTACCCGTTACTTGAAGCGTGAGAACTATACATTTGTCTTGGCAGAGTATGAACAGCAGAATATGCCGTATAGAGAGTATGAGGTGAAACTCAAAAATGCACTTTTGCAGGTAGGTTATATGCACCCGATACTCTCCGATAATGGCAAGAACGTGTTTCTCTATGCTGGCGTGTCCGCCTTGGGTGGCTACGAGGAACTGAACGGGGACAAAAAGCTGCTGCCCGACGGGGCAACATTGCTCGACCGCTCACGCTTCGTCTATGGTGGTGCCGTGCATGGCTCGGCGGAGGTGTTCCTCACGGACAGGTTTCTGTTTCTTGTCAAGGCACAAGGACGGTTGCTGTTTGGAACGGACATACATCATTTCCGTCCTGCACTCTCGGCAGGGTTTAGGTTTAATTTTTAAGCAAGAAGAAAAATGAAAAAGAAGTTTTTAAGTTCTATGTGGGTAATGGGCGTGCTTGCCCTTGCCGTGTTTTGCTTATCTGCTTGTGATAGGGAGTTGGATGTTCAGCAGTCTTATCCGTTCACTCTCGAGACGATGCCCGTTCAGAAGGACATCATTAAGGGACAGATGGTGGAGATACGCTGCACCCTCAAACGATGGGGCGACTTTGCCGACACGCACTACACCATCCGATATTTCCAACCGGACGGCAAGGGTATACTGAAAATGGACGACGGCACAGTATTCAAGCCCAACGACCGCTATCCGCTCACCAAGGATGTGTTCCGCCTGTATTACACCTCGCTCTCTACCGACCGCCAGACGATTGACGTGTACGTGGAGGACAGTTTCGGTAAGATGCAGCAGCTGACTTTCAGTTTCAATAATGAAAAAGCAGAGGACAAAGGAAAGTCCGCCGCAGTTGTAACCAAAATCTTGAACGATGCGAACGGCTAAACGCTTTGCCCTATTCTGTATGGTGTGCCTGTTCTGCCAACCGATCCTTGCCCAGCGCAGGGTACGGTTGGCGGACTTACCGCCTTTTGAGCGTGCCGTGGCCGTCGTGAAATACTTTGAGGGACTGCACGGCAAGGATTGCTATCCTTATGTCGGCTATGGTCATCAGTTGCAGCCGGGTGAGCACTTCACGGCAGACATGACGGAACGGCAGGCGGACTCGCTGCTCCGTGCTGACCTTTGGAAATGCTTTGAACACTTCAAGGGATATGGCAAGGATGCGCTGCTGCTGACCTTGCTTGCCTACAATGTGGGCGTTGGGCGACTGCTCGGCTATGGCAAGCATTCCAAGAGCCGGTTGCTACGGAAGATAGAGGCTGGGGATAGGAACTTTTATCGGGAGTATGTCTCGTTCTGCCGATACAAGGGTAAGGTTCTGCGTGGATTAGTCAAACGCAGACAAGTAGAGTTTGCTCTATTTTTTATTCCTTGACAACTATCGGAAAGTCTTTACCTACGTAAGTGGTATTTACAAAAACTTTCGATAGTTTACAGGGAAATTTGCATAAGAGGTGTATAAACTGGCACTCCTCCTTCTATGTATCGTGTCGAATGTCCAATTGATTTGTTCATCATCGTTTTGGTATTTCCATCCTTTTTTGATATAGGTTTTTGCCATGTCTATTTTATAATCCTATCATAGTTTCTGTTCCAGATGAAATCCAACCATCTTCCTCTGTCTTCCAGCTTAAGATTTTTGTTACACACTCTGTTCCTAGGTAAGCCTTTATATGGGGGGTGTTTACATACAATAGGAATCGCAGCACACTCTTGGCGGTTTGTTGTTTTTCCTCTTTAGTAAATAGAGATTCAAAATTGTCTAAAGTATATGTATGCTCCTCTTCATGACTCTCACCATTCAATGCAAGTCGGCACATAAAATTCTGATAATATGCTCGTCTATCTTTTGGTATATTATTAAGTATTCCGTCCATTCGTAACATAGACTCAAAAGATTCATTATAACAGAAACTTGAAAAAGCTTCTAACATTCTTCGCATAATATTACCAATGCTCATTTCTTGCATTTCGTCTAAATCATCTGGACATACATTATTTGCATACTCAAATACATGCATTAGAAGTTTCTTGTATTCGTTTCCCTTGTTCAGTTTTTTTAGTTTTCTGTTTTCTAACTCAAAAAATTCTTTTTTCCCTCTCTTATTTTCTATTTCACCCCTAATTTTTACTAAATCAAATATTGATTGCAAATCGTGAGACATAACAAGTAGCCTACTATTTGCATTACCTTTGGTTATGTTACCAAATTGGTATCTCAATAATGACATTACTCCCAACCTGTTTCCATAATCAAAACTTGATATAGGATCATCTATTATTATTAAGTACTCCGATGTATATTTGTCTTCATCTTTCTTTCCACTAAAGAGCATGGCAAAGAAATAACAAAGACCTAATACATTTCGTTCGCCTACACTAATTTTCTTGGGCTTTACCAACTTTCCATAAACCCTGAGTTTATAACAACCCTCTCCAGCGACAAGCTGTATTTTTCGGTTACTATAAAATACATATTGTAACTCTTTATTGATGTACGTTAACGCTATATCCGTACGTTCTTTTTTTATTTTAAGTTCCTTTATAACCGCTTCTATTTTATCTTTTTCCTCTTTTAACTCCTGAAATTTCTTTTTTGCTTGCTCTTCATTAGTCAAAGCCTTTTTGTATTCGTTTAATAATGAAGAAAATTGTTTCCTTGCCATAAGGTTATTCTCGTGCTTAGCTTTTGCAAGCAACTTATTCCGCTTGTTGACAGTATCGTTAAAGATTTCTACACATTTTTTTATCTGCTCTATTTTTGTTTCCCAAACCATACGAACTTTAATATAATCATTGATTATCTCATCCGTAAATGGCCTCTCTAACGGCTTATAAATATCTCGTCTCCGTTGTTCTATAATCTTCCAAATGATAGTTAGCACTTTGTTTAATTCTTCCTTGGCTGTGATAGCATTATGGAGTTCTTTTGTATTCAAGTCGCCAGGGAATTTCGGCAAATCCATTTCTATTGTTGAAAAAAGGTCTTGTTCCGAAATTATCCTTGAAGTAAACTCTTTTGCTTCCTGCATTAGAAGATGTGACAATACTTCTGATATAGAAGCTCTATCCTCTGTTGTAATTTCTCTTAAGCAGAGAGGACAAAAACTCCAACCTTCTTCTAATATGTGTTGTGTATGATTTGATTCAAAATGTTGCTGTTCGTGGCTAATTTTATTTAAAAGCTCCATTAGGCGATGCTCTCTTTCCGTCAATTCTGGCGAGTCTAAGTTTTTTTTGAGTAACTCTGTTAGGTCATCCAAATTGTTGGGCAACTTTAATTCTCCTGCATCCCAAACAATTGGTTGAGAATTCTCTGATTGTAAATATAAGTTTTTATCAGCCACTACTCGTTCTCGCAATTCTGAGTATGACTCCGTTGGTTCATCTATTTTCATCAATTTATCAACCAATTCTTCTGTAACACGACTTTTAACAGAATTACCTTTCAAATCGCGGTCTATATCAGCCCATCCTCCTTCCTCACGTAGCCCATTCCGTATCAGTTCCCAATAAAATAATGGTGATACGTTATCTCCTTTATTTTCATATTTCTTTATTAGCTCTTCCTGTTGGTTAAGTTCTTCAACCTTTTTGCTTAGTTTTTCATTATTAGCATTGATTTGTTCATCCAACTCAACTTGCTCTCCTAACATAATGATAGCATTAAGTCCATCATCTTTAACCTTTATATTATTCTGTAAAAAATCTTCGTCAAATACGAAAACATTAGGCTTATATTCATCTGGTATAGAAACATCACTACTCACAGTATAGTTTGTCTCCTTACCTTGTGCTATATTCTCTTCACGTTTAATTTGTTCTTCTTCAGTTTCACACAACTGTTTCAGACAGCGTGCTATTGTACTTTTACCACTACCGTTTCGACCATAGAGGATGCTTAATGAATCTTCATTGAAGAGCTGCAACTCGGTTTCTTCATCAAAATATCCTCCTTTTATATTTATCTTCTTAAAATTCTCAAACATAAATTGATTTTTTTGCAAATATACGTTTTTTTATTTAATTTCAATATAATAAATTGTATTTTGCGACTTTCTTTTGCTTCTTTGCTTTGGTCGCCTGCTCGTTCAAAGACAAAGAAAAGAAGCCACGCAAATTTTCGGTTTGCGTGGCTCGTGGTCTTATTCAAGATGCTGTTCCTGCACTTTCGTTATTCTGTCTATCCTTTTATTGGGGTGTCTGTCAAATGCCCAATTTATCTCATCATCGGGCAGGGTGCTGTGAATGCTTCCACCCATAACCAACCCACAATCTTGCAGGACTTTCTGCCGTGCTTCCTCCTTGCTCTCAGCAACCACATCGAATACGCCATCGAAAACATATTGCGTATATACCAAAAATCTCTGTTTCTTCTTCATAATTCATAATCTTAAAATTCAACCTTTAACAATCTGTATTCCTTTGGCTCTCCATTGGATAATTTTCGGTGGGTGAGCCAAAAATGGTGTGCGCCATAGCCGTACGCAAAGAATTTGTCAAGTTCCGTTTCTTCGGCTATTTTATTGATTGCCGACCTTAACTCTTCCTCATTTTCGGACAGGGTTATCGCATTGATAACCCTTATGAGAATATGCGGTATCTCGTCCGCACAGTTATAGATAATGTTTTCAATCTCTGTTTTCATATCTGTGTCTATTTAATTGTTCATATTTTATGCAGTCGCTTTCATTCGTTGGCTGATTAGCCTTCGGTTGGCATTGACAAGGCTCACGATTTGGTCGTGGTATTCCGTGTTCTTATTGCATACCCCACGACTTTGCACCACTTCCAAAGTCTTTAATGACACCTCTACTGTCTCAATTCGTTTGCCCTCAATAGTAGCCGAAAGGATTAGCGAGTCCTCTTTGAGATAATACTCATTGGAGAATACGCAATGGTGCATGGTCGTTCCCTCCTCCAAATGCTCCCGCACACTCTCCAATACGTGGACTTGGATTTTTCCGTCCGTGAAGCATATACCGAAGAACTTGGATTTGAGTTCTTGGAAACGTTTTTCATCTTCCATCGCCTTTTGCCGTTTCTCCGCAATCTCCTCCCTTTCCCTTTGTCTGTTGAGTTCCGTATGTCTGCGGTCGTGCTCGGCTTTGAGGTCGGCAGGGCAAAGATACTTCGGGCTGTGTGTGTCCTTATCCAATCTGCGGAGCATGTCCACATAGTCGCACCAAAGGGAAATGTCGGTTATCTCGTAGCCGTTGCGGACTGCAACCTTATAGGAGTTCCAAT
>JBHADT010000049.1:0-5370 GCA_041855205.1 Bacteroides sp.
AGCGTTGCAAACAGACTAAATATATATTTTTTCATAATCGAATTGCTTTATAAGGATTAGAAAGTAAACTTCAATCTCACAGAGTAGGTGCGTCCGAAACCGTAGAATACGCGATATGCAGTATCCCATGTGCCTCCGTTGTCGTAAGCATCTGCAATGTACTCCTGATTGAAGAGATTGTTTACGTTACCACTGAGTGTAGCGCGTGTCTTACCAAACTCAAAAGAGTAGCCGGCGCTCAAGTCGAACGTACTGTACGAGGGAATTCTCCAGGGTTCGTTGATAACGATGGGGGCTTGTGCAGTAGGAGACAAATTGCTGGCAGTTACCGTATAGTCTGCAAAAGTACGGGCGAAGAGATTCCAATCCATGCCTACGCGCACTCCTTTCATCGGTTTTAAGTTAATTCCCAGGGCAGCGGTGGTTTGTGCAGCTCCACCTACATGTATTTTATCCATCTTGAACATAGCCTTGGCATGATCGTCAGCTCCGATACCGGAAGCGATACCTCCCGCCAAGTCTTTCAATGGATCGCCTGCCATATTGTAGAAGTAACCGCTTGCATTAGAATCCCAACGCCAGTCTCCGAGAGAGAAAGCTCCGTTGACATCCAACCACTGGAAAGGTCTGGCGGTAAAGTCCAATTCCACTCCCGTATGTATCGCATTCACTCCCTGCATATTCACCGTCCAACGATCCTGAATGTTTTTTCCATTCTCTTTATAAGTAAAGTCTTGCGATTTGTACATCGATTTATCCAACCACTTGGTATAATATGCATTGATATTTGCTGTAAAGAAACGGCTGCGATAACCGTAACCAGCCTCGAAAGAAACGATTTTTTCGTTCTTGGCGTCCGGATTCAAGGCGTGGCTGTTCTGCGAGTTGATGAAAGCGGCGTCGAATATCGGGGCACGACTCACATAACCGGCATTGACAAACACGTTGTGGTTTTCCGTCAAGTTATAGTTTACACCGCCTTTAATATTCCAACCCAAATAGTTGTTGGTATCTGATTCGGCATTGGCTTTATCATAATAGAAGCGGTCGTAACGCCAGTATGCCGTATTGGATATACCTCCGGCTACGAATGCGCTCAGTTTTTCACGATTATATTCCAATTGTGAGAATATTCCCTCGGACATCACAAAACCATCGTAGTCACGGTAAACAACGTCTCCTACCTGCAGTTTTTTGTATGTGAAAGCATCTGTTCCGGCAAGCGAGTTGTTGGCAACTTTTACATTGGCACGGTTACGGTCGATGTAGTACGCACCGTTATAAAGATCTATGATTCTGTTTTGATGAAGTCCTTTGTAGTAACGCAAGTCCACGCCACCATAGAAGTCGAGGTACTTACCGAATTTAGTCGTATAGGTAGACAACAATCCGTACCATATATGATTGTTGAGGTTACGGCTCATCACCATCTTCGAGCCGGTGGTGCTGTTCTCGTTCATTTCCTGAATTTGGTCGTAGGCAAATGTGCCGTCTGCATTGCGGAAAGTAGTGTTCAGTATACCGTTACTTGAACCATACCACATACTGGAGTGTTCTTTATCACCTTGTCCGCTATATCCGTTACCGCGTCCGATAGAGAGGTACAGAGCTGTACTCAAACTTGATTTACGGTCTATCTGCCACAAGTGGTTCAACGAAATCTGAGGTTTGTGATATTCATTGTAAGCGGATGTCTTGCGTTCTCCGTTCTTGCCGAAACCGTAAGTGGCATTGTAACGGTAGGGGCTTTTGCCTTTCATATAGTTCTTAACTTGCTGCCATCCCTTAATGGTCAAACCATCGTAACTGCTGCGTTGGTAGTGTTCCTGCGGAGAACCGAATGCGGTCAGCGTCAGTTGATGGTTATCATTGAAACGCTTGGCAATACTTAGGAAGTAGTTGTATCCTTCAAATTCCGTTCCTTGTATATAACCGTCTCCCCATGTCTTTCCGCCAAGCAAGGTAAAAGCCCAACCGTCTTCAGACAAGCCGGATGAAACAGTAAACAGTATCTTGTTGTATCCGTCGTTACCCATGGCATATGACAGAAAACCGCCTTTCTTAGCTTCCGTACTCTTGGTAATCACATTGATAGAACCGCCTACGGCAGGAGATGAAACCTTGGATGCGCCCAAACCGCGCTGTACCTGCATGGAGCGGGTTACGTCCGACAAGCCTGCCCAGTTAGACCAATATACTTTCTGATTTTCCATTCCGTTCATCGGAACTCCGTTGATCATAACCGCTACGTTGTCTTGCTTGAAACCGCGAATTACGGTTTTGGAATCTCCGTATCCTCCACCGTCTTTCGTACTGTGTACACCCGGGGTAGACTTCAGGATTTCGGGAAATTCCTGTGTTCCTAATTTTTCTTCAATGAAAACAGGGTCAAGGGTAGATACCGCCACCGGAGTTTTACGGGCAACCGCCACCGAAGAAGTAATTACAACATCTTTTAGCAACAACGCATCCGACTCCATTTTAATGACACCCAAATCGACATGAGCGCTTTTCTGAGAAATCTTTCTTTTTTGTTCTTTATAACCTACATATTTAAAGATTAACGTGGCATTAGGGGCGACACTCTGCGAAAAATAACCATCAATATCAGTAATGGTTCCTTGTGTGGAATTCTCAACCAATACAGCAGAGCCTACCAACGGTTCGCCTGTTTCCGCATCCACAAGCTGTCCCTTCACTGTAGTTTGAGCTAATGCCGTAGTGCTAAATACAGAAAGCACAGCCACCAACAGGAAATGAATTAGATGTTTTCTCATAATCCTTCTTTTTGTTAATAGATATTGTTAATTAAACATTAAATTATGTTTTAAGACGCAAATATAAATAATAAGATTCATAATCCCATTACATTTTTACTACATTTTTATGACATAAAAAGCAGCAATAAAGAGGGTTATAAACAACGATGCCCCACCCTTTTGAGGTGAGGCATCGTTGTGCAGTTTGTGATTTTGCTCCGCATTCGCTTAACATTCTTTTCAAAAGTTGTTTTCAAGGATATGTTTCTGACTTTATGCAGGTAAAACAACTTATACTTTAAAAAAACAGAAAAGAACAAAATAAAAATAAGATCTGAAAAATCGGATTTCACAGGCGATATAAAATCCCAACATTATATTGTCGCTATATTCTAATCATTGATTAATTTTCTGTAACGAACACGTTTAGGCTCTTCATATCCCATCCGTTTTTGCTTGTTTTCTTCGTATTCAGAATAAGAACCCTCAAAATAGAACACGTTGGAATCTCCTTCGAACGCCAGAATATGCGTACAAATACGATCGAGGAACCAGCGGTCATGACTGATTATCACGGCACATCCGGCAAAGTTCTCAAGTCCCTCCTCTAAAGCCCGAAGCGTATTCACATCAATATCATTGGTCGGTTCGTCAAGCAGCAGCACATTTCCTTCCTCTTTCAACGCCATTGCCAGGTGCAATCGGTTACGTTCTCCTCCGGATAGCACCCCGCAGAGTTTTTCCTGATCTCCCCCCGAAAAATTGAAGCGTGAAAGGTATGCGCGGGCATTGATATCTCTTCCGCCAATGCGTATGAGCTCCGTTCCGTCCGATATGACTTGATATACGCTCTTATCCGGATCTATATCACGATGTTGCTGGTCTACATATGCCACTTTAACTGTTTCCCCTACTTCAAATTCTCCTTTATCTACTTTCTCCAAGCCCATGATTAGGCGGAAGAGAGTTGTCTTACCCGCACCGTTGGGACCGATTACTCCCACAATTCCGTTAGGAGGTAACATAAAGTTAAGGTCATCGAACAGCAATTTCTCTCCGTATGCTTTTGCCACGTGTTTGGCCTCAATAACTTTATTTCCGAGACGTGGACCGTTGGGGATAAATATCTCCAGTTTTTCTTCTTTTTCCTTTATATCCTCATTCAACAGTTTATCGTAAGAGTTCAAACGTGCCTTACCTTTGGCCTGACGGGCCTTGGGTGCCATACGAACCCACTCCAATTCACGCTCCAGCGTTTTTCTGCGTTTGCTGACAGTTTTTTCTTCCATTTCCATACGTTTGGTCTTTTGCTCCAACCAACCGGAATAGTTTCCTTTCCATGGAATACCCTCGCCGCGGTCGAGTTCAAGAATCCACCCTGCTACGTGGTCGAGGAAATAACGGTCATGCGTTACAGCAATAACAGTTCCTTCGTATTGCTGCAGGTGTTGTTCCAACCAATCGATTGATTCCGCATCCAAATGGTTGGTTGGTTCATCCAACAACAATATATCCGGTTTCTGTAGCAATAAACGGCAGAGCGCAACCCGTCGACGCTCACCTCCGGAAAGATGTTCTACCGGTTGGTCTTCGGGAGGACAACGCAAGGCATCCATTGCCCGCTCAAGCTTGCTGTCCAGATTCCAAGCATCCGTAGCGTCTATAATATCTTGCAATTCGCCTTGCCGTGCAAAAAGCTTATCCATTTTATCTGCATCCTCATAATATTCCGGCAGTCCGAACTTCTGGTTAATCTCCTCATATTCATTGAGTGCATCTACCACATCTTTCACACCTTCCATTACAATCTCTTTCACCGTCTTTGTGGGATCCAGATAAGGTTCCTGAGCCAGATATCCCACTGAATATCCTGGTGAAAAAACGACTTCTCCTTGATATGAATTATCCAATCCGGCAATAATCCTCAACAAAGTGGACTTACCCGAGCCATTCAAACCAATGATGCCTATTTTAGCTCCATAGAAGAATGAAAGATAAATATTTTTCAAAATTTGTTTATTGCTCTGCTGAATCGTTTTATTCAGCCCTACCATTGAGAAGATAATCTTTTTGTCATCAACTGTTGCCATATTTTTTGTTTATTCATTTATTAATAAATCGTATAGGCAAAGATATAGAAAAAAGAAAATCTCTCTTGTTTTTCACAGAAATATTTATACCTTTGCATCCGCTTAACGGCAATCGAGGTTTGATTCGCTAGCTCAGCAGGTAGAGCACAACACTTTTAATGTTGGGGTCCTGGGTTCGAGCCCCAGGCGGATCACGAGAAAGAGTGAAAGAGTTACTGAGAAGTAACTCTTTTTTATTTGGTGACTATATATATTACAATAAGTTCCCTTATAAATCTTATTATCTTTTATAGGGGGATTATGGTTTATATACTTCTATGCTTAGGATTCACACTGTAAGTTAATATATAGTTACCCTTTTGTGCCATAAAAGATAATACCGACTTATCGTAAGTATAAAGCGATAAGCCGGTATTATTATAGAGGCTGAACAGGGTTCACTCTGTCTTTAAATTCTATTGGACAAAGAATTTCTTCTTTAGTTCAATATGAACGTGCAAACATGACTCTGCGTTCAGAAG
>JBHADT010000050.1:0-25305 GCA_041855205.1 Bacteroides sp.
AAATCCATCACCTCCCGTAGGACCTGCTCTGGGTTCTAAGGGTATCAATATCATGGAATTTTGCAAGCAATTCAACGCCAGAACCCAAGACAAAGCAGGTAAGGTATTACCTGTGATTATCACTTACTACACAGACAAGTCTTTTGATTTTGTAATCAAAACTCCTCCTGTAGCTATCCAATTATTGGAGTTGACTAAGGTCAAAAGTGGTTCTGCTGAGCCTAACCGTAAGAAAATTGCCGAGATTACTTGGGAACAGGTTCGTACGATTGCTCAGGACAAAATGGTGGACTTGAACTGTTTTACCGTAGAAGCTGCTATGAAAATGGTTGCCGGTACGGCTAGAAGTATGGGTATCGCTGTAAAAGGGGAGTTCCCGGTTAATAACTAATAAACTTCAATTAGAATATGGGTAAACTGACAAAAAAACAAAAGTTGGCTGCAGAAAAAATTGAAGCAGGGAAAGCATACTCACTGAAAGAAGCTGCATCATTGGTGAAGGAAATTACTTTCACTAAGTTCGATGCTTCATTGGATATCGATGTGCGTCTGGGTGTCGACCCGCGTAAAGCGAACCAAATGGTGAGAGGTGTCGTTTCACTTCCTCATGGTACTGGTAAGGTTACACGCGTTTTGGTGCTTTGTACACCGGATGCTGAAGCTGCTGCAAAAGAAGCCGGAGCTGATTATGTGGGTCTGGACGATTATATCGAAAAGATCAAGGGTGGATGGACCGATATTGATGTTATCATAACGATGCCGTCTATCATGGGTAAAATAGGTGCGCTGGGTCGTGTGCTCGGTCCTCGTGGATTGATGCCCAACCCGAAAAGCGGTACCGTGACTATGGATGTTGCTAAAGCTGTTAGAGAAGTTAAACAAGGTAAAATCGACTTTAAGGTAGATAAGAGTGGAATTGTGCATACCTCGATTGGTAAAGTATCTTTCTCTCCCGAACAAATCCGTGATAATGCGAAAGAGTTCATCTCTACATTGAATAAGTTGAAACCGACTGCAGCTAAGGGTACATATATCAAGAGTATTTATCTTTCTAGTACAATGAGTGCGGGTATCAAGATTGACCCGAAATCAGTAGAAGAAATCTAATAAAACGGAGGAATAATGAGAAAGGAAGATAAAAGTACGATTATTGAGCAGATTGCTGCTACGGTAAAGGAATACAGCCACTTCTATTTGATTGATATCACCGCGATGGATGCTGCCGCTACCAGTGCGTTGAGAAGAGAATGCTTCAAGTCCGATATCAAATTGATGTTGGTTAAGAATACACTCCTGCAAAAGGCATTGGAAAGCCTGGAAGGTGATTATTCCCCTCTCTTTGCCTGCTTGAAAGGTACAACGGCTATTATGTTTTGTAATACGGCCAATTTACCTGCCAAACTGATCAAAGATAAGGCTAAGGATGGTATTCCGGGTCTGAAAGCAGCATATGCAGAAGAAGGATTCTATGTAGGAGCCGATCAGCTCGATGCATTGATTGCTATCAAGAGCAAGAATGAAGTTATTGCTGATATCGTTTCTTTGCTGCAATCGCCGGCGAAAAATGTTATTTCCGCTCTTCAGTCTGGAGGCAATACTATACACGGAGTGCTTAAAACTCTTGGCGAACGTGCCGAAGCATAAATTTCATAATAGGCTCGTACTGAAAAAGGAGAGGAGCCGAAAACAAAACAATAAGTATTTAAACAATTAAAAATCATACAAAAATGGCAGATTTGAAAGCTTTTGCAGAACAATTGGTTAACTTGACAGTTAAAGAAGTTAATGAACTTGCAACTATCCTGAAAGAAGAATACGGTATTGAACCTGCTGCAGCCGCTGTTGCTGTTGCTGCTGCCCCTGCAGCCGCTGGTGCTGCTGCCGTAGAAGAAAAAACTTCTTTTGACATCGTGTTGAAGAGCGCTGGTTCAGCTAAACTTCAGGTAGTTAAAGCCGTGAAAGAAGCTTGTGATCTTGGCTTGAAAGAAGCAAAAGACTTGGTAGACGGTGCTCCTAGTGTAGTTAAAGAAGGTTTGGCTAAAGATGAAGCTGAATCACTGAAGAAAACATTGGAAGAAGCTGGAGCTGAAGTTGAACTTAAATAACATTGGCCTGTAAATCAGGTAATTCGGTTAAGAACCCTTCGCGAAGAGGGTTCTTAACCTTTTTGTGTATATATTTAAAATTAAGTTCTACAAATCCATTAACAGATGTCTTCAAATACTGTAAACCAAAGAGTTAATTTTGCTTCAACCAAGAATCCGTTGGCATATCCGGATTTTCTGGAAGTACAATTAAAGTCATTCAAAGACTTTTTACAACTGGATACCCCTCCCGAGAAAAGAAAAAATGAGGGACTGTATAAAGTATTTGCTGAGAATTTTCCTATCGCTGATACTCGAAATAACTTTGTCCTTGAGTTTTTGGATTACTATATTGATCCGCCGCGTTATACTATCGAAGATTGTATAGAGCGAGGGCTTACCTATAGTGTTCCTCTGAAAGCAAAGTTGAAGTTGTATTGTACTGACCCTGAACATGAGGATTTTGATACGGTTATTCAGGATGTTTTCCTGGGACCTATTCCTTATATGACGGATAAGGCTACTTTTGTAATTAACGGTGCGGAGCGGGTTATCGTTTCTCAACTTCACAGATCACCGGGCGTTTTCTTCGGTCAGAGTGTGCACGCTAACGGAACCAAACTTTATTCGGCTCGTATCATTCCTTTTAAAGGTTCATGGATAGAGTTTGCCACGGATATCAACAATGTGATGTATGCTTACATCGACCGTAAGAAGAAGTTGCCCGTAACAACTTTGTTGAGAGCCATAGGATTTGAAAATGACAAGGATATTCTGGAGATATTTAATCTGGCAGAGGATATCAAGGTTAATAAAACGAATCTGAAGAAGGTTTTGGGTAGAAAACTGGCAGCCCGCGTTCTGAAGACTTGGATTGAGGACTTTGTAGATGAAGACACCGGTGAGGTAGTTTCTATCGAACGTAATGAGGTGGTGATAGACCGTGAAACGGTGATTGAACAGGAACACGTTGATGTAATTCTGGAGTCCGGTGTGCAGAATATTCTTGTGCATAAGGAAGAACCGAACCAGTCTGACTATTCTATTATATATAATACACTTCAAAAAGACCCGAGTAACTCGGAGAAAGAGGCAGTCCTCTATATTTACAGGCAATTGCGTAATGCAGACCCGGCCGACGATGCAAGTGCACGTGAGGTAATCAATAATCTTTTCTTCTCTGAAAAAAGATATGATTTGGGCGATGTAGGTCGTTACAGAATCAATAAGAAACTGAATCTGTCGACTGACATGGATGTGAGGGTTCTCACCAAGGAGGATATCATCGAGATTATTAAATATCTGATTGAATTGATAAATTCTAAAGCGGATGTCGATGATATTGACCACTTGAGCAATCGTCGTGTACGTACGGTGGGCGAACAGCTTTCCAATCAGTTTGCTATTGGATTGGCACGTATGTCAAGAACCATACGCGAACGCATGAACGTACGTGATAACGAAGTGTTTACTCCAATAGATCTGATTAATGCGAAAACGATATCTTCGGTTATTAATTCTTTCTTTGGAACGAATGCATTGTCGCAGTTTATGGACCAAACGAATCCTTTGGCAGAAATCACGCATAAACGCCGTATGTCGGCTTTAGGACCCGGTGGTCTTTCGCGTGAACGTGCCGGATTTGAGGTGCGCGACGTACACTATACTCACTACGGTCGTCTTTGTCCGATTGAAACTCCCGAAGGACCGAACATCGGTTTGATATCTTCTTTATGCGTATTTGCGAAGATTAATGACTTGGGTTTCATTGAAACGCCTTATCGTAAGGTGGAGAATGGAAAAGTGGATATCACGGACAATGGTTTGCTTTATCTGACTGCTGAGGAAGAAGAAGAAAAAATAATTGCCCAGGGCAATGCGCCGCTGAATGATGATGGAACATTCGTACGTGACAGGGTCAAGGCACGTCAGGATGCCGACTATCCGGTGGTTGCACCGAATGAAGTGGAACTAATGGATGTCTCTCCTCAACAGATCGCTTCTATCGCAGCTTCGCTGATTCCTTTCTTGGAACATGACGACGCTAACCGTGCCTTGATGGGATCGAACATGATGCGTCAGGCAGTGCCTTTGTTGCGAAGCGAGGCTCCCATCGTGGGAACAGGCATTGAGAAACAGCTGGTACGTGACTCCCGTACGCAGATTACTGCAGAAGGGGCGGGTGTGATTGAGTTTGTAGATGCAACTACGATACGTATATTGTACGACCGTACGGAAGACGAAGAATTTGTAAGCTTCGAACCTGCATTGAAGGAATATGTGATTCCTAAATGGCGTCGTACGAATCAAAATATGACCATTGACCTGAGGCCTATCTGCAAGAAAGGAGATAGGGTCGTAGAGGGACAGATTCTTACAGAAGGTTACTCTACCGAGAATGGAGAATTGGCTTTGGGTAAGAACTTGTTGGTGGCTTACATGCCTTGGAAAGGTTACAACTATGAAGATGCTATCGTACTGAACGAACGTGTTGTTCGTGAAGACTTGTTGACTTCTATTCACGTAGAAGAGTATTCTTTGGAGGTGCGTGAAACCAAGCGGGGTATGGAAGAGTTGACTTCGGATATACCGAATGTCAGCGAAGAAGCAACCAAAGACTTGGATGAGAACGGTATTGTAAGAATCGGTGCGCATATACAACCGGGAGATATTCTGATTGGTAAGATTACTCCGAAAGGCGAATCTGATCCTTCTCCCGAAGAGAAACTTCTTCGTGCCATCTTTGGTGATAAGGCGGGCGATGTGAAAGATGCTTCGTTGAAAGCATCACCCTCATTGAAAGGGGTTGTTATCGGCAAGCGCCTGTTTTCCCGTGTAATAAAGAGCCGTAGCTCAAAACTCGCGGACAAGGCGTTGCTTCCGAAATTTGATGATGAATTTGAAGCTAAGGTGGCTGAACTGAAAGCCGTATTGATTCGGAAACTTTTGGTACTTACGGATAAATATGTATCGGAAGGAGTGAAAGATTATATGGGCGCTGATGTAATAGCAAAGGGTGCCCGTTTCACGGCCGGTGATTTCGGTGATTTGGATTTTACGGCAATTCAGTTGAGTAATTGGACGAACGACGAGCGTACCAATAATATGATCCGTGATCTGATAATGAACTTTATAAAGAAATATAAAGAATTGGATGCGGAACTGAAACGTAAGAAATTTGCGATTACCATTGGCGATGAGTTGCCCGCAGGTATCATTCAGATGGCTAAAGTGTATATTGCGAAGAAACGTAAAATAGGTGTCGGAGATAAGATGGCCGGGCGTCACGGGAATAAGGGTATTGTCTCTCGTGTGGTACGTCAGGAAGATATGCCGTTCCTTGCCGATGGTACACCGGTTGATATCGTGTTGAACCCGTTGGGTGTGCCTTCGCGTATGAATATCGGACAGATATTTGAGGCTGTTTTGGGACGTGCCGGCAAGAATCTGGGAGTGAAATTTGCAACTCCGATTTTTGACGGAGCTACGTTGGACGACCTGAATGAGTGGACAGATAAAGCCGGTCTGCCGCGCTATGGTAAGACATTGCTGTATGATGGAGGAACCGGTGAACCTTTCGACCAGCATGCCACTGTGGGTGTTACCTACATGTTGAAGTTGGGACACATGGTTGAAGATAAGATGCACGCTCGTTCCATCGGTCCGTACTCTTTGATTACGCAACAACCTTTGGGTGGTAAGGCTCAGTTCGGTGGTCAGCGTTTCGGAGAAATGGAAGTTTGGGCGCTGGAAGCCTTCGGCGCGGCGCATATCCTGCAGGAGATTCTGACAATCAAGTCGGATGATGTGATGGGACGCTCTAAAGCCTACGAAGCAATAGTGAAAGGTGAGTCGATGCCGCAACCCGGTATTCCTGAATCACTGAATGTGTTGCTGCATGAGTTGAGAGGATTAGGTTTGAGTATCAATCTTGAATAAAGCGATATTGTGTAATGGGCCGATGTGTTTTGTTATGTCGGCTCATGCATAATCTCTTTAAAGAACTACACATTATTATAATTTCAATAAATATAAAGTATGGCTTTTAGAAAAGATAATAAGATAAAAAGTAATTTCTCGAAAATTTCTATCGGTTTGGCTTCTCCGGAAGAAATCCTGGAAAATTCGAGTGGTGAAGTATTAAAGCCTGAAACCATCAACTATCGTACTTATAAGCCTGAGCGAGACGGCTTGTTCTGCGAACGTATTTTTGGTCCGATAAAAGACTATGAATGTCATTGCGGTAAGTATAAACGTATTCGCTATAAAGGTATCGTTTGCGACCGTTGCGGAGTGGAAGTGACGGAAAAGAAAGTGCGTCGTGAACGAATGGGACATATTCAACTGGTTGTACCGGTTGCCCATATCTGGTATTTCCGTTCTCTCCCGAATAAAATAGGATATTTGCTGGGACTTCCTACAAAGAAGCTGGACTCCATTATCTATTACGAACGTTACGTAGTCATTCAGCCGGGCGTAATGTCAAGTGATGTTGCCGAATACGACTTGCTTTCAGAGGAAGAGTACTTGGATATCATGGATAAACTACCGAGAGATAATCAGTTCTTGGAAGATTCCGATCCTAATAAGTTCATTGCTAAAATGGGTGCGGAAGCCGTTTACGATATGTTGGCACGCCTTGATTTGGATGCTCTTTCCTATGAACTGCGTCACCGTGCCGGAAACGATGCTTCTCAACAGCGTAAGAACGAGGCACTGAAGCGTCTGCAAGTTGTGGAATCGTTCCGCTCTTCACGTGGACGTAATAAACCGGAATGGATGATTGTACGTATTGTACCTGTTATCCCTCCTGAACTTCGTCCGTTGGTTCCGTTGGATGGCGGACGTTTTGCGACCTCCGATTTAAACGATCTTTATCGCCGGGTGATTATTCGCAACAACCGTTTGAAAAGATTGATTGAAATCAAGGCTCCCGAAGTGATTCTGCGTAATGAAAAACGTATGTTGCAGGAAGCGGTGGATTCTTTGTTTGATAACTCTCGTAAATCCAGTGCGGTTAAGACGGATGCAAACCGTCCGTTGAAATCTCTTTCTGACAGTTTGAAAGGAAAGCAAGGACGTTTTCGTCAGAACCTGCTGGGTAAACGTGTGGACTACTCTGCCCGTTCGGTAATTGTTGTCGGTCCCGAATTGAAGATGGGCGAATGCGGTATTCCCAAACTGATGGCAGCCGAACTGTACAAACCGTTTATTATCCGTAAATTGATAGAACGGGGTATTGTGAAGACGGTGAAGAGTGCCAAAAAAATAGTAGACCGCAAGGAAGCCGTGATTTGGGATATTCTGGAACACGTTATGAAGGGACACCCGGTATTGCTGAACCGTGCTCCGACATTGCACCGCTTGGGTATCCAGGCATTCCAGCCCAAGATGATTGAAGGTAAAGCCATTCAGTTGCATCCATTGGCGTGTACCGCTTTTAATGCCGACTTTGACGGTGACCAGATGGCTGTGCATTTACCGCTCAGTAACGAAGCTATTTTGGAAGCCCAGATGCTGATGCTCCAATCTCACAATATATTGAATCCCGCTAACGGAGCTCCCATTACCGTGCCCTCGCAAGACATGGTGCTTGGTTTGTACTACATCACCAAGCTGCGCAAAGGTGCAAAAGGAGAAGGCTTGGTGTTTTATGGACCTGAAGAAGCCTTGATAGCTTATAACGAAAACAAGGTAGATATCCACGCGCCTATCAGTGTGGTAGTGAAAGACCTGGATGAAAACGGTAACGTAGTGGATGTAATGATGCACGAAACCTCGGTGGGTCGTGTGATTGTAAATGAAATAGTTCCTCCCGAAGCCGGCTATATCAATACCATTATTTCGAAGAAGTCTCTTCGTGATATAATCAGTAATGTAATCAAAGTATGTGGTGTGGCAAAAGCTGCCGAATTCTTGGATGGTATTAAGAATCTGGGATACCAGATGGCATTCAAGGGCGGTTTGTCATTCAACTTGGGCGACATCATCATCCCCGAGGAGAAAGAGGCGCTGGTGCAGAAAGGTTACGAAGAGGTAGAGCAGGTGATTAACAACTATAACATGGGTTTCATCACCAATAACGAACGTTATAATCAGGTGATTGACATCTGGACGCATGTTAACTCCGAACTCTCCAATCTGCTCATGAAAACGATTTCGAGCGATGATCAGGGCTTTAACTCTGTCTACATGATGCTCGATTCGGGAGCGCGCGGTTCTAAAGAGCAGATTCGTCAGTTGTCCGGTATGCGTGGTTTGATGGCTAAGCCGCAGAAAGCCGGTGCCGAAGGTGGACAGATTATCGAAAACCCCATCTTGTCTAACTTTAAGGAAGGTCTGTCGGTGCTTGAGTACTTCATCTCTACCCACGGAGCCCGTAAAGGTTTGGCGGATACAGCCTTGAAGACTGCCGATGCGGGATATTTGACCCGCCGTTTGGTAGACGTTTCTCACGACGTTATCATCAACGAAGAAGACTGCGGTACGCTTCGCGGCCTGGTTTGTACGGACTTGAAGAATAACGATGAGATCATCGCAACGCTGTATGAGCGTATTCTGGGGCGCGTGTCGGTACACGACATCGTTCATCCCACCACAGGTGAATTGTTGGTTGCCGGAGGAGAAGAAATCACCGAGAATATAGCTAAAAAGATACAAGACTCTCCCATCGAAAGTGTTGAAATACGTTCTGTGCTGACTTGTGAATCCAAAAAAGGAGTTTGTGCGAAATGTTATGGGCGTAATTTGGCTACCAGCCGTATGGTTCAAAGAGGCGAAGCGGTGGGAGTTATTGCGGCGCAGTCTATCGGAGAGCCGGGAACGCAGCTGACTTTGCGTACATTCCATGCCGGTGGTACGGCAGCCAACATTGCAGCCAACGCAAGTATTGTTGCAAAAAATGCAGCCCGGTTAGAGTTTGAAGAACTTCGTACCGTTGGTGTTGTGGACGAGGCGGGCGAACCAGCCAAAGTGGTGGTAGGCCGTTTGGCGGAAGTGCGTTTTGTGGATGTAAACACAGGTATCGTTCTCTCTACCCACAATGTCCCCTACGGTTCTACGTTGTATGCGACGGAAGGCGAGGTTGTGGAGAAAGACAAACTGATTGCACGCTGGGATCCGTTCAATGCGGTTATCATCACGGAAGCTACAGGTAAGATTGAATTCGAAGGCGTGATTGAAAATGTCACTTATAAAGTGGAGTCGGATGAATCTACCGGTCTGCGTGAAATTATTATCATTGAATCCAAAGACAAGACGAAGGTTCCGATGGCTCATGTGGTGACTGAAGACGGCGAACTCATTCGTACTTATAACTTGCCGGTGGGTGGTCACGTGGTTGTTGACAACGGACAGAAGGTGAAAGCCGGTGAAGTGATTGTCAAGATTCCTCGCGCAGTGGGTAAGGCTGGTGATATCACCGGCGGTCTTCCTCGTGTGACGGAACTGTTCGAGGCTCGCAACCCCTCTAACCCGGCAATCGTTTCGGAAATCGACGGTGAGGTGACGATGGGTAAGGTGAAACGAGGTAATCGCGAGATTGTCGTTACTTCCAAGAGCGGTGAAGTGAAGAAATACCTTGTGCCCCTGTCTAAACAGATCCTCGTGCAGGAAAACGACTATGTCCGTGCCGGTACTCCGCTTTCCGACGGGGCAATCACGCCGGCCGACATTCTGGCCATTAAAGGTCCGACGGCCGTTCAGGAATATATCGTGAATGAGGTTCAGGATGTGTATCGCTTGCAGGGTGTGAAGATCAACGACAAGCATTTCGAAATTATCGTTCGCCAAATGATGCGCAAGGTAGAAATCGATGAACCCGGAGACACTCGCTTCCTGGAACAGCAGGTGGTGGATAAGCTTGAGTTTATGGAAGAAAACGACCGCATATGGGGTAAGAAGGTGGTTGTCGATGCAGGCGATTCTCAAACGCTTCAGCCGGGACAGATTGTCACGGCGCGCAAGCTGCGTGATGAGAACAGTATGCTGAAACGCCGCGACCTGAAACTTGCAGAGGTTCGTGATGCCATCCCGGCAACTTCTACTCAGATACTCCAGGGTATCACTCGCGCAGCCCTTCAAACCTCGAGCTTCATGTCTGCAGCTTCTTTCCAGGAGACGACCAAGGTGCTCAATGAAGCGGCAATCAATGGTAAGGTAGACCGTCTGGAAGGTATGAAAGAAAATGTCATTTGCGGACATCTGATTCCTGCCGGTACGGGACAGAGAGATTTGGAGAAAATCATCGTAGGTTCTAAGGAAGAGTATGAACGCATCCTTGCCAACAAGAAAACCGTTCTTGATTATAGCACGATGAGTAATGTTGAAGAATAGTTGAATCATCGATATCCGGATTTGAAGTGGAAGGGACTTTCTGAAAGCAGGGTCCCTTCCACTTTTTTTTATCTCCGTACCGGCTTTCGTTTTTTTTTCCTTAAGGTCTTTTCCTGTATTTTCCTTTCCTCTTTATTTGTCAGAGATATTTTTGAATGCTATTTTTGAGGGCTTTTGCCTTTTGGGAATCGCATCGTTTTCCCTCTCCCTTGTCCGTCGGGAGCATGAATGAGTATAAGGTTCAGTGAGTTTATGCGCATCTTTTCTTCCGCATTCCGGGAGCGCGATTATGGGATATAAGGAACCTGTAAGTTTCGGATGAAGCGAGGTTGGCTCATGATATATCGTGGGGGAGGAATCGCACAGGCATGGTACTTGAACCATACGGGTACGATTCCCGAACCATGCAAAGGGTGTTCCCGGAACCACACAGGTGCGGTACGAATGACATAAGTGTTGCACCCTGAATGTGTTGAACGTGAATGAAATGCAAATGCATCTGCTTCGAAGCACGCCGGGATTATCTTCGCCATGCCGTTTGTTGTGGATGCGTGTAAGGTATGGGATGAAAAAGTTTGCCCCACTCCGGCAGTACGTAATGTAGAACTAACGATAATATATAAATAAAAAAGGAATAAGCTTATGAAAAATGAAGAAAGCGGTCAGTTGCAAATCGAACTGAAAGAAGAGGTTGCCGAGGGAGTATATGTGAATCTTGCCATCATAGGCCATGCCAGTTCGGAATTTGTGTTGGATTTTGTGCGTGTGATGCCCGGTCTTCCCAAGGCGGTTGTGAAGTCGCGTGTGATACTTGCACCCGAACACGCCAAACGCCTTTGGTATGCGTTGGGCGACAACATAGCCAAATATGAACAGAGTTTCGGTAGTATCAAACTTCCCGAAGAACCCTTGATGCCTCCTATTGTGGGAGTTAAAGGAGATGCATGACCAAAAAAAAGACGTAACACATTGATTGTTCAAATAATATTAGTATCTTTGCAGCCCAAAAGTGTATAATAACAATAAATATAATATATAATTAAAGGAAAATCAAAATGCCTACAATTCAGCAATTAGTAAGAAAAGGACGCGAGGTGTTGGTGGAAAAAAGTAAATCGCCGGCACTGGATTCATGTCCTCAAAGACGTGGCGTTTGCGTACGTGTGTATACGACTACGCCCAAGAAACCGAACTCTGCAATGCGTAAAGTTGCGCGTGTGCGTTTGACGAACGGTAAGGAAGTGAACTCCTATATTCCGGGAGAGGGACATAACCTGCAAGAGCACTCCATCGTGTTGGTGCGCGGTGGTCGTGTGAAAGACCTTCCGGGTGTTCGTTATCACATTGTTCGCGGAACGTTGGATACCGCCGGTGTGGCCGGACGTACTCAGCGTCGTTCCAAATATGGGGCAAAACGTCCTAAACCGGGTCAGGCACCTGTTGTAGCCGGTAAGAAAAAGAAATAAACAGGTTATAAACAAATAGTATTATTTACGTTTTAGTTTATTGGAGCTGATAGGTTGAGTAAATTCTCCGGAGGGAGAGTTGAAGAATTTAAGAGGTAAACAACCAAGAACGAAAAACATTATTCTTTCTAACAAATGAGAAAAGCAAAGCCTAAAAAACGCGTTATCCTTCCGGATCCCGTTTTTAACGATCAGAAAGTATCGAAGTTCGTGAATCATTTGATGTATGACGGTAAGAAGAATACCTCATATGAAATCTTCTATGCAGCATTGGAGACTGTGAAAACAAAACTCCCCAACGAGGAAAAGACTGCATTGGAAATCTGGAAGAAAGCGTTGGATAACATTACTCCTCAGGTGGAGGTTAAATCTCGTCGTGTGGGTGGAGCCACATTCCAGGTTCCTACCGAAATCAGACCCGACCGCAAAGAGTCCATCTCGATGAAAAACCTGATTCTTTACGCACGCAAGCGCGGTGGCAAATCGATGGCTGACAAGCTGGCTGCCGAGATTATGGACGCCTACAATGAACAAGGTGGTGCGTTTAAACGTAAGGAAGATATGCACAGAATGGCTGAAGCTAACCGTGCGTTTGCTCATTTTAGATTCTAATACAAGAGTAACACATTATATAAAGAACTTAAGTAATAGAGATATAAAATGGCAAAGCAAGATTTACACCTGACGCGTAACATCGGTATCATGGCTCACATCGATGCCGGAAAGACGACTACTTCCGAGCGTATATTGTTCTACACCGGTCTGACTCACAAAATCGGTGAGGTGCACGATGGTGCCGCTACAATGGACTGGATGGAGCAGGAGCAGGAGCGTGGTATCACCATTACTTCCGCCGCTACCACCACGCGTTGGAAATATGATAACAAAACATTTAAAATCAACTTGATTGACACTCCGGGACACGTTGACTTTACCGCCGAGGTAGAGCGTTCGTTGCGTGTGCTCGATGGGGCTGTTGCCGCATACTGTGCCGTGGGAGGTGTGGAACCTCAGTCGGAAACCGTATGGCGTCAGGCCGACAAGTATAATGTTCCCCGTATCGGTTATGTGAATAAGATGGACCGTTCCGGCGCTAACTTCTTCGAGGTGGTACGCCAGATGAAAGACGTTCTTGGCGCAAACCCCTGTCCGGTAGTGATTCCTATCGGTGCGGAAGAAACATTCAAGGGAGTGGTCGATTTGATCAAGATGAAAGCCATCATGTGGCATGATGAAACGATGGGTGCCGATTATTCGGTGGAAGAAGTTCCCGCCAACCTGTTGGAAGAGGCTGAGGAGTGGAGAAACAAAATGCTCGAGACCGTAGCCGAGTTCGATGATGCCTTGATGGAAAAATTCTTTGACGATCCCTCTGCGATTACCGAAGAAGAGATTCTTCGCGCGTTGCGTGCTGGAACGTTGAAGATGGAAATCGTTCCCATGTTGTGCGGTTCCTCGTTTAAGAACAAGGGTGTGCAGACGTTGTTGAACTACGTGTGTGCTTTCTTGCCTTCTCCGCTGGATACTCCGAATATCATCGGAACCAATCCGGATACCGGTGCGGAAGAGGACAGAAAACCCGACGATGACGAGAAGACTGCTGCACTTGCGTTCAAGATTGCAACCGACCCCTATGTAGGTCGTCTGACATTCTTCCGTGTGTATTCGGGAAAGGTGGAATCCGGTTCATATATATATAACAGCCGCTCCGGAAAGAAAGAACGTGTGTCCCGCTTGTTCCAGATGCATTCTAACAAGCAAAACCCGGTAGAAGTTATCGGTTCTGGAGATATCGGTGCAGGTGTAGGTTTCAAAGATATCCGTACGGGTGATACGCTTTGCGATGAAACGGCTCCTATTGTGCTTGAGTCTATGGACTTCCCCGAACCGGTTATCGGTATCGCCGTTGAGCCTAAGACCCAGAAAGACATGGATAAGTTGTCCAACGGTCTGGCTAAATTGGCGGAAGAAGATCCTACTTTCACCGTGAAGACTGACGAGCAGACCGGTCAGACGGTTATCTCCGGTATGGGTGAACTTCACTTGGATATCATTATCGACCGCTTGAAACGTGAGTTCAAGGTAGAATGTAACCAGGGACGTCCTCAGGTGAACTACAAAGAAGCCATCACGAAGACAGTCAACCTGCGTGAGGTGTACAAGAAACAGTCGGGTGGTCGCGGTAAGTTTGCCGATATCATCGTTAACATCGGTCCGGTGGACGAAGACTACACATTGGGCGGACTCCAGTTCGTGGACGAAGTGAAGGGCGGTAACATTCCCAAGGAATTTATCCCTTCGGTACAGAAAGGTTTCACCTCTGCGATGAAGAACGGTGTGTTGGCAGGGTATCCGTTGGATTCTTTGAAAGTGACTCTGGTCGACGGTTCTTTCCACCCGGTGGATTCCGACCAGCTCTCTTTTGAAATCTGCGCCATCCAGGCCTATAAGAACGCTTGCGCCAAAGCCGCTCCCGTGTTGATGGAGCCCATCATGAAGCTGGAGGTTGTTACTCCGGAAGAAAACATGGGCGACGTTATCGGTGACTTGAACAAGCGTCGCGGTCAGGTAGAAGGCATGGAGTCCAGTCGTTCGGGCGCTCGTATCGTGAAAGCAATGGTTCCCCTGGCGGAAATGTTCGGTTATGTAACCGCCTTGCGTACCATCACTTCAGGTCGTGCCACATCTTCTATGACCTATTCTCACCACGCTCAAGTATCTACTTCCATAGCGAAAGCCGTACTTGAAGAAGTGAAAGGCCGTGCCGACTTACTCTAATGATAATATTCAGTACGCAGGCTAGCGAATGACTCTTAGCCTGCGGAACTTTTTATAATTATTAATTAAAAATTTATATGAGTCAGAAAATCAGAATCAAATTGAAATCTTACGACCACAACCTGGTTGATAAGTCAGCCGAGAAGATTGTAAAAACCGTGAAAGCTACAGGCGCTATCGTGAGCGGTCCCATCCCCCTCCCTACGCATAAACGTATCTTTACCGTAAACCGCTCTACTTTTGTGAACAAAAAGTCTCGTGAGCAGTTTGAACTCTCTTCTTATAAAAGACTGATAGACATCTATAGCTCTACCGCTAAGACCGTAGACGCTCTGATGAAGCTGGAATTGCCCAGTGGTGTGGAAGTGGAAATCAAAGTTTAAGATTAAAAATTAAGTGAAATGCCAGGATTATTAGGAAAAAAAATCGGAATGACATCCGTTTTCAGTGCCGAGGGTAAAAATGTACCATGCACTGTTATCGAAGCAGGTCCTTGTGTTGTTACTCAGGTAAAAACCGTAGAAAAAGATGGCTATGCAGCCGTGCAGTTGGGCTTCCAGGATAAGAAAGAGAAGCACACGACGAAACCGCTGATGGGTCATTTCAAGAAAGCGGGAGTAACTCCCAAGAAACACTTGGCCGAGTTCAAAGAATTTGAAAAAGAATTGTCTTTGGGTGAAACCGTTACGGTGGAACTCTTCAATGATGCGACATTCGTAGACGTAATCGGAACCTCCAAAGGTAAAGGTTTCCAAGGCGTTGTTAAAAGACATGGTTTTGGTGGTGTAGGTCAGACTACCCACGGTCAGCACAACCGCGCCCGCAAACCGGGTTCTATCGGAGCTTGTTCATATCCCGCGAAAGTATTCAAAGGAATGCGGATGGGCGGACAGCTTGGTGGCGATCGGGTGACTGTTCAAAACCTGCAAGTGTTAAAGGTTCTTCCGGAACACAATCTTCTTCTTATAAAAGGTTCTGTTCCTGGTTGCAAAGGTTCAATCGTAATAATTGAGAAATAATGGAAGTTAACGTATATAACATCAAAGGTGAAGATACAGGAAGAAAGGTTACGTTGAACGAATCTATCTTCGGAATTGAGCCGAACGACCATGCGATTTATTTGGACGTTAAGCAGTTTATGGCTAATCAGCGTCAGGGTACGCATAAATCGAAAGAAAGAAGTGAAGTGAGCGGCTCAACCCGTAAAATCGGTCGCCAGAAAGGTGGCGGCGGTGCGCGTCGCGGTGACATGAACTCACCGGTGCTTATCGGTGGAGGTCGTGTTTTCGGTCCCAGACCCAGAGATTACTACTTCAAACTGAATAAGAAAGTGAAAGCGCTGGCAAGAAAGTCGGCATTGGCATACAAGGCTCAAGAGAATTCCCTTATGATTATAGAGGATTTCAATTTTGAAGCACCGAAGACGAAAGATTTTATTGCAATGACAAAAAATCTTAAACTTTCGGACAAAAAACTCTTGCTGGTATTACCCGAAGCGAATAAAAACGTATATTTGTCGGCTCGTAACTTGCAGAATGCAAATGTACAGACTATCTCGGGATTAAATACTTACAGAGTATTGAATGCCGGAGTTGTCGTGTTTACGGAAAATGCTCTGTCAGCTGTTGAGAAAATCTTAATTTAAAAAGGAGGCTTAAATAATGGGAATTATTGTTAAACCGTTGGTGACGGAGAAAATGACAGCTATTACGGACAAGAAAAGCAACCGTTTTGGCTTTATTGTACGCCCCGGCGCTAATAGATTGGAAATTAAGAGCGAAATAGAAGCCTTGTACAATGTGACGGTAATCGATGTAAACACGATGAACTATGCCGGTAAAAACAAAAGCCGCTATACGAAAGCCGGCTTGATTAACGGTCGTACCAATGCTTATAAGAAAGCTATCGTTACATTGAAAGAAGGAGATACTATTGATTTTTATAGTAATATTTAAGAGAAATGGCAGTACGTAAATTTAAGCCCACAACACCGGGGCAAAGACATAAGATTATTGGTACTTTTGAAGAAATCACTGCGCGAGTACCAGAAAAGTCTCTTGTATTTGGCAAGAAATCATCCGGCGGTCGTAACAACAACGGTAAGATGACCATGCGCTATATCGGCGGCGGTCACCGTAAGATGATCAGAATTGTGGATTTCAAGAGAAACAAAGACGGTGTGCCGGCAGTTGTTAAAACCATTGAATACGATCCGAACCGTTCGGCCCGTATCGCATTGTTGTTTTACGCTGACGGTGAAAAAAGATATATTATTGCTCCTAATGGATTGCAAGTAGGCTCGACACTCATGTCCGGAGAGAATGCGGCTCCTGAGATAGGAAACGCTCTTCCGCTTCAGAATATTCCGGTGGGTACCGTGATTCATAACATCGAATTGCGTCCCGGACAAGGTGCCGCTTTGGTTCGCTCGGCCGGAAATTTTGCTCAGTTAACTTCAAGAGAAGGCAAATATTGCGTGATCAAATTGCCTTCAGGTGAGGTAAGACAAATACTTAGCACCTGCAAAGCCACTATCGGCAGCGTAGGTAATTCAGACCATGGCTTGGAAAGCTCCGGTAAAGCCGGACGCTCTCGTTGGCTCGGACGTCGTCCCCGCAACCGTGGTGTCGTTATGAACCCTGTTGATCACCCGATGGGTGGTGGTGAAGGACGCGCTTCCGGAGGACACCCGAGATCTCGCAAGGGATTGTATGCTAAGGGACTTAAGACAAGAACTCCCAAGAAGCATTCGTCTAAGTATATTATTGAGAGAAGAAAGAAGTAAACTGAATTAATTGAGTAAATTATGAGTCGTTCATTAAAAAAAGGTCCGTATATCAATGTAAAGCTTGAGAAGAAAGTTCTTGCCATGAATGAATCAGGCAAGAAAGTTGTTGTTAAGACATGGGCCAGAGCTTCAATGATTTCGCCTGACTTTGTAGGGCATACGATTGCAGTTCATAACGGAAATAAATTTATTCCTGTTTACGTTACCGAAAACATGGTAGGACACAAACTGGGCGAATTCGCCCCGACCCGTACCTTCAGAGGTCATGCCGGTAACAAGAAAAAATAACAGGACTTATTTGAAATAATAAAGTAAAAATATAATGGGAGCAAGAAAGAAAATATCGGCTGAAAAAAGAAAAGAAGCCCTTAAGACCATGTATTTTGCTAAGTTGCAAAATGTTCCTACTTCCCCTCGTAAAATGCGTTTGGTAGCAGATATGGTACGCGGAATGGAAGTGAATAGAGCACTTGGTGTTTTGAAGTTCTCTTCAAAAGAGGCAGCGGCAAGAGTAGAAAAACTGTTGCGCTCTGCGATTGCTAACTGGGAACAGAAGAACGAACGGAAAGCAGAAAGTGGTGAATTATTCGTAACAAAGATTTTTGTTGATGGCGGTGCTACACTCAAAAGAATGAGACCTGCACCTCAGGGGAGAGGTTACAGAATTCGCAAACGTTCAAATCATGTAACTTTGTTCGTTGGTTCTAAGAATAATAACGAAGATCAAAATTAAGGCAAATGGGACAAAAAGTTAATCCAATAAGCAACCGTTTAGGAATTATCAGAGGATGGGATTCCAATTGGTATGGTGGCAAAAATTACGGCGATTCATTGCTGGAAGATAGCAAGATTCGTAAATATCTGAATGCGAGACTTGCCAAGGCAAGCGTGTCGAGAATCGTAATTGAACGTACACTTAAACTTGTGACTATTACCGTTTGCACAGCACGTCCGGGTATCATCATCGGTAAAGGCGGGCAGGAAGTGGACAAACTGAAAGAAGAGCTGAAGAAAATTACGGATAAAGATATTCAGATAAATATCTTTGAAGTAAAAAGACCGGAATTGGACGCCGTTATCGTGGCCAACAATATAGCTCGTCAGGTAGAAGGAAAGATTGCCTATCGCCGTGCCATTAAGATGGCTATCGCCAATACCATGCGTATGGGTGCCGAAGGTATCAAAATTCAGATTTCAGGACGTTTGAATGGAGCCGAAATGGCACGTTCTGAAATGTATAAAGAAGGAAGAACGCCGTTGCATACTTTCAGAGCGGATATCGACTACTGTCATGCAGAAGCATTGACCAAAGTGGGACTCCTCGGTATCAAAGTTTGGATTTGTAGAGGTGAAGTTTACGGAAAGAGAGAATTAGCGCCGAACTTTACGCAGAGCAAAGAAACGACCCGCGGAAATACCAACACAAGCGGAACCAATGGCGGAAAGAACTTCAAAAGAAAGAAAAATAATCGCTAAACGAATTTGAATTTTAGGAATTATGTTACAACCGAAAAAGACAAAATTCAGAAGACAACAAAAAGGCCGTCAGAAAGGTAATGCCCAAAGAGGTAACCAGTTGGCTTTTGGCTCTTTTGGAATAAAGGCTCTGGAAACCAAATGGATTACAGGGCGTCAGATTGAAGCTGCGCGTATTGCAGTGACAAGATATATGCAACGTCAAGGACAAATTTGGATTCGTATTTTCCCTGATAAACCAATCACCAGAAAACCCGCCGACGTACGTATGGGTAAAGGTAAAGGTGCCCCCGAAGGATTTGTGGCTCCCGTTACTCCCGGTAGAATCATTATAGAGGCGGAAGGTGTGTCGTATGATATAGCAAAAGAAGCCTTGCGTTTGGCAGCTCAAAAGCTTCCTATTACGACGAAGTTTGTTGTAAGACGTGATTACGATATTCAAAATTCAAATGCGTAGTGGTATGAAAACAGCAGAAATCAAGGAAATGCCAACCAAAGATTTGGTGGAACGAGTAGAGACCGAAATGAAGAGTTATGACCAGATGGTGTTGAACCATTCAATCTCTCCTTTGGATAACCCTGCTCAAATCAAGAAGTTGCGTAGAGATATCGCACGAATGAAGACCGAACTACGCCAACGTGAACTTAATAATAAATAATAAGTTTGATGGAAGCAAGAAACTTAAGAAAAGAAAGAATAGGGGTTGTATTGAGCAATAAAATGGATAAGACGATTACCGTTGCAGCCAAGTTCAAGGAAAAACACCCCATATATGGTAAGTTTGTTAGTAAGACAAAGAAATACCATGCTCATGATGAAAAAAATGAGTGCAATATTGGTGATACTGTACAGATCATGGAAACTCGTCCCTTGAGCAAGACTAAGAGATGGAGATTGGTGCAAATAATTGAAAGAGCTAAGTAATTATGATACAGACAGAATCCAGACTCACAGTATGTGATAACAGCGGAGCCAAAGAAGCTCTCTGTATTCGTGTTTTAGGCGGGACAAAACGTCGTTATGCTTCGGTAGGGGATGTTATTGTTGTTTCTGTGAAGAGCGTAATCCCTTCAAGTGATATTAAAAAAGGTGCAGTGTCAAAAGCTTTGATTGTGCGTACGAAGAAAGAAATTCGTCGTCCCGACGGTTCTTATATACGTTTCGATGACAACGCATGCGTGTTGCTGAACAATGCGGGCGAAATCAGAGGAAGCCGTATCTTCGGTCCGGTGGCAAGAGAACTCCGTGCTACCAACATGAAAGTGGTTTCATTGGCGCCTGAAGTACTTTAAACTTTGAAAAAGATTGAGTAATGAGTAAATTACATATAAAGAAAGGCGATACTGTCTATGTGAATGCCGGTGAAGATAAAGGCAAAACAGGTCGCGTTTTAAAGGTTCTTGTAAAGGAAAACCGCGCAATTGTTGAAGGTATCAACATGGTGTCTAAAAGCACCAAACCAAATGCTAAGAATCCTCAAGGAGGTATTGTGAAGCAAGAAGCTTCTATCCATATATCCAACTTGAATCCGGTTGAAGCAAAAACAGGTAAGCCGACACGTGTCGGAAGAAGAAGAAACTCCGAAGGAGTTTTAGTGCGTTATTCTAAAAAAACAGGGGAGGAAATCTAATGAGTAATACTGCTAGTCTTAAGAAAGAATATGCTGAGCGGATTGCGCCTGCGTTGAAGTCACAGTTTCAGTACTCTTCTGCTATGCAGATTCCCGTACTTAAGAAGATTGTAATCAATCAAGGATTGGGTATGGCGGTTGCTGACAAGAAGATTATTGAAGTAGCTATAAATGAAATGACAGCCATCACCGGACAAAAGGCGGTTGCTACTGTTTCCCGTAAAGACATCGCAAACTTTAAGTTGCGTAAAAGGATGCCTATCGGTGTAATGGTTACTTTGCGTCGCGAAAGAATGTATGAGTTCTTGGAAAAACTGGTGAGAGTGGCGCTTCCTCGTATCCGCGACTTTAAAGGTATCGAAAGCAAATTTGATGGTAAGGGAAATTATACTCTTGGTATTCAGGAGCAGATCATATTCCCTGAAATTAATATTGATAGTATTACTCGTATTCTCGGGATGAATATTACCTTTGTAACTTCTGCGCAGACGGATGAAGAAGGTTACGCTCTGTTGAAAGAGTTTGGATTACCCTTTAAAAACGCAAAAAAAGATTGATAGAATATGGCAAAAGAATCAATGAAAGCACGCGAGGTTAAGCGTGCTAAGCTGGTAGCCAAATATGCGGCGAAAAGAGCTCAACTGAAAAAGGAAGGTAATTACGAAGCATTGCAAGAACTGCCTAAAAATGCATCCCCCGTTCGTTTGCACAATCGTTGTAAGCTGACCGGTCGTCCGAAAGGATATATCCGTCAGTTCGGAATATCAAGAATCCAGTTCCGTGAGATGGCATCCAATGGCTTGATCCCGGGAGTGAAAAAAGCAAGCTGGTAATTTTTTTAAATATTGTCAGGACAGACCTGATTAATTTAATTTTTATTATATGACTGATCCAATAGCAGATTATTTGACGAGGTTAAGGAACGCTATCCAGGCTAAACACAGAGTGGTGGAAGTTCCCGCTTCAAATTTGAAAAAAGAAATCACGAAGATTCTTTTTGAAAAAGGTTACATTCTTAACTATAAGTTTGTAGAAGATGGTCCTCAAGGTACTATTAAAGTAGCCTTGAAATACGATCCGGTTAACAAAGTGAACGCAATCAAGAAGTTGCAGAGAGTATCTTCTCCGGGCTTGCGTAAGTACACCGGGTACAAGGATATGCCGAGAGTTATTAATGGTTTGGGTATTGCTATAATATCTACTTCCAAAGGTGTAATGACTGACAAGGAAGCTGCCGAGCTTAAAATTGGCGGTGAAGTTCTGTGTTATGTATATTAATTAAGGAGGATTAGCAATGTCAAGAATAGGAAAATTGCCCATTAATATTCCCGCAGGTGTAACGGTTGCATACAAAGACAACGTCGTTACGGTAAAGGGACCTAAAGGCGAATTGAGCCAATATGTAAACCCCGCTATTAATGTTTGCATTGAAGATGGTTGCGTGAGTTTGACTGAAAATGAAAATTTAATGCAGGACGATCTCAAGCAAAAACATGCATTTCATGGCTTGTACCGTTCATTGATCAACAATATGGTTGTTGGCGTTTCTGAAGGATACAAGAAGGAACTGGAACTTGTCGGTGTAGGTTACCGCGCTTCCAATCAAGGTAACATCATAGAGTTAGCTTTAGGTTATACCCACAATATATTTATACAGTTGCCTCCCGAGGTGAAAGTGGAAACAAAATCCGAAAGAAATAAGAATCCTCTTATTATTTTGGAATCTTGTGACAAGCAATTGTTGGGACAAATTTGTTCGAAAATACGTTCTTTCCGTAAGCCTGAACCATACAAGGGGAAAGGTATCAAGTTTGTTGGCGAAGAAATTCGTAGAAAGTCTGGTAAATCGGCCGGCGCTAAGTAGTTTACATAAAATAAGAATGTTATGACAACAAAAATAGAAAGACGTATCAAGATTAAATACAGAGTACGCAATAAAATATCAGGTACGGGCGAATGTCCGCGTATGAGCGTATTCAGAAGCAACAAACAAATCTACGTTCAGCTGATTGACGATTTGAGCGGTAAGACTTTGGCCGCTGCATCATCTTTGGGAATGACGGAAAAAATGCCTAAAAAAGAACAGGCAGTAAAAGTAGGTGAACTGATTGCGAAGAAAGCTCAGGAAGCCGGTATCACTACCGTCGTTTTTGATCGTAATGGTTACTTGTATCACGGGAGAGTTAAAGAGGTGGCTGATGCTGCTCGTAATGGTGGACTTAAATTTTAATCATTATGGCTATTAAAAATAGAGTAAAAATTACAAACGATATAGAATTAAAAGACCGTTTGGTCGCTATTAATCGTGTAACTAAGGTAACCAAGGGAGGTCGTACTTTCAGCTTTTCTGCAATTGTGGTTGTAGGTAATGAAGAAGGTATCATCGGTTGGGGACTTGGCAAGGCGGGTGAAGTAACTGCAGCCATCGCTAAAGGTGTGGAGTCAGCAAAGAAAAACCTGGCAAAAGTTCCTGTATATAAAGGAACTGTACCTCATGAGCAGACAGCAAAGTTTGGCGGAGCTGAAGTATTCATCAAACCTGCATCTCACGGTACAGGAGTTGTAGCCGGAGGTGCCATGCGTGCGGTTCTCGAAAGTGTGGGAATCACCGATGTACTGGCAAAATCCAAAGGCTCTTCCAACCCGCATAACTTGGTGAAAGCAACAATCTTGGCTTTGAGCGAAATGCGCGATGCACGTATGGTGGCTCAGAATAGAGGAATTAGTCTTGAAAAAGTATTTAGAGGATAAGAAGAGAGATATGGCAACGATAAAAATAAAGCAAGTTAAAAGTAGAATCGGTGCTCCGGTGGATCAAAAAAGAACGCTGGATGCATTAGGACTTCGTAAGTTGAATCGTGTGGTTGAGCACGAATGTACTCCTTCAATTCTTGGAATGGTGGATAAAGTAAAACACTTGGTTACCATTGTAAAGTAATTAATTGTTGAATATAAAACGAATTACAATATGAATTTAAGTAATCTAAAACCTGCTGCAGGGTCTACTAAATCAAAGAAAAGAATAGGACGCGGTCCCGGTTCTGGTTTAGGTGGAACTTCTACCAGAGGTCATAAAGGAGCTAAATCAAGATCTGGTTATTCTAAGAAGATCGGTTTTGAAGGTGGACAGATGCCTCTTCAACGTCGTGTTCCTAAATTTGGTTTCAAGAATATCAACCGTGTGGAATATAGAGCCATCAACATAGAGACGATTCAAAAACTTGCCGATGCAAAGAATCTGACCAAAGTTGGTGTGGAAGAACTTGTGGCTGCCGGTTTTATCTCTTCTAATCAGTTGGTAAAAGTATTAGGTAACGGAACTTTAACTACGAAGTTGGATGTGCAAGCTCATGCATTTTCTAAGAGTGCAATTGCTGCTATCGAAGCTCTGGGTGGAAGTGCAGTAAAACTCTGATTTCATGAGAAAAGCTATTGAAACACTAAAAAATATATGGAAAATTGAGGATCTGAGACAACGGATCCTCATTACCATATTGTTTGTGGCAATCTATCGTTTCGGCTCCTACGTGGTTTTGCCTGGTATCGATCCGGGTATGTTGGCTAAATTGCACGAGCAGACAAGCGAAGGACTTCTGGCTTTGCTGAATATGTTTTCCGGAGGGGCTTTCTCCAATGCTTCTATTTTTGCATTGGGAATCATGCCTTATATATCAGCTTCGATTGTTATTCAGCTGTTGGGTATAGCAGTACCATACTTTCAAAAACTACAACGTGAAGGTGAGAGTGGGAGACGGAAAATGAATCAGTATACCCGTATCCTGACAATTATTATTTTATTGTTTCAAGCTCCCTCTTATTTGCTCAATCTGAAGATGCAGGCTGGGGCATCCTTAAATGAATCGTTGGATTGGACGCTGTTTATGTTCACTTCAACTGTTATTTTGGCTGCGGGAAGCATGTTTATCCTTTGGCTTGGCGAAAGAATCACCGATAAGGGAATTGGTAATGGTATCTCTTTCATTATATTGATCGGTATCATCGCCCGCTTACCTCAATCTTTATTTCAGGAACTGATTTCCCGTATGACGGACAAAACCGGAGGACTGGTTATGTTCCTTTTGGAAATTGTTTTCTTGCTGATTGTGGTTTCTGCTGCAATCCTGTTGGTACAAGGAACAAGAAAGATTCCCGTACAGTATGCAAAGAAGATTGTCGGAAACAAACAGTACGGTGGAGCAAGGCAGTATATTCCTTTAAAGGTAAATGCCGCGGGTGTAATGCCTATAATCTTCGCACAGGCGATAATGTTTGTTCCTATCACCCTCATAGGCTTTTCCAATGTCGAGCAGGTGAGTGGCTTTGTACGTGCTTTAACTGACCATACAAGCTTCTGGTATAATTTTATATTTACAGTGATGATCATAGTGTTTACCTATTTCTACACTGCTATTACAATTAATCCAACACAGATGGCTGAAGACATGAAGAGAAACAACGGGTTCATTCCGGGAATCAAACCGGGAAAGAAAACGGCCGATTATATCGATGAAATTATGTCTCGTATAACCTTGCCCGGTTCTTTCTTCCTGGCTTTGCTTGCGGTTTTACCTCCGACTTTTGCCGGAATGTTTGGCGTGACAGCCGAATTTGCTCAATTCTTTGGCGGTACGTCTCTGTTGATTCTTGTGGGTGTTGTGCTTGATACCTTGCAGCAAGTGGAGAGTCATTTGTTGATGAGGCATTATGATGGCTTGTTGAAATCGGGACGTATAAAAGGACGTAGCGGT
>JBHADT010000051.1:0-4310 GCA_041855205.1 Bacteroides sp.
TTTCAAGATTTCAACAGAGCTTCACAGCAGCGGGACTGTCCGGGATTTGCACCCGATTCCCTTTTAATCCGAATGACGGAAACGTTCATCCGAAACCAATTCAGGCACAAAGATAATGGAAATCGGAAGCAATACAAAAAAGAACCTTTATTTTTTATCTTTTTGTCAGATTCCGCTTCGTTTTTGCCCGATATTCTTATTAGAGCCTTTTGATTTTTCCTTAAAAAGTTTTTTCTGCAGATCTCTTTTCCGTCATGCGGTAAAGAATATAAAAGATTAGGTGGGTATCTCTTTGTTTATGACTGAAATAAATAAATTTAAAGAAAATGTAATAACATATATAAATATCATTAACTTTGTCCCTCGGAATTGGCAATCGGAAGGCATACCTGCCCACCGATGTAAGGGAATCCGGTGAAAAACCGGAGCTGTACCTGCAGCTGTAATCCTCACCAGAACCTGCTTAAAAAACAGGTTCCGAAATGTACGTAACCACAAAAGCCACTGTTGCAACATGCAATGGGAAGGCGATACGAACAGAGGAAAGCCAGAATACCTGCTTGCTTCCACAACCATAACACGTAGCTTTCAGGACTAAAAGCAATGTGTGCCCGCAATAAACGCTTTACTTTTTTTCGGGTCAATACATTCGCATAAAAGCAACGTGTCGTGATTATTCAACAAAAAACGGTAAACAATGAAGCGTAATTATTGGCTTGGAGCGATACTGTTGTATGCAATGCAACCATTGGGTGCACAAAGTATCCTTAAGGATGAAAAAGAATTGTCACTGCTGCTCAACGAGGTGGTGGTGACCGGCACAGGTACTGAACATTATCTCAAAGATGCGCCTGTACAAACCGAAGTAATTACCGGAAAGGCATTGGAGCAGTATCAGGCGCGTAGTATAGACGACCTTCTGAGCGCCCTCTCCCCTTCGCTCACCTTCCACGACGGAGATATGGGTAGCCACGTCCGCCTGAACGGACTGAGCAACGACTACATTCTCATCCTGATAAACGGCAAGCGTATGAACGGAGACATAGGCGGACAAAATGACCTAAATCGCTTGAACCCTGCCAATATAGAGCGAATTGAAATAGTGAAAGGTGCCGCCTCCTCTCTCTATGGTAGCGATGCCATTGCCGGTGTCATCAACATCATCACCAAGAGAAACCGGGAAAAACTGGAACTGACAAGCAATACACGTATCGGCGAACACGGCGATGTGAGAGAGAGTGCTTCATTCGGCATCACACTTGATAAAGTGAAGTCGGTGACCGGCCTAAACTTCCGCCACACCGATGGCTGGCAGAATACCGACAAAGAGTGGTATCAGAATCAATTACAGTCGGGAAGTACCACTATGACAACCAATAGAGCCACCAATTATACCTTCTCCGAGAATTTGGAATGGCAAGTAAACAACCAACTTACCTTCACGGCAGAAGCCACTTTCTATCAGCGGTGGGTGATGCGCTCTCACGGTCCCCTGAAGTATGTGCCCAACGATTTCTATTATAACAACCATACTTACGCGGCAGGAGCCAAGTATAAGATAGGAACGCACAATTACCTCACAGCCGATGTGTCATACGGCAGGTTCGGGTATTTCTATGACTACAAGCGGAATGAATATACCGATTATTATCTGAACAACGACCGCCACCAACACATCACATTCTTTGCCGGACAACGCATCAAGCAAAGTCTGCAACAGCAAATACAAGCACAGCTTAAAGGCGTATTCTATTTGGGCAACAAACACATTCTGAATGCCGGCTTGGAATATCTGTATGATAATCTGGAATCTCCTCACCGTATAGCCAATAACCGTAAGGCTTCCGTTTATACCCTTTCTGCCTATGCACAAGAAGAATGGAATATTTCCAAAGGTTTTGTCCTGACGGCAGGCATACGCGCCACACAGCACAAAGAGACGGGAGCCGACCTCAGCCCCAAACTGTCTGCACTCTATAAAGTGGGGCATAACGTCAATTTGCGTGCCTCGTATGCCATGGGATATAAATCACCTACCATCAAAGAACTGTATTACAACTACAGCGGCGTTATAGGCGGAGGTTCACTCACAGCCTACCATGGCAATACCAACCTAAAACCCCAGACCTCGCAATATACCTCTATCGGCATTGAATACACCGGGAAGAAGTTTCAGGCAAGTATCACGGGATATGTAAACCACATGCGCAACATGATTGAACTGGTGGAAATCAACGTCACCCCCGAAGAAGCCATGCTTGAAATTCAAAAGAGCAAAGAGTACCGCAACCTCACCAAAGCCCGCATCCACGGTATTGATTTCACATTCAGCTATCATCCCATACAAAGCGTGAAACTGGGAGGCGGTTATAGTTTTTCCGATCCTAAGGCACAATACTCCGGCAAAGGAGCCGACTATATGAAATACATCCCCATTGATGCCACCTCCAAGCATAATGCCAGCTTCAATGCCTCATGGACACACAAATGGAGCAACTATCAGCTGGAGGCAAGTATCTACGGTCGATACCAATCTTTGTCCCGCTATGTCAACGATAATGATGCCGATGGCTTCCAGACTTGGCGCATCAACACCGCGCACTCGTTATTGAAAATGAAACGATGGACACTGACCATGAACGCGGGAGTAGATAATCTTTTTAATTATGTAGATCGTACTCCTTTCGGACGAAACCGGGCAACCGCTACGCCGGGACGTAATATCTACGCTTCCATACTTGTCAAATTCAAGAACAAATAAATCTAATTCATTCAATATTCATACCAATTAAAAAATTACAGTTTATGAAACAGTTTAAGTTTTATCTGACGGCAGCCCTGACGGCTGTCCTGACATGTACAGGATTCATTTCCTGCGACAATGACGACAAAGAAAGTACCGTCAATCCGGCAGAAGCCAAAGTCTTCAGCGAGAAGAAGCACGATACCGCTATCCTGCTGTGCACCTTCGGAAGTACCTACAACGAATCGCTTTCCGTTTATGACAAGATCTACAACGATTTTAAAGCGAAGTTCGGTGGCGAAGCCGACATATACTTGTCGTTTACTTCACGTACTTGCATCCTCCGTGCAGAAGCCTCTACCGGTGAAGCACGCTACAAGTTGGGCGATTGGTTAGAAGCCATCGGCAAGGCAGGATATAAAAGAGTAGCCGTACAGTCGCTCCACGTTATCCCCGGCGAAGAATATTTATCGCTGATGAATACCGATGTGAAAAAGAATTTTATGATTGAAGACTTTCCTACCATTGACGTGTTGAAAGGGGCCAACTTGCTGTCCGAAGATGAGGACACGGAAAAGGTCGCCGAAGTCATTTACAAGCACTACAAAGACGCAGGTATTTTGAAAGATAAAAAGAATCTGCTTCTGCTGATGGGACACGGCAACCCCGACGAGAACTATAGTGCCAACAAAAAATATTCCGATGTGGAAAATGCCCTGCATGCCATTGAGTCTACCGACAACAACAACATTTTCGTTGGCACTGTGGACTATGGTGACATGCTCTTCTGGCCTCGGGAGGAAGAAGAAAATGAAGCCGACCGCATCCCGGTGACAACAGTGGAAAAGATGATTGCCGACTACCCTACTTGCACTTATTCCAAAATCATGAAGTATTGCCACGACAATAATCTGCAACCATCGGAAGTCAATGTTTACCTCGCTCCTTTCATGTCCATTGCCGGAGACCATGCCCACAACGACCTTTGGGGGTTGGAAGCACTGGCCGAGCACGACAATGCCGACTATTACCAAAACACCGTGAAACTTAATAGTAACGAATACAGCTGGCGCGAACGTCTGACTAAAATCGGTTTCAAAGTAAATAAGGATTTTGAATCACACCCGATAGGTCAAGCCGGTGCCGACCACGGCATTAAAAGCGGCTGTGGCATCAAGGCCTTGGGCGACTATCCCGAAATTCGTCAAATTTGGGTAGACCACCTGTACAAGAACTGGAAGAATGCAGATGCTTGGGAAAATGGAAAAGGCTATCAGCCGGAATCCTAATGATGTCATAAAATAAATACCTACCGATTATTTTATTTTACAAAAAAGACAAGAATACGGAGCATGTTCCAACACTATATGTTTCAGTCCCTGAGTGAATGTGATTCAGTCGGCGACTGAAACCATTTGAGTCAGTGACTGAAACCATTTCAGTCGCCGACTGATTCCACCCCCTCTCAGAAGTACTTCTGAGAGGGGTAAAAGAAGAAATAGGAAAGACACAAAGCATCGACACGTCGTGATAAAAAAACATTACTCATAAGCCATCTGTCGTAAAA
>JBHADT010000052.1:0-24135 GCA_041855205.1 Bacteroides sp.
ACCTTGCTTGGCGCTCTTTCCTCTTTCATCCTCCCGATAGCTTTGCTTGCACTTGGAATCATATTATACTGGATTTCTTCTCGATGAAAGAGAACATTCATGATATTCCCATAGTTTTTATAGGAGCCGGTAACCTTGCCACTAATTTGGCGAAAGCAATGTGGCGGAAAGGGTTTCGGATACTGCAAATTTACAGTCGTACGTGGGAATCCGCTTCCTTATTGGCTCAGGCCGTACAGGCTGATTATACGACTTCACTCTCGGAAATAACTCCGGAAGGAAGATTATATATCGTTTCGTTGCAAGATGAAGCTTTCCTGCAATTGCTTCCGGAGATAGTGCAAAATAAAGAAGAAGCATTGATGGTGCATACGGCAGGTAGCATACCTATGAGTGTATGGCAAGGGAGAACTCCCCGCTACGGTGTGTTATATCCGATGCAAACATTCAGTAAGCATCGCGAAGTTTCGTTTAAGGAAATTCCTTTCTTTATAGAAAGCAATTCCGCGTCAGATACGCTGATGCTGAAATCAATAGCCTCGCTTCTTTCCGACCATGTGCATGAGGCGACTTCCGAACAGCGTAAGAGTTTGCATCTGGCAGCTGTGTTCGCCTGCAATTTTACCAATCACATGTATGCTCTTTCTGCAAAGCTGCTTGCCCAAAATAACCTTCCTTTTAAAACGATGCTTTCTTTGATTGATGAAACGGCCCGTAAAGTACACGAATTGGAACCACTATCGGCACAAACAGGACCTGCACTCCGCAATGATTTGTGTGTTATGAGGGAGCATTTAGCCATGTTGTCCGAAGAACCGGAGATGCGAAAGATATACGCTCTGTTGAGTGACAGCATAAGAAAAGAAGCTATGACTAAAGAAAATTAATGTTTGATTTAAGATAATTTTCGTGAGTACCATAAACTATGATTTGAAAAAAATTAAGGCGCTGATTTTTGATGTGGATGGTGTATTGAGCGCCAATATCATTCCTATGAGTCCCTCGGGTGAGCCAATGCGCACCGTAAACATAAAGGATGGATATGCGCTTCATTTGGCTGCGAAGCAAGGAATGCTGTTGGGGATTATCACAGGCGGACGCACAGAGGCGGTGCGCAAACGTTTCATCGCTTTGGGAATACCGGAAGAGGATATCTATATGGGAGCTTCCGTGAAGCTTGTAAACTATCATGAGTTTCGCGATCGTCATGGACTGAGAGATGAAGAAATTCTTTATATGGGAGATGATATTCCTGATATGGAAATATTGTCTGTATGTGGTTTGCCATGCTGCCCTAAGGATGCCGCTCCCGAGGTTAAGGCGCTTTGTCGCTATATTTCTCATGCCGAAGGAGGTTGCGGATGCGGGCGCGATGTGCTGGAGCAAGTGCTGAAAGTGCAAGGGTGTTGGTTGCGTGATGACGCTTTCGGATGGTGATCCTCCCTTAATTTCAAACTGTTGTTATGTTGAGTAATTTAAAGAAATACAGAATTATACTTGCATCCAATTCGCCGCGCCGGAGGGAGTTGCTTTCCGGTCTGGGCGTTGAGTATGAAGTGCGTGTTTTGCCTGATGTGGACGAGTCTTATCCCGACGACTTGAAGGGAGGGGACATCCCGTTATATATAGCCAAAAAGAAAGCTGATTCATATCTAAGCCTTCTGCAATCCGATGAACTGATGATTACGGCAGATACAGTCGTGTGGTTAGAAGGAAACATATTAGGTAAACCACAGGATAAGAGCGATGCCAAACGGATGTTACGCGCCATGTCGGGTAAGGTTCATGAGGTTTTCACTGCGGTGTGCATGACGACAACGGAACAGCAACGCTCGTTTGTTGCTCAAACAGAGGTACGTTTCGCTACGTTGGAGGAAGAAGAAATAGAGTATTATGTAGAAAAGTTCCTTCCGATGGATAAGGCAGGTGCTTACGGAGTGCAGGAATGGATAGGTTATATCGGGGTGGAGCACATTACCGGAAGTTACTATAATATTATGGGGTTGCCGGTACAGAAACTGTATAAGGTTTTGAAAGAGTTGTAGTATGGAATACATCTCTTCAAGAAATCCCTGAATACTATCATTTAATCAACGTTGTGTTTAAAGTAGGTACAAAGATATAGCTATTTCAGTGGTCCTGTAAAAGAAACGTCCTCTCCTGACTACTTTTCAGGAGAGGACGTTTTTCTTTTCTAATAACAGCTTTTCTTTTCTTCCGAGTCAGGGAAATCCGTTACCCGTTCGGAATATACATATGCATTACAAAGGTATGTACTCCACAAAAGCTTCCATGGCCTCGTATGAGGCGAGCCCCAGACGGTTGTATAACGTTGCCGTTCCGCGATTGCGGTCTTCGCTGCGTTGCCAGAACAAACGCTCGTCATTACCCATAAAGGGAGCGCTTTCCATTTGCGATTGATGTTTCAGAATAGAGTTGCGTTTACTGCGCAGTTCTTCCGGACTGATGGGCACGGCCATTTCGATGTTCTCGATTTCCCATTCAGCCCATGCACCTCGATACATCCAGATGCGACAATCTTTCAGCCATTTTGCATTTTCTTCCTTTTCTAAATCAATGGCGGCAAAGACTGCGTCGGTGCAAACCTTATGTGTGCCGTGAGGGTCGGCTAAATCGCCAGCCACGAATACCTGATGCGGTTTGACTTCGCGCAGAAGTTTACGCACAATTTCCACATCAGCCTCACTGATAGGATTCTTTTGTATCCTCCCTGTCTCGTAGAATGGTAGATCAAGGAAGTGGCAATGATCCAGCGGGATATTGTTGTACATACAGGCTATGCGTGCTTCTCCTCTGCGGATGAGACCTTTGATGGTCAGTATGTCGCTTGTGTCTATATCACCGTCTTTTTTGTCTTTCAGGAATTTTCGTATTTCACTGTACTTGTCGGTAATCACCTTATCCGAACTGTTGCTGAAGAGCTGATTGAATCCGTTGATAAAGTGTAGGAAGCGAATAACCTCCTCGTCGCCGACGGCAATGTTTCCTGAGGTTTGATAGGCGACGTGCACGTCATGTTTTTGTTCTACCAGACGCCGAATGGTTCCACCCATGGATATGACATCGTCATCGGGGTGAGGCGAAAATACAACGACCCGTTTGGGATAAGGCTTGGCTCGTTCCGGACGATAAGTGTCGTCTGCATTGGGCTTTCCTCCCGGCCATCCGGTGATGGTATGTTGCAGGTCGTTGAATATTTTGATATTCACGTTGTAGGCAGAACCATACAGGGCGAGTAACTCGCTCAGACCGTTTTCGTTGTAGTCCTTGTTGGTGAGCTTCAAGATAGGCTTACCCGTTAGTTGACACAACCAGACGATGGCGGTACGGATAAGTTTATCGTTCCATTCGCAGGAAGTAACCAGCCATGGGTGATGAATACGGGTAAGACTACCTGCCGCCGATAAGTCGACTACAATGTGCGCATTGTTGTGCATTTGAAGATATGAGGCCGGAATAGTTTCGGTTATCGAACCCTCTACGCATTCTTTTACCATTTTAGCCTTATCTTCTCCCCATGCCATAAGGAAAATCTTTTTGGCGGCTAATATAGTGGCAATCCCCATTGTTATAGAACTTACGGGAGTACTCTCTATGTTGCCGAACATCCGCGAAGCCTCATTACGGGAATCGTTGTCCAGCAGAATCAGACGGGTGGTGGAGTTCTGGCGGGAACCGGGTTCGTTGAATCCGATGTTTCCCACGCGTCCTATTCCCAACAGCGCAATGTCCAATCCGCCGAAACTTTCGATGCGTTGCTCGTAGAGGCGGCAATATTCGAATATGGCATCTTTAGCTACCATCCCGTCCGGGCTGAAGATGTTTTGTTTGTCCACATCCACGTGATCAAGAAAAATCTCTTTCAAAAGGTTGAGGTTGCTGTTGGTAGCCTCCGGGGCAATGGGGTAGTATTCGTACAGGTTGAAAACGACTACGTTGCGGAAGCTCAATCCCTCTTCTTGGTGCATCCGGATCAACTCGGAGTACACATGACGGGGAGAATTTCCTCCCGGCAGTGCAATGACACAAAATCTGCCGGCACGTTGTTTTTCGCGTATAATCAACGCTATTTCACGGGCTATCTGATGAGCTCCTTCTTCTACGGTTTCATAGATGTCGGTTGGAATTTTTTCGAGTCGGGTCAACACCGACTTCTCAAATGCATTCTCAGGTCGGTAATATTTGGGGGATACCCGGTTGAGAGTGATTTGAGAACTTAAATTGGTTTTCATGATCAAAAATGTTAATGTTATGGTTTATAAAGTGATTAAGTGTTTCTTCTTCTCCGTTTTTCTTGGTTTATTTAATTTGTTATTTCTGTTTACATTTGGATATGCTGACTTTCAAGTGCCATACACGAACGCCGCACTCCTGCAGTGGCAAAATTAGTACTTTTTATCTAGCATACACTCATTCTTTTTAGGTATTTTCATCGAATGAATTGGGAGTTGTCTTTCTGAATCACCCTTAGAAGCGTTATCGGTTGACTTTTTTGTCATCGTATGTGTCAATTGTTGGAACCTGGCGCATGAAAAGTATACCGTTAAGCATAAGAGCAAGGGATAACCCGGTGTAGAATGTGGAAATGAATACGGGAGAAACGAGGTGAGTGTGTCTTAGCACTGCCCCGAGTGTCATCATGCCGAGCATTATGAACCATCCGCGTTTGTCCAGAAAAGACAACGGGTTGCTATGCGTTTCTTTTTGTTTGATTCTCCGGGAATATTTGGTGTAGTGCCTGTAGAATATAAAGAGAAAGAATAGAAAAACCGTAAAACTCATCAATAGCATGTCCGGAACCATTTTCCCATGATTTATCCACGCGCCAATACCGATGCGGAAGATGTTTATTCCCGCTGTAATCCATACCATGCCGGCGATAATAAAGAGTGTTCTTTTATTTACGCAGAACTTCATTTTTTATGTTGAGAATTTGTATCATAACGATTGAATATGTCGTTTTGTTCTGCTTTTTATGGTTGATATGCGAAAAGAGAATGATTTTCTGTATCATGATTGATTAAACAGATGAAGAACCTTGTCGGGATATCTCTATTACGGTGTCTAATCCTTAGTAATACCACACGGGCATGGTTCGGGTACGACACAGGCTCCGTTTGGGAACGACACGGGTGTGCTTCGGAAACCATACGGGTATGGTTCCTTAGGGGATAAGGTTTCTAAGGAATGATGAAGCGGTCGGCATCTTTCCAAACGGGGAATCGCTCTCGGAAAGTCTCCAAGAAAGAAAAATCGAGGTATGCGGTACTTATCCCTTCGTGGTTGTCAGGGATATGGGCGATTACTTCTGCTTTGGGAGAGTAAATAACGCTTCCTCCCTTATAAGGGATGTTGTTGGCATCGGTGCCTGTGCGATTGACACCACACACATAACATTGGTTTTCAATGGCACGTGCCCGTAACAGCACATCCCACGCCAGATGACGTGACGCCGGCCAGTTGGCTACATATATAAGCAAGTCGTACTCGTTGTTTACGTTTCGGCTCCATACCGGGAAGCGTAAGTCATAGCATACCAGTAACAAAATGTTCCACTCCCGGTATCTGATAATCCGGCGTGAAGTCCCGCACTCAAAATGTTCAGGTTCATTGCCCATCCGGAAGAGGTGGCGTTTGTCGCAGAAGTTCATCTCTCCTTCGGGAGTAAGAAAAAACGCTCTGTTGTAATAACTCCGTTTGTCAGAGTTTGGAAACGTATCATGCGCCATATAACTTCCGGCAATGGCAAATCCGAATTTTTCTGCCCACTGCCGCAACGTACATATGGTAAGCCCATCCACCGGCTCAGCCAGTCGGTGAGTGTCTATGCTGAAACCGGTGGAGAACATTTCCGGTAAGACCACAAGATCCGTGTGTCCGCACAATGCTGTCAGCTTCTCGCCAAGAAGCCTGAGATTCTCTTGTTTGGCTTCCCAAATGATATCGGTTTGTAAGATGCTGACGCGCATTGAGGCTATAACTCTCCTAAATTGAAATTCTCGGGATGTTTCCCCTTGAAATCTTTGAAATACATCTTTATCTCACGCATGTCCCGGTTTAGGTCTCCGGTGGGGATAATTGCTTTGGTAGACGAAATGGTGCGTGTGGTATAGTCTATGCCTATAAGCACGATGGGAACTCCGGCGTTAAGCGCAATGTAGTAAAAACCTTTCTTCCAGTTCGGATTTGCCTTGCGTGTTCCTTCCGGAGTGATGGCAAGATGAAACGTCCGGCGCGTTGCGAATTGCTTTGCCATTTGATCTACCAAAGACGTATTTCGTCCCCGGTTGACAGGAATTCCTCCTACGGCTTTGAATATAAGTCCGAGCGGAAAGAAAAACCATTCTTTTTTCATCATGAAGCTGGTTTTCCTGCCTATGGCTCCGTAAAAGAGTTTACCAATGAACAAGTCCCAATTGGATGTGTGAGGTGCTGCGCATATCACACATTTGTCGTAATTAGGTATCGTTACGTTCGTCTTCCACCCTAACAGGCGGTAATAGATAAAGCTGTATATGGCTTTCCTCATTTACTTCGGATTAGTTCATATTGTTCATAGACTCGACAATCTCGTTGATTTTCGCTTCGAGATCAGCGTGAAGTTTCTTGTAGAATTTCTTCACATTGCCGGGTTCGGTGTGACTGATGCGACTGATGAACTCGTCCTGCATTTTCAATATCTCACCCATCAACTCATCAGCCTTTTGTTTATCTGTGCCCGGTATGCACATGCTTTTTATCAGGCATTCCGCAAACAATTCGCCTGCGATATAATTGATGTTCTTCTTCAATGTTCTTCTGTTTGCCATAATTCAGATGTTATTTAAGTTGGTATGGTAATATTGGGTTGTCAAAGATATGTACTTTCCATTGTATATCCCAAGTATTTTGTAACATATTAGCCTGTTCCGGTGCATAAACGGGGAGAAAGTGATGTTTTTATGTACTTGCGGAACATGTAGATGATATTAATACCTAATTTAATGAACGACTGCTCTTTCATAATTCAGAAAAAAAAGCGAAATTTGCAACGTTTTTAGTCATTACTTCGGTCTTTCTTCTACATATTATAATCAGACCTTAAGGAATAGGCGTAGAAAGACAGAAAAGATGCCGATGGCTGCAAGATCAACACCTTTAAACAATAAATAAAATGACAAAAAGTGCATTACAAATTGCCAGGGCTGCTTATCAGCCTAAACTCCCGAAAGCATTGAAGGGAGCAGTGAAAGCTGTGGCTGGAGCGCCCACTCAATCCGTTGCCGACTGTGAGGCTATCAAAGCGTTGTTTCCTAACACATACGGAATGCCTTTGATAAAATTTGAAGTAGCAGATGAACAGGCTACCTATAAACCGATAAATGCAGGTGTAATTCTTTCGGGAGGACAGGCACCCGGCGGACACAATGTTATTTCCGGTCTGTTTGACGGAATCAAGGCATTGAACCAAGAAAGCAAACTGTATGGTTTTATCTTGGGACCCGGCGGATTGGTAGATCATAACTACGTGGAACTGACAGGAGATATCATCGATGAATATCGCAATACGGGCGGTTTCGACATCATCGGTTCGGGACGTACCAAACTGGAAGCCGTGGAACAATTCGAAAAAGGGTATGAAATTCTGAAGAAACTGGATATAAAGGCTCTGGTAATCATTGGAGGAGACGATTCTAACACAAATGCTTGCGTACTCGCCGAGTATTATGCCGCCAAGAATTATGGTATACAGGTTATCGGATGTCCTAAAACAATTGATGGCGACTTGAAGAACGAGATGATTGAAACTTCTTTCGGATTTGATACCGCTTGCAAGGTCTACTCCGAGGTAATAGGAAATATTCAACGCGACTGTAATTCCGCACGCAAATACTGGCACTTCATCAAGTTGATGGGGCGTTCCGCCTCTCACATCGCTTTGGAATGTGCCCTGCAGGTGCAACCCAATATTTGTATCATTTCGGAAGAGGTAGAGGCTAAAGATATGTCTCTGGACGATGTGGTTACTTACATAGCGCAAGTAGTTGCCAACCGTGCCGCTCAAGGTAACAACTTCGGAACAGTGCTTATACCGGAGGGCTTAATAGAGTTTATCCCTGCGATGAAACGCTTAATCGCGGAACTGAATGACTTCCTTGCTGCGAATGCGGAAGAATTCTCTCAGATTAAGAAATCGCACCAACGAGACTATATCATTCGTAAACTCTCTCCCGAAAACTCATCCATTTATGCAAGCCTGCCGGAGAGTGTGGCTCGTCAGCTGACTTTGGATAGAGATCCTCATGGTAATGTTCAGGTATCTCTCATAGAAACGGAAAAATTACTTTCGGAAATGGTAGCTGCTAAGTTGGCTGTATGGAAAGAGGAAGGAAAGTATGTCGGTAAGTTCGCTTCTCAGCATCACTTCTTCGGATACGAAGGGCGTTGTGCGGCTCCTTCCAATTACGATGCCGATTATTGTTACTCATTGGGATATACCGCTGCTGCTCTTATAGGTAACGGAAAGACCGGTTACATGTCATCGGTGCGCAACACCACACATCCTGCTGATGAATGGATTGCAGGCGGTGTACCTATTACCATGATGATGAATATGGAACGTCGCCATGGAGAGATGAAACCGGTAATCCAGAAGGCATTGGTGAAGCTGGACGGTGCTCCTTTCAAGAAATTTGCCGCTCAACGCGAACAATGGGCTTTGCTGACTGATTATGTGTATCCCGGACCGATTCAATATTTTGGACCGCCCGAAGTATGTGACCTACCGACCAAGACGTTACAGCTGGAACAAGCCAAATAATCGGATAAGGACCTGTTTCAGGTATATAAGTCTACTTATTGAGTAACGATCGGATTCTTGTAAATCCGTATAGTATGTATAAAAGAAGAGAGGATATGTTTTTGATACTTCATATCCTCTTTTCTATATATTATTCCTCGGTTCATTCTTTTCTTGTTTCGGTATTTGTTCAATGTTACCGAATCTGCTGTTTGAAATTAAGTTTATCTTCAGGATATGCAGGTTGTGAAGAATAAAAACAGAAAGAGACATATAACTTCCGGTGAACGGAAAAAAGCGACCGGCAGAAAGCTTTCTAAAAAGGCTGTTCACAATCCCTGTCGGAGAGACATGCTATCCGTTTGTCTGCGTTATGTTTTTGTTCTGTGCGTGGCATTTCTCTTCTTTTCCGGTTTTTATTATTTCTTTGTTCGTCCATATAAATACCGCTGGCAGTCATGCCCCGGGCGTAAGGAATATCAGGTGTGCATACCTTGTGGATATGATGTGCATGGCATTGATATTTCTCATTACCAAGGTATGATAGACTGGAAACAGCTTTCAGAAAACAGAAGCTCCCGTTTCCCTATCAGCTTTGTCTTCATGAAGGCGACGGAGGGAGGAGACCATACGGATACAATGTTTGTACGTAATTTTGAGGAGGCTCTCCGCCATGGATTCATTCGTGGGGCTTACCATTTCTTTTCACCTGTTACAAATCCTCATAAGCAAGCTGATTTCTACATCAACCATGTGCGCTTGGCAAGCGGAGACTTTCCACCCGTTCTCGATGTGGAAAGTATTGGAAAATGTTCTCCCGAATTGCTGAGACAGAATGTACAAATATGGTTGGAGCGTGTAGAAATGCACTATGGAGTGAAACCGATACTCTATACTTCCTATAAATTTAAACAAAAGTATCTCAACGGTTCTCCATTCGATGGATATCCGTATTGGATAGCGCATTATTACGTGGATTCTGTCAGATATGAAGGAGAGTGGCACTTTTGGCAACATACGGACATAGGGTGTGTGCCAGGTATCCGGGAAAAAGTGGATTTGAATGTTTTCAATGGTTCGATGGAGGAATTATTACAATTCACCATTCGCTGACTGTTGGGGGAGAATGGCTTCATTGTTAATAATTCAAGCGGATTCCAGCCTGCAACGTAATGTTGAAAGGACTTTCTTTTCTTATTGTCTCTATGGGAGAACCATCATCAAAAAAGTAATTGATTCCCGGTTCGCAGTATATTCCAAGTCTTTTGCCTACTCTACATTCTACTCCAATTAGAGCGGCTACAGAGAGTTGCAAGGCCGATATGCTAAGTCTTTCGGACTCTCGCCTGCCATATATGCATCTTTCTACGTTTCCTCCTCCCGAAGCGTAAATCATAAACAGAGAGTTAGACAACAATTCCCTGCTTACACGGATGGGAACACCTATATAATGCAGTTTCTGTTTTTCGGCGGGATGATTTTCATAGTGAATGTCGGAAGACAGAAGCGTATAGAACAATCCGGTTTCGACTGCAAATCTTCCGGAAACTGTTTTTCTTACGGATAAGCCGAAACTGAGAGGATTTTTGTGTTGAATGTCTCTGATGACTCGTGGTGAGAAGTTGTAAGTCATATTATTTGCAAAGAATACTTTTTCGCCCCATGAAGATGATAATGTTCCGTCTGTGTTTTTCGCAAGATTTGTTCTGCCGCCATATTCATGGGGTGTATTGAGAATCATGTAATTCTCATCGTTGTTCAACGAGGCGATACTTCTTACATCGTTTACGGCAAGAGCTATCGACCATTTTTTCTTTGATTGCTTTGATGGCGGTGCTATGAGCTTTCTTCCGGGCTTTTTGTCCGGATAGAGAAACGATTTGGCTGAGGTGTTATGAGAGGAAGCGGCATTTGTTTCAGATTGCTTTTCGACGATAGAGTCATATGCTGGTGAGTGCTGGGGTGTATCTGTCTTTGTTGGCAATGAGATATCATCCGGCTGAGATGAATCTCTCTTTTCTGAGTTCGTGACCTGCCGGATAGCAAAAGAATGGTTCGAAGTAGTTAACATACCGGAGTATTCTTTTTTTCGAACATCTTTGATAGAGTGAGTTTCTTCGGGAGAGACTTCTTTTCTTGTCGTCCCGCTTACCGGGGTAATATCCCGTACAATCTTTTCCGGATAAACCTTTTCGAACTCTACCTGTGTGTCGATGAACCAAAGCATGAGTCCACTCATAATCATGATAACCAGTATGGCGGCTATGGCTTGCCACTTTCTATAAAGAGATAATTTATAGGCTTGCCTGCGCTTGTTGAGAGGTATGGAATGCTCCAGACGCTCCCAATCGAAATCGGGTAACGGTTCGGAATAGTTTTCAAGCTTTTCCTTTATTGCTTTCAACCATTGATCTTTTGATTTTGTCATACACTCTCTGTTTTGTAAATGTTATCTTTGACCCATGTGCGTATCTTTGCAGCTAATGCCGCTTTTGCCCTTGTAAGTTGTGATGCGGAAGATTTCTCGTTAATACCTAACAAACCGGCTATCTCTTTATGCGATTTCTCTTCAAACACAAATAGATTGAACACGGTGCGGTATCCGGAAGGAAGTTCCTGAATGAATTTCATCAACACCTCTTGAGAGATGTTTTCTATGTCCGATTCCTCCGGTTCTTCTACCATCTCAGGCAGTTCCTCTTCCCAGTCCGTATAGTTTATATCTTTCTTGCGGAGGTATTGCAGCAGTGTATTAATCATTACACGTTCCAGCCAAGCCCGCAGAGAACCTTCTCCTCTCCATGTGAATTTGTCGAAGACATGGAATATGTGTATAAATCCATCATGCAGAAGATCTTTGGCTGTTTCTCGATCTCCTACATACCTAAGGCATACATTGTACAATCTGCCTGCATAGTGCTCATATAGTTCTTTTCGGGCGAGGTTATTGCCTCGCTTACACAGTTCCGCCAACTCTTCTTCTTTCATCCTCAAGCAGGTCTATTTAAAGAAATGAAACAATGGCATGAATACTGCATGACGTATGCAGATTTATTTGCTAAATCCAGACGTTCAGATACGGATACGGATGATTTCTCCGTAAGAGGGAATTGATTGAAAGACTTCTTTTACTGTTATGATTCCGGCATAGACTTGTGCACAGATGATAACTCCGGCATGGGTGAATACGGCAATTTGCGAATCGCAGGATCTTTTCATATCATCCAAAAAGTCGCTTACGCGCCGATACTGCATCATGAATGACTCTCCCTTTGTGGCGGTTACATTCAGATAGTCATCATACCATTCATTCAGCCGCGGATCTTCTATTTGTTCGAAAGATTGCATTTCCCATTCTCCAAAGTTCATTTCTTTGATGCGGTCGTCTCGCTTCGCTTCAGGATAGCCACAGTATTCGGCTAAGCGTACGCAACGGCTAAGAGGACTGGTGTACACACGATCTAACTTTTCTCTGTCGGTGAGGTGGCTTTCAAGAGATTTCCGGGTGATTTCCGCTTCCTGAAGAAACGTATCTCGCAGCGGAACATCCGTCTGACCGTAGCAGATGCCGGGCGGGACATCAACGGCTGTATGTCTGATGAGTATAATTTCCATCTTCTTTTAATTATGAAAGGTTGTATATGATGACAGCTCCCAAATAGAAAGATAATTCGCACAACAAGAAGGTAGCACCACAACAATCGCCCGTGTATCCCTGAAGACGATGTTTCATCAATTTATACAGAAGAAAGAGTACCATTAAGGGAAATAATAAACTCAGGTACAGGTTATTTGTAAGGAAAACTAAGGAAGGTACGATACCGAAGAAAAGGCTGTATATCCATTCCTTGGCAGTCATTCGTTCGTACACGACGTTTGCCTTGCTTTCCTCTTCCCGACGGGCATAGGGGAGTATGTTGATTAGCTGGGAGGCACAAAATTTCGACCAGCAATCTCCTCCAAGAATAAGAAGGCAGGAAATCTCCGCGGGAAGTCCAGACAATAAACTCCATAGCAACAGAAAATATACTGTAAGACCTATGACACCGTAGCTTCCTATGTGAGAGTCTTTCATGATACTCAAAATTCTTTCCCGGTTGTTTCCGCCACCGAAGCCGTCGAGAAAGTCTGCCAATCCGTCTTCATGCAGACATCCGGTTGTGAGCAGACGTGAGAGGACTGCCAGCAAACATGCCGTTGGCAGGGGGAGTACTTGTGAGGAGAGCCAAAGCGTTCCTGCCATGATGCCGCCCGTCAGCCAGCCTACCGCCGCCCAATAGGTAACCAATCCTTTAAAGCTTATGGCGGGAACTTCTCTGATGCGCCAGAAGGGAAGGCGGGTGAGGAAGATAAATGCAGCCAACAGTTTCATGCAGTGATATATGTCGTTCTATTATATAGAGGTTAGAAATATCTTGTAACGGAAGCGTGAGTGAAATTATCCATTTCGTTGATCATTCGTACGGCAGATTGCAGAATGGGATAGGCGCAAATAGCTCCCGTTCCCTCTCCCAAACGCAGGTTCAGATTAAGTATGGCTTTTACTCCCATGCTGTCCAGCAGCAATTTGTGTCCGGTTTCGTCGCCGCAATGTCCGAATACGGCATAACACAGCACCTCGGGATAAAGTTTGGAAGCTGCCAACATGCAACTTGTCATAATGAATCCGTCCACTAATATAAGCATTCCCAGTTCGGCCGCTTGCAACATAGCTCCTACACTCATTACCATTTCCAATCCACCAAAATATTGCATGATGTCTTTCGGAGTATTCTTGCCCTGATAGTTCTCAAGTGCCTGTTTCAGCACATTATATTTGTGTCGTATGCCTGTTTCGTTTAGTCCGCTTCCCGCTCCGACACATTGTTCAAGAGGTATGCCGGTCAGGCAGCTCATCCATAGTGATGACGCGGAGGTATTTCCTATCCCCATCTCTCCGAAAGAGATAACGTTTGTTCCGGATTGATGACACCGGCGTACGATCTCGGCGCCCCGTTCCAGACATAAGTCCATCTCTGTCTCCGTCATGGCTGCTTCATGCAGAAAGTTACGTGTACCCCGATGCACTTTCATGTCGATGATACCTTTTTCATAAGGCAAGTCGTAATCCACTCCTGCGTCTACAATACGAAGCGTGAACCCATGTTGGCGGCAAAGGAAGTTGATGCCGGCGCCGCCGCGTAAGAAATTGCTTACCTGCTGCCATGTCACTTCTTTGGGAGATAAGCTTACGCCCTCGTCCACAATACCGTGATCAGCTGCAAACAAGATATGTTGGGGGGTGACTAACTCGGGAGAGAGTGTTTGCTGTATCCACCCGATTTGCAGCGCCAGCTCTTCCAGTCTGCCTAAAGAACCTTTGGGCTTTGTCAGACTGTCTATTTTATTTCTTAATCCGGGTATAATGTGTTCGTCGGGGCGAATAACATTGAATCTTTTCATAATGCCGTGTATTTAATTAATCGTCAGATTTTTCGGAGTATAGAAAAGAGAGATGAAAGGCTCGGAGTTTATTTGACTTTTAGAGACAACATTCTTTCTATCTTCATGCGTAACCTTATGCAGTTGGCTTTCATCCGGTACCTGAAAGGAGTTCGGTTGAACACCGGAGACCACGAGTCGGGACACAAATCTCCGGTGTTCAGGTGGGAGTAGTGAGGACCGAACCATGGAGTGGGATAGACGACCTTTTTCTCCGGATTGCCGTTCAGCCATGCTCCCCACCAACTGAAAGAACTGTTGCTGATGATGTTGTGAGCGGACAGACTTTGTAGATAGAAATCCTCCAGCATGCTGTTGCCGGGGGCTGCAAAGTGGACATTTGCCCCATTGAGGTGCTTTTTGCACCATTCTATGTCATCGCTGATGACGAGAAAGGTGGATTCGCCTCCCATTAGAGCCATAGCCCTGCGGAAATATGAACCGGAACAAATACTGAATCTGTGAGGAATGTGCAGATAGTCTCCTCTGCGCACGTGCACGCACACCGGTTTAAGGTCCAATATATGTCCGTATTTCCGTTTCAAACTTTCCAATATTTCTGCGGGAGGCGCATATAATTCCCGTACATAATCCACATCCAGATATTTATAAGATTGGAAATAACCGTCGACCAACAGGTCTGTACCTTTTTCGTATGGGATGGGTTTGTAGGGAAAGTCGCGCCAACTGTAAGATGGTATACCTGCCGGAGCCTCCCGGATGAAGTCGATTCCTTTGAATATATTCTCTTTGAATGAGGATACATAGTTCCACATAGATTCATCGCTGGTTGTTGCGATAGCTTCCGAATCCGGAGCCACCACTACCTTGAATCCTGTATTGTATTTCTTAGCCAAAGAGGCTCCTGCGGCTATCTGAAACAAATAGTTTCCGAAGCGTCCGCTCAATCGAATATAAATCATCGTTCTATTTTAATATACGGGCAAAGACAAATCGCTTATACCCTTGGTTCCCTTTTTTATGTCTCCTCCGTCCTCGATTGGAGTTCCATTTCATTTATCTCAGATGCGCTATCCTTAACAGCCTGTAAAAGAAAGACTTCATTCCGCCTGTAAAGAAATATAAAGGACAGAATGATACAACGGCAAAAATCACGCCCCCTGTCATTGTCGACAGAAATACCATCACATATCCTTTATGCTCACCAAATGGAATATGGTTCATTACTTCTCTTGAGATAAACCAGCTTGCAATAAGTATTGAGGTCTGTAACAGATACTCTCTGGCATATTCCACCACCGGCCAATGAAATCCTTTTTTAAATACATAATAGGGTTTCCACATCAGCACCACCAGCACAAGGCTTAAATTGGCGCCTAACAAGATTCCGTTCAGTCCCCAGAAATAGCCAAACAGCAATGCTCCTCCGAGATTCAATACGGTTTCTATAATCGGTGCCCATATATCGCCGAATAGTTTGAACGACTCTTTGAACGACTCCACTGCGGTTCGCGATATGCCTATAAATACACTCACAAGCATCAGTAGCAGCGTTGTATCGTCGAGCAAATATTCACTTCCCAACCAGACTTCTATAAACGGTGGAATGAATATATACAAGGTGTATGTGGTCAGTCCGGCAATCCACATCCGTGAAGCGAGCAACTCCCAAAACACGTTTCTGACATGTTGCTTGTTATCTTCTGCTACCAAATTTCCTACTGAAGCACCCATGCCGGCAAACAAGGTGTTCACCAGTGCAAAGGCATAGCCAATCAGCATCTTATAGTTTCCGTAGTATGTGACCATCGATAGGGATACGTACATGAATATCAGCAAGGGAGCCGTTTCGGTCAGTACGAAACTGGAAATCTTGTGGAAGAATATTTGTTTTGTCATGATAGTCAGTTGCTTGTACCCCGACATTAGCTCTTTTCCTCTGCTGATGGACAAGGACAGCCAGGGGTATTCTTTCTTTACCACCCGGTTGATCATGAACGCCACTATCGTATTGTACAGAAACTCTACTATCAGATATCCGATATATCCTGCCCGGTAGAAGAGGATGATGCATAGCTGAATGAGGGTCTTGAGCACTCTTCCGCCTTGTATATACGGAGTCAGTTTATAGTTCTTCTGGTTTGCGGCAAGCAGAATTTGCCTGTAGTTCCACATGTAGCCGAGTATAGTACCCCACAATCCTACAAAGTACGTCACATATACATACCACAGCGGAAAGTCGATGTCGGAAAAGATGTAGGGAACCAGCAAGCAGAACGGTATGCTCAGTATCACGAAGAGATATGCAATCTTCCGGTACAGATATCCCTGTATGGATATCATTTCATTTATGGTGTCATGGTCTTCATCGAAAATGGGCTTATATAATGCCGAAGACATGGCGATTCCGATTCCCATTTCCGCCAGATTGATGAAATTCAGAATGTTTGTAAGCGTGGTGTTCAAACCGATCACTTCCGCTCCCAAGTAATCCAGAAAGGTCTTCCTCGATATGAAACCCACGAGGACCTGCAGAATGAAAAATATCAGCGTAACTTGCGCGTTTTTGAGCGTATAGTATGTTCTACTTTTTTTTGTTGTCATCGGAGATTGAGTAATGTTTGTTTCCCGTCAGGACAGCGTAAGCCTTGTCGTTATTTCCCGTTTGCATATTTTCCTATTCCGCCTCTTACGTATTTGTTAAACCTCCACAGATACCATCGTTTCTGCAACAGGGCTCTCAACGGAGGCAGTAAGTTGAGGTAGAGAACGTAGTCCCACAGCCTGTTGTACCTTATGCTTCCGGCCATCTTGCTCCAGACATAACCTGAAAAACTCCGACGGGTGGAAGAGGGTAGCTTCTGCACGACCGCGCATGTGGCGATATAACACAGATACAGGTAATCCCTGTATCTGTACAGACCGTTGTCAAGCATGTCTTTCCCTATCGTCTCGGAAATGTACATGAGCGATTCTTTTCTTTTTTGCAACATCGCCGTCGAGACATTGCGGGTTATGGAACTGTCTGTGTGTCTATATATGTATGTTACTTTGTTGCACACCGCCATGCAGGTCAGGTTTTTGGCGAGAAAATAGGTCCAAAGCAAATCCTCATGATAAAGACCTGCGGGGAAATACAGTTCGTTTTCCATTAATACGGAGCGCTTTATAAGTTTGTTCCATGCCATCACCGGCAGTTTGCTGGTGTAGTATGCCTTTCTTATATCCCGGGGATTGTCCAGATATGTAACACCTCCTATTTCGCAGTCTTCGTAATATCCGATAGCCCCGATGTCTTTTTCTTTTCTGGAGCCTTGCACCATTTCCACCTCCGGGTGGGATTTTAAGCATTCCGTTAATGATTCCAGACAGTCCGGTGACAAGAAATCGTCACTGTCGAGAAAATAGATGTAGTCTCCCGAAGCCCTTTTTATACCGGTGTTTCTGGCTTCAGACAGTCCTTTGTTCCTGTCATGGTATTCGACGAGAAATTCAACCTGACCCTTATAGCCTTGAACGAAAGAGCGGACTTTAGCCATGCTGTCATCCGTTCCGCAATCATCAATCAGTATGCACTCGATGTCCTTATACGTCTGCGCTGCTACTGATTCGAGACATTCGTCTATATATAGGCTTACGTTGTATACGGGTATTATTACTGATATTCTCATCTCCCTTGATTCTGTTATTCTATTATGTTGCCGTTATTAAAAAAAACTTCCGCCTGCGGTTGGCATTGTAGGCAGCCTTTTATAACTTTCTGCCGGTACTGAAAAAGACTGACAAACACGAGATACAAAAATAACAAAAACATTGCTAAAACAAAGAAACTTCCATAAATAAGAAATTGTTTCGGAGCAATACGGACACTTCTTCGGGCGATATGCTTTGTTCGAGCGGCGAATGTCGATGCAGAGATATAGAAAAACGTATAAGAGATGATCAATGTTTGATTTTTTTATTTTTTAGAAGAAATAGGCGGGATATGATTTAGGTAGTTGTTGAATGCTGATTATTAGATTATTATATCTGTTTTGATATAAGTGTGGGAATGGTTCGGAAAAGAGACGGGAACGGTATGGATACGCGACGGGTGCGGTGCGAATACGAAACGGGGGTGTTACTTCTACCTCACGGGTAAGCCAAATTCATGTTAAGTATTATCGCTCAAAACCGTGAAAACGGAATGAAGCTCACTTTGTAAAGTAAGGTAAGATAGAGGTCGTAAGTGCCGTAAAGCCGTTTCAACAGCAGCTTCTTGCCCAATATATCCGTCTTGTATGCCGGCTTATAGTTGTTTTTAAGGAAAGGGTAATTGTTGCACACTAATTTCCGTAGATGTTCGATGCGGAGACTGCGTTTCACGTTTCTATGAGGCACATAGTCCGCGTTTATTCCCCATGCCATGGAGATGGCGATAACCTCATTCATTCCGGCGATGACTTCATCCGTCAGTGTCCATCTCCGGTTGATTTCACTGAACACGCATTTGAAAAGTTCGATTCCTGCATCGATTTCATCGTATGTTTGCAGGGAAGCAGACAGAGATTTAGGATATTTGATATAGATGTAGTCTTGATTGCCGGATGTCGCTACGTAATCGCACTTCAGAAGGTATTGATATGTGAAAAGCTGATCTTCGAGGCAACGGATGCGAGTGTCGAAAGAGAGAGAATGCTCCCGTATCAGGCTCGTCCGGAATAACTTGGACCATACATATCCGATTCTGTAAATCTGATATTTTTGGAATGCTTCCGGAATATCATCGGCCGAAAAGAATTTGTCCGGTAGTTGCTTTCCTCCCAGGCACTCGCCCGAAACCGTATACTGCCGGAAACCTGCCATCGCCAAACCTGCACCTCTTTCCGGGAGGATTGCGTCATGCAGATGCTGCAAGTAATCGGGCAGCACCCAATCGTCGGGGTCTACAAAGCCGATGTACGTTCCCCGGGCTTCTTGCAATCCTTTGTTCCGGGCGGCGCTTACACCTTGGTTCTTCTGATGGAACACCCGTATCCGGCTATCCCCTTGGGCATATTCATCACAAATCTCTCCGGAACGGTCGGGCGAACCGTCGTCAATCAGCAACACCTCGTAGTCAGAAAAGGTTTGAGCAAGCAGGCTCTCGATGCATCGGGGCAAATATTGCTCAGCTTTATACACCGGTACGATAACGGATATTGCAGGAGAGAGACCCATTGCTTTGTTACTCCTATATGTGTTTGGGTTCGTTTTTTATTCCGTGCTCTGTGTGAATGAATTTTTTATTCGCTTCTTTCAGTCTGAATAGATTAAAGAACATCAGTATAAACGAATATGGAACGATGCAGGCGGCTTTCATCAAACGCCATCGTAAGAGATGAGAAGGAATGGCGATGATGAGGGCTATGTTTACCAGAGCATATAACACCCACCATTTACCGGCAATGGGGGGAAAAAAGATAGTGTGGAAAAGAGCTATGATAAATAATATTCCCAATAACAAAAGCCTCGACAATGCGGCTTGTTGAAACAGCTTGTCACAGAAGTCCCACTTACGTAAGCGAAGAGCGGGGATAAAATGATAGGCGAATTCCATCAGACTATAGTATTGGGCAGACAACCATCGTCTGCGTTGATTATAGAATCCGCTGGTATGTTGTATCTTCTCGTCGAGTACATACGTGTCGGGTAAATAATGGATGAACACCCCTTGATGAAGCAACTTCATCTCCAATACACGATCGAATCCGCCAACAGAAGTATTGCTCATCATGGCGTCGTAAAATAAGGAATACTGAAAGGCCATTCCCGAGCCGATTAATGCTGCCGACATGCCTAAGTTGACGTGTCCCAGACGGAAGATGGAGTTGTTTATCTCTTCGCTTACTGCATCCAGATAAGCCATGTTCGTATTCAGGTTTTTAGCCGTGCGGTGGGTTTGCACCGCCTGTACGTTCGCGACTGCGAACGCATTGTTTACTTCGGAAAGATAGGAGGGGGGGATTATGTTGTCCGCATCTATCACCAAGGCAATATCGTATTCGTCTCTACCCAAGTGTTTCAAGGCGGCCTGAAGCGATTTGGTGTTGGTGCTTTTCTCGAAATCCACCTGAAGCAGGATTATCGGTAAAGCGGCAAGGCGGCTGTTGGTTTCCGGTTTCATGTGATCTGAAATCACCACTACATCGAATTTGTCGGAGGGATAATCCTGTGCCAGACAGTTTTGTACGGTATCCATAATTACCGCATCTTCCCGGTATGCAGCTATCAATAAGGCAAAACGTTTATGGTCTTTCGAGACGGAAGGCTTAGCCGGCTTGCGGCAACGGGAAGCGATGCTGAACACTAACAGGTAGAACACATTGAAAGCGAGCATTATGTAAGCAATCGCATCGAGGATATACAATAAACTTTCCACTCCTTGTTGAGGTTATAGATTCTTGATGCGGCAAATATATGAATAAAGAATGGAATAAACTCAAATATGATTCAATATTAAAACTCGTTTTTGATTTAAATCATGTCGAAATGTTACTTGTTAGCACCATCGTACCGCTATATTTCCTTTTCGGTTGTGTCATTTGCAATTCATTCATGCCTGCGAAGCAGGTGCTTTGGAAACAAAATGTAACAGGGATAGGTTATGAATAACGGAGCGATGTGTCGACATGCTTCATTTCTTGTATTTCTTCTGGCGAGGATTTTATTTTATAAAATAGAAAAGCAGAAAGCCTATCTTATTTAAAAACATTCTAAGTAACTTGTAAGCAAACGTACTTTGGTTATCTTTGTAGCCTGAAATAAAAGTAAAAGAGGGAAGATGCGTTTATCTGATTTGAAAACGGGAGAAAAAGGAGTGATAGTCAAGGTCCTGGGACATGGAGGCTTCCGTAAACGTATTGTAGAGATGGGATTCATCAAAGGCAAGACCGTGGAGGTGTTGCTTAACGCTCCGCTCAAAGATCCTATCAAATACAAAGTGATGGGATACGAAATCTCGTTGCGTGCACAGGAAGCCGGGATGGTGGAAGTTATCAGCGAGCAGGAAGCAAAGCTTCGTACCGAAGAGACCGCTCGTTATTCCGGAATGACGGAGAACGTTTACCCCGGTGAAGATGACCTGAAGCGGATGGCTTTGGCCGAGCGGCGTACCATCAATGTGGCGCTGGTGGGAAATCCTAATTGCGGGAAAACTTCCCTTTTCAATATAGCATCCGGAGCGCATGAGCACGTGGGCAATTATAGCGGTGTTACCGTAGATGCCAAAGAGGGATATTTTAGATTCCAAGGCTATAATTTCCGGATTGTCGATTTGCCGGGAACTTACTCGCTGTCTGCCTATACTCCCGAAGAACTTTATGTGAGGCGGCATATATTGGATGAAACTCCCGATGTGGTAATAAACGTACTGGATGCCTCCAATCTGGAACGTAATCTCTATCTCACCACCCAGCTCATAGATATGAATCTGCGCATGGTAATTGCCCTCAATATGTACGATGAGTTGCTTGCCAGCGGAAATACACTGGATCATGTTATGCTCGGACGTTTGCTGGGAGTGCCTATAATACCTACGGTCAGCCGTACGGGAAAGGGGATAGACCAACTGTTTCATCTCATCATAAGTCTCTATGAGGGTGCCGACTTTGTAAGCAAACAGGGAGAAGTACGGACTGAAGTGCTTAAAGATTTGCAAGACTGGCATCGGGAATATGTTTCCGACCACGCCTATGGCAGCCATAAAGAAGAAGAGGAAGACACGGACTGCTTTTTCAGACATATTCATATCAATCATGGGCCGGAACCGGAACGTAGCATCGAAGCAGTAAAACAGGTAATCAGAATCAATGAGAATATTCGTCATAAATATTCCACCCGTTTTATGGCTATTAAATTGTTGGAGAACGATTCCGATCTGGAAAAAATAGTGAAGGAATTACCTAACGGGCAGGAGATAATAGCCGTAAGAGATCGTGAAAGCCGGCGTATCCGGGACGTTCTCAATGAAGATGCCGAGCAGGCGATTACCGACGCGAAGTATGGCTTCATAGCGGGCGCACTTAAAGAAACTTATGTCGACAATCATTTGCACAAGGAACATCTTACGAAAACAATAGATTCCTTCGTTACTCATCGTTTCTGGGGGTTTCCCATCTTCTTCCTATTTCTCTATTTGATGTTTGAGAGTACTTTCGTGCTGGGCGAATATCCTATGATGGGTATCGAATGGTTGGTGGAGGCAACGAAGAACTTCATAAACGGCAATATAAATGAAGGTCCGTTCAAGGATTTGCTTATAGATGGTATCATAGGCGGAGTGGGGGGAGTGATTGTATTTCTTCCCAACATCCTTATACTCTATTTCTTCATTTCATTGATGGAAGACTCCGGCTACATGGCGCGCGCGGCATTCATAATGGATAAGATAATGCATAAAATGGGACTGCATGGTAAATCATTTATTCCGCTTATCATGGGATTCGGATGCAATGTTCCCGCCGTTATGTCTTCGCGGATGATTGAGAACAGGAAGAGCCGCCTCATCACAATGCTTATTAATCCACTGATGTCTTGTAGTGCCCGTTTACCTGTATATGTGCTGCTGATAAATGTCTTTTTTCCGCAGCATCCGGGACTGGTGTTGCTTTCTGTGTATGCCGTAGGTATCTTTTTGGCGGTTGTGCTCGCCCGCTTGTTCAGCCATTTTCTGATTAAAGGTGATGATACTCCGTTTGTTATGGAGCTACCTCCTTACAGAATGCCTACGGCTAAGTCTATAGCCCGCCATACGTGGGAAAAAGGCGTACAGTATTTGCGTAAAATGGGAGGTATTATTATGGTGGCTTCCATTGTCATTTGGGCATTGGGGTATTACCCCGATCACGACGCGTATGGAAGCGTGTCGGAGCAACAAGAAAATTCATACATAGGTAAGATAGGCAAGGCGGTGGAACCGGTATTGGCTCCATTGGGCTTTGATTGGAAGTTAGGTATTGGTTTGCTTTCCGGAGCGGGAGCAAAAGAACTTGTGGTAAGTACTTTGGGAGTGCTTTACGCCAATGATGCCGAGGCGGAAGAAGTGAATCTTGCGTCACGTATTCCTATTACTCCTCTTGTGGCATATTGTTATATGGTGTTTGTGCTCATTTATTTTCCTTGCATAGCTACATTGGTGGCGATACGGCAAGAGTCGGGTAGTACGAAATGGGCATTATTTGCGGCGGCATACACAACATTGCTTGCCTGGGTGGTGTCGTTTATTATATATAAAGTGGGAGGATTGTTTGTATGAACTGGCAACAATGGGCTGTTGGAGTTGTGGTCGCATACTGCGTTTTCAGAATACTTCGTGCTGGCTATTTTCTTATTCGGCGCACCAAAGAAAAAGCCTCCCCTTGTTCCACTTGTACAACGGGTTGTGACCTGAAATCCCTAAAGAAGGACGATGTAAAGGAGTGTGATAACTAACGTGTGCGTTTGGTATAACTCATAACTATATAAATTAGCTGTTCTCCCTATCAACAACTCTACTTATCTATTGGCTTAAATTAAACAGAGTAAAAAACAGCAGTATTTTTTGTGAGTTTCATTAATAAAGTATACCTTTGCAGCGCAATTAAGGATGGTTCCGTAGCTCAGCTGGATAGAGCAACGCCCTTCTAAGGCGTGGGTCTTGCGTTCGAATCGCAACGGAATCACTAAAGGCGATTACTTCGGTAGTCGCCTTTTTCATTGTATATCATATGTTACTATCAAACGTATTTCAAATCAATATATTACCGATTGATTAATTGGAAAATCCAGTGTAAGATGCCCCCTAAAACCAAAATGATTCTACCCCCTGAAAATATTCAATAATGCCCCCTCAAAAAGTCTTGACCGATGGGGTTATTATTATTTTAGTTTATTTC
>JBHADT010000053.1:0-7410 GCA_041855205.1 Bacteroides sp.
AACGTACCAAGTTCTGCCAAAACTCTGGTGGTTTCATATATCGGAATGCAGACGCAGGAAGTGGCTGTGAGACCGGGAAACATCAGGGTGTTGCTGAAATCGGATTCAGAGATACTTGAAGAAGTTGTAGTGACAGGTTATGGTGTGCAACGGAAAGCTTCGTTTACCGGTGCAGCTTCCATGGTAGGGCAAGACGTAATAGCCAAGAAGAGCGATGCGAACTTTGTCAAAGCGCTGGAAGGAACGGTTCCGGGGTTGCAAATGAACAACTCCACCGGTATACCGGGCGCATGGGGCTCAGTTTACGTACGCGGGCGCGGATCTCTGAACTCCGGAACACAACCTCTTTATGTGATAGACGGAGTGCCCGTGAATTCAGATAGCGAGGGTATGAGTTCGTCCAACAATAAATATCTCGACCCGATGGCATCCTTGAACCCGGCAGACATAGAAAATGTAACCGTGCTGAAAGATGCTGCCGCAACAGCCATTTATGGATCACGTGCCGCCAACGGTGTGATTGTGATTACCACCAAGAAAGGTTCGCAAGGCAAGTTCAACCTGAATCTGGACATCAAGCAGGGGTTTGTCAATATGGGCAATCACAACATGGACTTTGCCAATGCCCAGGAAGCCCTCAACCTCTTTGCTGACGGACGTGCCGCCCGCTACGGAAAAACGAAGCAGGTTGCTTACGACGAGTTATACGCCAGTTACACAAAAAGTCTGGGATGGGATGGAAGTTCTTCTTACGATTGGGTAGACAAGGTTACTCGCAACGGACATTATCAAGATTATAATCTCAACATACAAGGCAGAACCGGCACCACCGGATACTACTTAAGCCTGGGATATTTGAACACCGAAGGATTGGTTATCGGTTCGGACATGGAACGCTATTCCGGACGTCTGAACGTAGACAGTAAATTCAACATATTCACTTTCGGAGCAAGCGCTTCATACAGTTTTGCCACTCAGAATGGTTTTTCGCAATCCACAAGTGGCTCAATGTCAAGCCCCATGGTAGCGGCAATATCCTCAATGTCTCCGCTCTATCCTTTCTATAACGAGGATGGCTCTTATGCCAATGTCTCCCGCTACAATCCGTTGGCGCTTTATGACGAGGACAAAGGTGAAATAAATGAGGTAAAAAATCAAACCATCAACCTCAGCCCTTATCTGCAAATAGACTTCGGCAAGGGTATTTATGCCAAAACCACTTTGGGAGTCAACATCATAGATTTTCGTGAATACAATTACTGGAGCGCCATTTACAACCCCCAAGGGATGGACTACAAAGGCTTAGGTATGCAGTATAACTCCAAAAGCACGGTAATTACATGGAATAATATTCTCGGCTGGAACTATACTTTCAACAAGAAACACAACATTAACCTGATGCTCGGTCAGGAGATGCAACGCAAAGATTATTTCTACGAGTATTATGCAGGAAAAGACTTCCCGTTTGCCGACTCCGGCATGAGAGACCTCACAACCGCAGGTGGGTGGGAAGATTCGGAATATTACAAGAGAGAAGCGCGCCTTGCTTCCTATTTTGCCGATGCACATTATTCTTACGAAGACAAATACTATGCCTCCGCTTCTTTCCGTCGCGACGGTTCGTCCGTATTCGGAGCAAACAACCGCTGGGGTAACTTCTGGTCGATAGGTGCAAAATGGCGCCTCACAGGAGAAGAGTTCTTAAAGGATAATTCGCTTATCACCAACGCAACATTGCGCGCGTCCTACGGTACGGTAGGTAACCAAGACATCTCATGGTATGCAGCCCGTGGTTTCTATACGTCGGGATACAACTATGCAAACAGCGCCGGTATGATTCCGGGAAGTATCGCCAATCCGAACCTCACCTGGGAGGTGTCGAAGAAATTCGATATAGGTTTCGACCTTTCACTACTCAACCGCATTCACTTTACATTCGACTTCTATAACGAAAAAACCACCGATGCCCTCTTCGAAGTGCCTCTTTCCATGACCACAGGTCTTGATAAGACTTACAGAAACATCGGTGCCATACAGAACAGAGGTATCGAACTATCGGTTAACGCTTCTATCATCCGAAACAACGAGTTCACATGGAACGCATACGCCAACCTGACATGGAACAAGAACAAGGTTGTGAAGTTGTCTACATCCGAACCCATCGAAAGCACCTACAGCATCATTGAGGAAGGACGTCCTTATCGCCAGTTCTACATGAAAGAATATGCCGGAGTAGATCGGGAAACAGGTAAACCCCTGTGGTATCTCAATAAAGAAGGAAATGAAACTACAAGCTCCTACAACGACGCCGCAAAACGCTATGTTGGATCTGCCGACCCGAAAGTATTGGGTGGATTCGGAACAAACTTACTGTGGAAAGGCATCGACCTGTCTCTGACTTTCAACTATCGTTTAGGGTCGAAAGTATACGACTCGGGAGCTCCGTTCACCGGGTTCGGTATGAGCAACCGTACGCCTCTCAAAGATGTGGCTCTTAACTCTTGGACAGAAGACAACAAGGATGCGAAGTACCCGCAATATATTTTTGGCGACCCGAACAGCGCCACCAAAACGTCTTCCCGCTTCCTTTATGACGGCAGCTATCTGCGCATAAGTAACCTGACACTGGGCTACACCGTTCCCGCACAATGGACGAAAAAAGCCTTCATACAAAAGTTACGCGCTTACGTATCGATAGACAATCTGTACACGTTCACCGCAGATGACTTTATAGGATACAATCCCGAAACTTACGTCAGCGGTGTGATAGCATGGCAGTATCCTGCCACACGCACTTTTGTGGGCGGTATACAGATTACTTTCTAAATTTAATGTAGAATAACTCTTTTAGAAACGAATTCATATGAGAAAACAAATATTCAAAGCATTTGCATTTCTGATGCTGAGCGGAGGAGTTCTTGGATGTGGAGACGGATTCCTCGACACCAAATACTACAAAGGTGTGGATGCAACCACCGGACTGAACTCGGTAACAAATATTTCAACCGCTCTCAACGGTACTTACGACCGCTTGTTTCGATACTACTTTGCGGGAAACTATGCTATCACAATAGGTGACATCCCTACGGATATCTCTTATTGGAACACTCAAACCGGACACTGGGATAAGATTTATACCTTCAACTTCGCCGACACCGAGACTTATCTAAAAGACATTTGGGAGTATGGCTATAAGGTTGCAGACAATGCCGCACGTGTCATCAAAGGAGCTACTGCTTTGTATGAAAGCAGCAGCACCGCCGACAAAGCCTCTCTGGATTGTTACATGGCGGAAGCTTATGCACTGCGTGGATATGCACAACTTCTACTGACCAATATCTACGGACATCAGATTAAGGTAAACGGTACAGACTTTTCTTCGCAACCGGGCATAGTGGTCATCGACCAACCGATTGAAGCATTCTCACAAGTAAGCCGTTCCACCGTAGGGCAGAGTTACAGTGCTATCATAAGTGACTTTACCAAAGCCCTTGAACACTTTGAAGCAGCCAAAGGAGACAGAGGTAATCTGAACTATCTTGGAGTGGCGGCTACCAATGGTTTACTGGCACGTACTTATCTGTACATGGAAAATTGGTCAGAAGCCAAGAAGTACGCCAAAGCAGCATTGAACAAAGCCGGGATTACTACTTTGACTTATGGAAATGCAGCTTACAAGGCTTTGTACAACAGCGGAACATCCAATACAGAAAGCATATTTGCCTTAGCCATCAGCGAAACTCAGAACTGGTCGGCAAACTCTTGCGGAACGTTGTGGAGTACTTATAACTTCAGTCCGAGCCCCAAACTGTTGAGCCTGTATGCTGCCAATGACTGCCGTAAAAGCGTATTCGGCGAGGGGCAAAACTCCTCAGAAGCCATCCCGACGTTCAATGGAGGAAAGTTCGCACACTTCTCATCAGGAAATGCGGCATACGGAACAAACTACATAGTAAACGCTCCCGAAATGTTCCTGATTATTGCCGAGTCTGAATTAAAAGATCCGTCCGGAGTACTCGCCAACGCCCAAGATGCGCTTTTGACGGTAGCTAAACGAAACGCTGATATTACGGCAGTATCCGATCTTCCCTCTACAAAGGATGATCTGATAGCTTTCATAAAGGATGAACGCGCTCGTGAACTCTTTCAAGAAGGTATGCGTTTATGGGATTTAAGACGTTGGGATGAAAAAGCGGAAGTATACGCTTATAATGCTCCCAATATCAAATTCACATTCACCAACTACAAAATATCCGACTTGATATTCCCCATTCCCAGTGCAGAAATCACTGCCGGCTTCGGAGTAACGCAGAACGAATGGTCAAATACTCTTCCTAAATAAGAAACATGTATACTTAAAGAAAACGGGCATCCTGCATATAGATGCCCGTTTTTCTTTTATCTCTCATGATAAAGTATGGAAATATTTCAGATATAATTTGCCTGTTTCTCGGTTTTATATCTTCTTTGCAGAAAGTTCAAAATATCCCAAATCATGAGCAAAGGAACCAAACCCCATATCGAACAACGGATAAACGCGCTACGGTCTGTGTTCAACGAAGAGCGGATAGAGGCATTCATTATTCCCGGCACAGACCCTCACCTGAGTGAGTACGTGGCACCGCACTGGAAATCGAGAGAATGGATTTCGGGATTCACCGGTTCCGCGGGTTGCGTGGTGGTAACCCGGCAGGAAGCGGGGCTTTGGACTGATTCTCGCTATTTCCTGCAAGCAGCCGAAGAGCTGGAGGGCACTCCCATTACGCTTTACAAAGAGATGTTGCCCGGCACGCCCACGATTTCCACATTTCTTGCAGAGCGGATACCTGCCGGGAGCTGCGTGGGTATAGATGGTAGCACGTTCTCCGCAGAAGCGGTGTGGACATTGCAAAAAGAACTTTCGTGTCATGGCATCTCCATAAAAGGTGTAGACGACCCGCTGCAAACATTGTGGACAGGACGTCCGCCCATGCCGGAGGCGCCCGCATGTAACCACGAAATGAGATATGCCGGTAAAGGGAGTGAAGAGAAAATAAAGGAAATCAGACGGGCGATGCGAAAATACGAAGCCGACACGTTGCTGCTTTCCGCCCTCGACGAGATAGCATGGACACTAAACCTGAGAGGAGAAGATGTGCACTGCAATCCGGTAGTGGTGAGTTACCTGCTTATAGAGACGGAGGAGGCTCACCTTTTCATCGACCCGCGAAAGCTTACGGAAGAGGTTGCGCTATGCTTGCGGAAGTATGGCGTGAAAACTCATGCGTATGAAGAGATAACCGGCTTTCTCGGCAGACTCGCAGGAAGAAGTGTCTTGCTCAATCCCGCCCGTACCAACTACGCCATTTACAGCGCAATATCCGCCGCCGACAACCGCATAGTACACGCAGCGTCTCCCGTTTGCGAACTGAAAGCCATCCGCAACGACTGTGAGATAGAGGGTGTCCGCAGGGCTATGCAGCGCGATGGCGTAGCGCTTGTACGCTTCCTGATTTGGCTGGAAAAAACCATACCCGACGGAAACGAAACGGAAAGAAGCGTCGAACGCAAACTACGGGAATTCCGCATGCAACACCCGATGTACAGGGGAGACAGTTTCGACACCATAGCGGGATACAAAGCGCATGGAGCCATCGTACACTACAAAGCGACTCCCGAAACAGACAGCAAACTCTCGCCCGACGGGTTCTTGCTACTGGACTCAGGTGCGCAGTATCCGGACGGGACAACAGACATCACCCGTACCATTGCGCTCGGGAGGCTCACCGATGAAGAGAGAACAGATTATACTCTCGTCCTGAAAGGGCATATCGCATTGGCTATGGCAGAATTTCCCACCGGAACCAGAGGCGCGCAACTGGATGTGCTTGCACGCATGCCGCTATGGAAACATCATATGAACTACCTGCACGGAACAGGACACGGTGTGGGACATTTCCTGAACGTGCACGAAGGACCGCAAAGCATCCGCATGAACGAGAATCCCACGGTGTTGCAACCGGGGATGGTGACCTCGAACGAACCCGGCATCTACAAGACGGGGAGCCACGGCATCCGCATAGAGAACCTCACGCTCGTCGTTCCTGCCGGCGAAGGTATGTTCGGCGAATACCTGAGGTTCGAAACATTGACGCTATGCCCCATCTGTACCAAAGGTATCAGAGAGGAGTTGTTGACTGAAGAGGAATCCGGCTGGCTGAGAACATATCACCGGACAGTATATGACAGATTAGCTCCCGAGCTGACAAAGGAAGAACGGGAATGGCTCATCCGGTATTGCCGATAAGGTTCATCCGAATCCATATCTAAATCTCACTTAATCCATATCTAAATCATCATGGCAATTATAAAATCTGTAAGAGGATTCACTCCCGAGTTCGGAAAGAATTGTTATTTGGCCGACAATGCGGCTATCATAGGAGACGTAAAGATGGGATGCGATTGCAGCATCTGGTTCAGTACGGTTTTACGTGGCGACGTGAATTCCATCCGCATAGGCAACGGGGTAAACATACAGGACGGCAGCGTGCTGCACACGCTCTATCAGAAATCGACCATAGAAATAGGGAATTACGTATCCGTGGGGCACAACGTAACCATTCACGGGGCTACCATCCGTGATTACGCTTTGATAGGGATGGGAAGCACCATCCTCGACCATGCCCTTATCGGCGAGGGAGCCATTGTAGCGGCGGGCTCACTGGTGCTTAGCAATACGGTCATTGAACCGGGAAGCATCTGGGGAGGTGTTCCCGCCAAATTCATAAAAAAAGTGGATCCGGCACAGGCAAAAGAGCTGAACCAAAAGATTGCCCACAACTATCTGATGTACTCGGAATGGTATAAAGAAGAGAAAGAAGAATAAGCTTTAGAAATTGATCATACTCAACACTTTGTCCGTAGCACCCGATTTGCCTGTTACGTAAGTTCCCGCCTTGTCACCGGTATCTTTCAGGAAGAGACTGTCCGTCAACAAACGGTCGAGCAGATTCTTAAGTTCCTCATAATCTTTGATGGAATAAGCGCCGCCCGCCTCTATGAGTTCGGTGGCTTCCATGAATTTCTGGTATTTAGGACCAAAAATCACAGGGATACCGTACACAGCAGCCTCCAGCGTGTTATGAATACCCACACCGAATCCTCCGCCTATGTAAGCAATCTCCCCATAACGATAGATGGATGAAAGTAGCCCGAAGCAATCTATAATCATGCAATCCGCCTTACGCACGTTTTGCTCATCGGCACGGGTGTAACGCACGTATGGACGCTTAAGTTTACGGATTATCTCCACCAGATGGTTCTCATCTATCACATGCGGGGCGATGATGAGCTTGACTTCCGGATGATTGTTGAAATACTCTATGAACAAATCTTCGTCGGGTTGTCATGAACTGCCCGCCACGAAAGTCA
>JBHADT010000054.1:0-8623 GCA_041855205.1 Bacteroides sp.
ACCCGGAACATGAACAGACTATACATAGCCTTAGGAACCAACCTCGGCGACAAGGAGCGCAACTTGCGCACCGCCGTGGACAAGATAGCGGAGCGGATAGGGACGGTGGTGTCCCTTTCCGCTTTTTACGCCACAGAGCCGTGGGGATTCACCTCGGGAAACTCCTTTCTCAACGCCGCCCTCTGTGTGGAGACCGCCTGTCCGCCAATGGAGGCGCTCCGCCTTACGCAGCGCATCGAGCGCGAGATGGGGCGCACCGCCAAGTCGTCGGGCGGCGTGTATGCCGACAGGCTGATAGACATCGACCTGCTGCTGTATCCCGGTGTGGTGTTCAACAGTCCCGAACTCACCCTCCCGCATCCGCTCATGTGCCGGCGCGACTTCGTGATGCGGCCGTTGGCGGAAATTGCTCCGGAGGAGCTGCACCCCGTGCTCCACAAAACCATCGGCGAACTCTTTCGCGAAGCCGGCGATTCCCCGGTCTGAGACGCTCTCTTTCTGCGCTGACATTTTGTTTTTTCGTACTCCGTCGAGAATCGTATATTTCCGAACAAGTCGAACGGCGCGGCGGATTTTTGCAAACCGGTTCCCGTAATTTTCTCTGCTTCAATGCGCTGCGGAAAAAGTGTGCCCCGAAACACCCTGTGCCGCATACCGACTCATCGTTCGCGGCTGTTTTCCTCCTCCTTTTCCTCCTTTTCTCCTTTATGGCAAACAATGTATGAGCACCATACCCGCCTTTCGGGAGAACGGCACAGGCACGGTATCCGATAGATACGGGTGTCTTATTCGTGGAATACCGACGCTTCCGGATGTAAAAACCGCTTTTCTCCGGAGAACCGTACGGGTTCCATATCTTCCGGAGACTTTTTTCTCGATGAAACCGTCCTTTTTTTGTTTCCTTTCCCGCCTTTTTTCATCTTTTAGCGAGTGTAAACCGCCTTTTCTGAAAGTAGAATAAAATCTTTGTGGGGGATTTTTTCTTGTCTTTCTGACTTCTATTTGCCTCATCTGCTTTCTTTTTGCTTGTGTATCCTACACTCCGTTTCTCCCCGGGATTCGGTTTCCGCTTCCATTCTTTTTCCGTTCCGTGGGCGGATTCCCTATTTTTCATACGCTTTTATGCTTTTCTCGTGTACCTTTATATTTCATTTTGTTTTTCTCGCGGAATTGCTCATATTTGCGAATATGCATAATTGATTTTGTGTAAGAACCTATATAAGCACAGCAAGGAGGTTTCTTAAAGAGTATAATTGTTTTGAAGACCAAGCCTGTCGAAACTGCCGGCGGTAATATAAAAACAATGGAATCTTATGTCCGGCGCAGAAAATAGCTGTTATATTTGTTTTCGTAAGCGATGTTTTATAGCTTTGTTTTGTAGACTGTTAGCAATCAAGATTGTAATTAATAATCAGAGAGGAACCATGGGAAAGAATAAACGAAGAGTGAAGTATACTCGCAAGGAGAAAGAGCAGGCGAAACGGGTGTTGCTGATCATCGGCGTGTCGGCGTTGATACTGGCGCTGGTGATACTGATAGGATCTTCGTTCTTGGGAGGTAGATAAGTGAAAATATCGCAGGAGATAGAACGGAAGTTTCTCGTCACGGGGGAGTATCGCTCGCAGGCATATGCGCAAAGCCGTATCCGGCAGGGATACATCAGCAGCGCGTGCGGACGGACGGTGAGGGTGCGCATACGCGACGACAAGGGTTACCTCACCATCAAAGGCGAATCGAATGCCGCAGGAACCAGTCGCTACGAGTGGGAGACGGAACTCTCGCTGCGGGAGGCGCAAGAACTGATGAACCTGTGCGAACCGGGTGTTATAGACAAGACGCGCTACCTTGTGCGCTGCGGGAAACACACGTTCGAAGTAGATGAATTTTACGGTGAAAACGAGGGTTTGGTGCTGGCGGAGGTGGAACTGGCAGATGAAGAAGAAGCTTATGAACGTCCGTCTTTCATTGGGCGGGAGGTGACGGGCGACTGCCGCTACTACAACTCGCAACTCATGAAGCATCCGTTTCGCTCGTGGATGGCGGACGAACGCTGACCAGCGGAGAGTCTCGTAGAGTTCCGGTGCTTTCTTGCAGAGGAACGGATGCCGGGAAGATACCGGACTTCTTTTCACACATATATATTGTTGCAAATGGAGAAACTCTATGAATACTTGCCACGGGAACTGGTCACCTTTGTGCTGGTGACTCTCTTTTCGTTGCTTATCGGCTTGTCTCAACGGAGGATAAGTCTCAAAAGGGAGGGTGAGACCACCCTCTTCGGTACCGACCGCACTTTTACCTTCATCGGCATACTGGGCTATCTGCTCTATACGCTCGACCCGGTGAGCTATCGCCTCTTTATGGGTGGGGGAGCCATATTGGGTTTGCTGCTGGCACTGAATTACTACGTGAAGCAGGCACAGTTTCACGTCTTCGGGGTTACCACCATTGTCATCGCGCTCATCACTTACTGCATTGCTCCCATTGTGGACACGCAGCCGTCGTGGTTCTACGTCATGGTGGTGGTCACCGTGCTGTTGCTCACCGAGCTGAAGCACACCTTCACCGAGCTGGCGCAGCGCATGCAGAACGATGAAATGATTACACTTGCCAAGTTTCTCGCCATTAGCGGCATCATTCTGCCCATGCTGCCCGACGACGACCTCATCCCCGGTATTAACCTCACACCCTACACCATCTGGCTGGCGACAGTGGTGGTTTCGGGTATTTCGTACCTCTCGTACCTGCTCAAGCGATATGTCTTTCACGAGTCGGGCATCCTCATGTCCGGCATTATCGGCGGGCTTTACAGCAGCACGGCGACCATCTCCGTGCTGGCGCGCAAAAGCCGCAACGCACTCCCGCAGGAGGCATCGGAATATGCCGCATCCATGCTGATGGCTGTGAGTATGATGTTTCTGCGCTTTCTCATCCTGATTGGCATCTTCAACACGGGAGTGCTGGCGGCGGTGTATCCTTATATGCTTGTCATGTCTGCCGTATCGGCGTTGACGGCATGGCGGCTGCATGCCCGGCGAAAGGCGTTGCCCGTTGCGGAAGGGAGCGGAGAGAAAGAGGATGAGAGCAATCCGCTTGAGTTCAAGGTGGCGCTCATCTTTGCCACACTCTTCGTGGTGTTTACCGTGCTTACGCACTACACGCTGCTCTATGCCGGCACGGGCGGACTGAATGCGCTCTCTTTCTTTGCCGGATTGAGCGACATCACTCCTTTCATCCTCAACCTTTTGCAGGGTAAAGGGGTGGCTGTGAGTGTGGCGGCCGCCTGCTGCATGCAGGCGATAGTGAGCAACATCACGCTCAATATGTGCTACGGACTGTTCTTCGCTGGTTCGGGAAGCCCGTTACGGCGGTGGATATTGATAGGTTTCGGGGTGGTTATCGCAGCTAATCTCTCGTTGTTGCTGCTCTTCTACCTGCTTTGAGGCATTCCGGAAGGTTGTGCCTTTCGCTGTTTTTTCTTTATAACAGCGTTTATATCTCCTTTCTCCGGATAGCTGATTCTCTTTAGGGGATATATATGGAACAGCCTGTACGACGCTGCGATTCCATGCAGGTTCACGGAATCCCGGCGGTGTACAGGCTGTTTGGTTATTCAAGTGTCCGGTACGTGTCCGGCATGTCTCAGTCGACAAACTGCACCTTATCCTTGTTGCGGGGTTTGGCTGCGGGCGACTCATCCGGATAGCCGAACGCAATGCAGTAGAGCAGGCGGTAACCTTCGGAGAAGTTCAGCTTTTGCAGGTATTCCGCTGCGGCTTCTGTCTCGATAAAGCGTGCGGCGCCCGCCAGACAGCAAGAGCCTATACCCATGGACCACGCGGAGAGCATCATATTCTGCCCCAGCAATCCGCAATCTACCTGCGACATGTCGTAAGCCGTGTCGTGCGCCACAAACACCACTGTGGGGGCGTTGCGGAACATGTTCTTGAAGTTGGGGTCTTCGGCAGCTTTGGGGTTTTGCTGTTTGAAGATTTCGCTCACTCCGTTTATAAATTCCGGATTATCCACGATACGTACTTCCCACGACTGTTTGTTCATGCCGTTGGGTGCATTGATGCCGCATTCGGCAATCTGTTCCATCTTGGCGCGTTCCACTGCCTCGGGTTTGTACTTACGTACACTGCGGCGGCTCATGATGTTTTCTATCACGGCATTTTTTCCGTTTTCTTCCGTTGCGACTGCGCATCCCTTGCCGGACTGCCCGCAGCAACTGCTGCACAACAGCAGGAATATACCTGCCAACATTCCTTGAATTGTTTTCATATACATTTTCTTTTTTAGTACTGACAAAAGCAAATCTACTAAAACTTTTGGAGAGATTGTCGTCTCGCTAAGTTAAATACTCTTTCCCGATACGTTGAACCGCAATATGGTATACTTCTTGGTTGTTCCGGATTTGCGATACCGGGATGGAATGCCTTCTCATGTGCCGATGGTTGTTCCGGGTTGCATGCCTCCCTCATTCCCTATGCCGCAAGGAGAACTATCCGAGTGGGGGGGAGTAGGGGCGGGGATGTAAAAAAAAGCGGTTCCCCCGTTGGAGGAACCGCCTTATCATATCGCACGTTTATGTGTGTATGGTTCGATTAGAGCTTCGGACCTGCTTCAACCAATGCTTTACCTGCATCGTTGCCGGTGAATTTGGCGAAGTTCTTGATGAACCGACCTGCGAGGTCTTTAGCCTTTTCTTCCCATTGGCAAGCGCATTCGTAAGTATCGCGCGGGTCGAGGATTTTGGGATCAACACCCGGAAGTTCCGTCGGAACCACGAAGTTGAAGTAAGGCATTACCTTGGTGGGAGCCTTGTCGATAGAACCGTCGAGGATGGCGTCGATGATACCGCGTGTATCTTTGATGGAGATACGTTTGCCCGTACCGTTCCAACCAGTGTTTACCAAGTATGCTTTCGCACCTGCCTTTTGCATCTTCTTCACCAGTTCTTCACCGTATTTGGTGGGGTGCAGCGAGAGGAATGCAGCACCGAAGCAAGCCGAGAATGTAGGAGTGGGCTCTGTGATGCCGCGCTCTGTTCCTGCCAACTTAGCGGTGAATCCGGAGAGGAAGTAGTATTGAGTCTGTTCCGGGTTCAGGATAGATACAGGAGGCAACACGCCGAATGCGTCGGCAGACAGGAAGATCACTTGTTTTGCGTGAGGACCTTTAGACACCGGCTTCACGATGTTTTCGATGTGGTAGATGGGGTAAGAAACACGAGTGTTTTCAGTTACCGATTTGTCTGCGAAGTTGATTTTTCCTTCGGCGTCTACCGTACAGTTTTCCAACAGCGCATCGCGTTTGATGGCGTTCCAGATATCCGGTTCGCTCTCTTTGTCGAGGTTGATAACCTTAGCGTAGCAACCGCCTTCGAAGTTGAACACGCCTTCGTCGTCCCATCCGTGCTCGTCATCGCCGATGAGCAGACGTTTCGGGTCGGTAGAGAGTGTTGTCTTACCCGTACCGGACAGACCGAAGAAAATAGCAGAGCTCTTGCCTTCCTTGTCGGTGTTGGCGGAACAGTGCATGGAAGCCATGCCTTTCAGCGGCAACAAGTAGTTCATGTAAGAGAACATACCTTTTTTCATTTCGCCGCCGTACCAAGTATTCAGGATTACCTGAATCTTCTCGGTGAGGTTGAATACTACGGCTGTTTCGGAGTTCAGACCCAATTCCTTGTAGTTTTCAACTTTTGCTTTGGAAGCATTCATGATAACGAAATCGGGTTCACCGAAGTTAGCCAGTTCCTCGGCCGTGGGGCGGATGAACATGTTGGTTACGAAGTGAGCCTGCCATGCTACTTCCATGATGAAGCGCAATTTCAGACGTGTATTCTCGTTGGCGCCGCAGAAAGCGTCTACTACGAACAGTCTCTTGTTCGAGAGTTCTTTTGTAGCCAGTTCTTTAACGGTCTTCCAGCATTTTTCGTCTACGGGTTTATTGTCGTTTTTGTATTCTTCTGAAGTCCACCATACGGTATTCTTGCTGGTTTCATCCATTACAAAGAACTTATCTTTAGGAGAACGACCGGTGTAAACGCCTGTCATTACATTTACAGCACCCATTTCTGTTACCTGACCTTTTTCAAAGCCTTCCAAACCCGGTTTGGTTTCTTCGGCGAACAGAACATCGTAAGAAGGATTGTGAACGATTTCTTTCACACCGGTAATACCGTACTTGCTTAAATCTAAATTTGCCATTTCTTTAAATGATTTTTAAAATTGGTATTGGTTTATAGTCTCACTCTTTTCTTTTTACCTTATTACCTCTTGAGTTTTCCGGTGGTGCGTACTGCAAACGGGAGAACTTGCTTTTACCCGGTAAAACGATGGGGTTTCTGCCCGTTTCCGAAAAGTCCCTTGTTTTTCGCATACAAAAATACTACTTTCTTTGGAAAGCGTAATCTTATTACAGAAATTTTTCTTTAATACAATCTCTTTTATAACTCCATAACAATAACTGTAAGCTGAATGTTGCAAATTGAAGTAGAAATTGTTTACTTTGCGCATAAAAATTCAGAAAGAAGATGAAAATCATAAACTTTGCAGAGAGCAATTCAATCCTGAACCAATACGTTGCCGAGATACGGGATGTTCAGGTGCAGGGAGACAGGTTGCGTTTCCGTCGCAATATCGAACGCATTGGCGAGATCATGGCATACGAAATGAGTAAATCGTTCGCATATTCTCCGAAAGACTTTCGCACTCCTCTCGGAACAGCTTCTATACAGACGCCGGACAATCCGTTGGTGATAAGCACCATTCTGCGTGCCGGACTTCCGTTTCATCAAGGTTTCCTGAGTTACTTCGATAAAGCGGAGAATGCTTTTGTTTCTGCTTACCGCAAGTATAAAGATACGTTGAAGTTCAATATCCACATCGAGTACATTGCTTCGCCCCGCATAGACGGGAAGACACTCATCATCACCGACCCGATGTTGGCAACGGGCGGCAGTATGGAGCTGAGCTATCAGGCAATGCTCACCAAAGGCACTCCCGCCGAGGTGCATGTGGCTTCCATCATAGCCAGCCGGCAGGCGGTGGAGCACATTGCCGCCACGCTGCCTGCCGACCGCACCACTATTTGGTGTGCGGCGATAGATCCCGAAATCAACGAACATTCCTACATTGTGCCCGGATTGGGTGATGCGGGCGACTTGGCTTACGGGGAGAAGGAATAAGCTTGTGTGCGCGGAGTAAACTCCTGCCGGACAAGCGCGGCGGCTTTTGTCGTTCCCAATGAAACCTCCGCGCCTTCGTTTGTTATCATACTTACCGCCACGCCGGATGCTCTTGAGAAAAGAACGTCCGGTGTGGCGGTTTCTTTTTATGCGGTTCCTAATGCTTTTGCTATCCTTTATGCCTGCCTGCCAAAAAAGGCATAGCAGCAAAACACCTGTTCGCCGGTGTTTGCTGCTATGTATCCGATTTCCGTAGAGGATTTATATGCGTGGCGATGAACTTATTTCATCTCCCACGTATCGTTCGTCATCAGCAGTTCGCGGAAGTTGTGGTACTTCTTCTTGGCTGATACTTCTTCTATCTGTCGGTTTACGGCATCGTCGTAGGTGGGTGCCGCCACATCGCGAATCACACCGAGGGCGGTGGGGAAGTCGGGACCTTCCATCAGGGCCAGTTTCAGTTGCAGGGTGTTGTCTTCGCAGTGCGCGTCGTGAACGAGGATGTCTTTTTCGGTGATGTTGTTCTCGCCCAGCTTCACCACTTTCAGTCCGAAACCTTCCTGCATCAGTCCGTACTCGTTGTTCTCGCCGAACAGCATGGGTTCGCCGTGTTTGAGGTAGATGGCGTTCTTGGAACGTCCCTCTTTGTTGTAGACGTCGTTGTAAGTGCCGTCGTTGAAGATGACGCAGTGCTGGAGGATTTCACACACGGTGGTGCCTTTGTGTTCGGCGGCGGCTTTCAGTACTTCTGCCGTTCCTGTAGCGTCGGTGGCTACGCAACGTGCGAAGAAGCGTCCGCGCGCTCCGAAACAGAGTTCTGCCGGGTGGAAGGGGTCTTCTACCGTGCCGTAGGGCGAGGATTTGCTGACGTATCCGCGCGGCGAGGTGGGGGAGTACTGTCCTTTGGTGAGTCCGTAGATGCGGTTGTTGAGCAGGAGGATGTTGATGTCCACGTTGCGGCGGATGGCATGGATGAAGTGGTTTCCTCCGATGGCGAGTCCGTCGCCGTCGCCCGATACCTGCCACACGCTCAGGTTTGGATTGGCCACCTTGCAGCCGGTGGAGATGGCGGCGGCGCGTCCGTGTATGGTCTGCATGGCATACGTGTTCATGTAGTAGGGCAGGCGGCTGGAGCATCCGATACCGGATATCACAGCTGTTTCGTGCGGTTTGACACCGATTTCTGCCAGTACTTTGTGCAGTGAGTTCAGGAAGAAGTGGTCACCGCATCCCGGACACCAACGGGGTTGTCCTTTCTTGAAGTCTTTCGCTGTATATTCGCTCATGATGTTTTCGGATTTAATCGTTGTTTAATAGTTCGGTAAAGGCTGCCACCAGTTCGCTCACTACGAAGGGTTGTCCTTTTACTTCGTTGAACCGGTAGGGGGTGAAGTTGTCTATCTTCATGCGCAGATAGCCGGCAAACTG
>JBHADT010000055.1:0-2690 GCA_041855205.1 Bacteroides sp.
ATTACAACCGCAATTCTTGCATTTGTATCGCTGCTTTTCTTTTATTATGCCAGATCTGACACTTTCTTCACATAAACACTTGGGGCAATTCATATTTTTTTTGCACAAAGATACAAATATATATTTAATTAGCAATGCCATCTCATCGGTGGGAGGCAGTATGCCCAAAATGGAAAAGAAGGAGGTTGCTAAAGGCATAAAACTCTAAAATTCTGTTATTTTGGAGAAGTATGAATTTCTCTCACCAGTGGTGAGAGTTTTGGATAATCCCTGTACGTTTCATAAAACTGTTTCATTCTCCAAAGGTTTTTATCGGAAAAACCCAAATATCATCAGTAGACACAATCTTCTGACAATATTCTGAATGCAAATTCCTTGGGTTCATCACAACGTTTCGGCACTTCTCCCATTCCGTTTCTTATTAAAATTCTCACGAATAAACGCATGCACGTCGCTCTCCTTATAGAAAGTCTTTTGATAAAGTGTATGAAAAGGCAACTCCCCCGAACTTCGATAACGCTGCAAGGTACGTTTACTCACGTGAAGCAATTGGCACAAGTCCTGATTGTCAAATAACAACTCTCCGTCCAACATATTCCGATGTTGCCCCATTTTATCGAGGGTCTTATCCAATCTGCTGAAACGATCCATAATGCGTTCCATCCATGCTTCAAAATGTTCCTTGTCGATATACATAATCTTATGTTTTTTTAGATGATGTGACCTATGATAAAGTAGTTTTGGTTCGAGGGATCTTTGATAATAATTTCTTTTTCCCTCATATATTTGATGTAACTTTTAGCGGTACGCTCCTTGACATCCATCGTCTGCTGGATGCGGTCGCAAAGATCAATATAAGTCAGATGCTTTTGCATACCGAATATCTCACGGGCAACATTCGCCAGTTCCTTTTCTTTCCGTTTCTCTTTTTCCTCTCTCGGTTTTTCTCCCAGATAGGTGTGCATGCCTATTTCCTTATTCCATGAAAACTGCATCAAGGGAACATCGAGCGGGCTTCCGTCCCTTACTTTCAAAGCCTTGACAACCGATACCGACGGCTCGGTATCAAGTTCAATACTCAAAATTGCTGCTGCTTTACGTTGTAACTCCGAACCGAGATGTCCCCGAAGTTTCAGGCCGTTAGGTACATAATGCAGAACACATACAATATACGTACGGTAAATCCCGGCCAATCGATATAACTCATCTACTATACGAATGCTTTCCGCTTCATCGTTGGCAGACAGCACCAAGTCGGCAATCCCGTCGATAACCACCAAGCGGATGCCCTCGTATTCGTAATGGTACTTATCCATGCTCTGAACAATGGCTTGCAAACGTTCTTTACGCGACATTCCCGTAAGTGAGAAAGCACGTAATTCTTCTGGTTTTTCTTTCAGTTTGGCTCGCTTCAATAAGTTGGATACGTTTTTGAAGAGTTGTACCTCGGATTGCTCCGTATCGTATAGTAGGACGGCTTTGCTGTCGGCATTGTTTCGGATATTGACACCAAGCGTGTCGATGACACGATCGTCTTTGATAATGGAACCGGCAATCAAAGAGGCAACATAGTTGCTTTTCCCGGTACCTTCACCTCCTGTGATACAAAGAATGTTGCCTTGTGTCCTGAGTGGTACATCTCCGGCAGAAATTACCTCCTCTGCTTTAGCGGGAGGATTGTTGAAATCGATTTCACATGACTTGAGCATGGTCATGGTTTCATTATACAGGTTATCGAGAAGATCAATGAATAGTTTTTGGAATTCTTTGTGACCGTTCCCTTTGTGAAAATAGTCCGTAACATCTTTGTCTTTTTTATCTCCGGAGAGCGGTAATATCAATCGTTTGACGTCATACTCCGCCAATGCCTTTTCATGTCTCAAGGCTGCCTCTCTACCGGTTTTATCTACATCATAGAGCAATACGATATGTTTGAAGCGAAACGTGAGTTTATAAATGATTTCCGGCGAGATAGTAGAGGTTTCACTATTGAAACAGATGGCGTGAAAACCATGTGCTGCGAGTGTCATCACATCTTTTTCTCCTCCTGTGATGAACAGCGTATCTCCTTTCGATGGAAGTTGCTCCAATCCGAAACAATAGCCCTCGCCGATCATTCCGCCGTACAGGAAACGGACTTCCGAAAAAGGACGATAGATTTTGATATATCGCTTGCCCATATAGCCAAATATCGGCTCACTATCTGACGAAATGTAACCAAACGGTCTGCTTTCCCGGTTTTCGCTTCGGAACTCTTTTAGAGAAATGACTTTATACTGTTTCAGTATTTCGGGAGTGATGCCCGACTGAAACCAAAAATCCAGTTCTTTCTGTGAAAACTTTTGTTGGATGATATGATAAGGCTTGCTCTTAGGAGTCTCGCTATGCAATGGCATATTCTTTTGTGGTAAAGGAATGGCTGATGGTCTATAAGACATGCAGCCGGCAGCCTCCAGATGCAAAGACATGTCCCGATTGATGGTTTTTAGAATTTCTACGAAATCCGTTCCGTTGTTACAGTCCAGACCTTTGAGTTTTCCGACAAAAAAGAAACAATCTCCGCTGTATTCGTCGTTGCCGAAGTCTTTGATGCGGTAAGTGCCGTTGTGCCGGTCAAAATAGACGTTGCACGATGCTTTACGGTCTTCGTAAAGCGGATTCAGAAAGTTACGCCCCGTTCTCCACTGTAC
>JBHADT010000056.1:0-3740 GCA_041855205.1 Bacteroides sp.
AGAAAGGTCGATGCTGCCGGTGGACAGTGGTTCCGTCTTCCCTATCGATTTGTCCTGAATACGAAGATTTGATAATTCACGCTGTTTTTTGTTAGCAGAAAGGACATCCGCTATAAGAATTTTACTGGGGGTTGAAACAATAGGAATATCCTTGTGTTGTTTCAAGATTTTGGCAGCACCCTCCGGAACAGTGTCTGCGTTACCGGTGGAAATCTCGGTATGGGTTTGAAAGTTCTCATTTTCCAAACCAATTGTTTTTTCAATCATAGTAACGGCCTTACTGACATCACCCAGTATGCCAAGAATATATTTAGGATCATCAGTAATAGCGGAAAGCCAGCTTTTGAGGTATTGAGCGTTTTCTTTTCTGGGAAGTAATTCCATTCCAAGATCACGCCCTACCATTGCCGATGAAAATTCAGCAATGAGTTCTTCATGTGCATAACTCATAGTACCGAAGCTATCGAATTTTCTTCCTAATCGTTCCGGATGGCCAGTGGAATGAACCATTTCATGAAGTGCGGTATAATAAAACTCTTTGCCTTGTGGAAATTGCTCCATTTTTGGTAATACGATTAAATCTCTCGCAGGAGAATAATAAGCGTCGGATTGTTCTCTTAATTCGATGGGACAGAGCCATGTCTGATTTTCTATTGTTTTATCTAAAAAATGATTCCTATATCCATCGTTTGAGGAATGGTCACTTATAGAAAATTGTTCTTTTAAAGAAGTCCATTTTTCCGGATATTTTGCCGCAAAATTAGTCTGGTCAAGATTAAATACATTATAATATCTGATGAACGGAATTACTTTATAGTCCGCTTTTTCAGGCAATGGAAGATTATTATAAAATTCTTTGGTAACCTTTTCACCAGTTGTTATCTTTTTTATACTTAGATCATAAAAAGAGACCGGGAAAGATTTTTCCCCTTTCAAAACCTGGAAATTTTTTTCTTGTACCTGTTTGAATGTAGCGAACACCGGCGTCTGGTATGAGTATTTCTCACACATAAAGTAGAGCAACAATTTGTTGAAGTTGTTATATTTGTTGCCGGACAGATTTTGTGGAAATCCTTTGAAATTAGAAGAAAACCAAGGCTGTTTCCAGTCCGAAGCGATAACTTGTTTTATTTTCTCAATCATTAATTCTGCATACTGTTGAAGAGCTGCGTTATTATCTCTGTTCATGGCTTATTTTATTATGTGGAACAATAAAAAACATGTGTACACAAATATAAGCCGGGAGATGCGCAATTTCCTTGCGCTCACGGAAGATCTTCTTTTCTTTGCCGGGAGGAACGGATAAGTGTAGACTGTTTGATGATGGCTGTTTTGGTGGTGATAGTGCCATTGCCAGACAATCCGGCATGAAGCAAATAACTTTTTTTCACGCCGACTTCCTCCGCAGTCAAGATGCTATATACCGCAGAGATGCTGCCAAAGTAATAATCTTGTCGTTTACCAACTAAATGAACATGAATAACTTTCGCCATGATACTAAAAATAATAGGTCGTAATTTGTTAATTATCTGTTGTGTGTTTTTACATATTTTGCAACCTTCAAAGAACCTTCTATATACAAAAGTAATATTTGAACGGGAAATTTTAAAGTAAATCTCTTGATTTTCATTTCGCACAAAGTTCTTTGAAGGTTCTCTTCCCTGTCTGCCTCTCTTTTCGTTTACCTCCATTTTAGAACCTTTCATAGAACCGCATCAGTCATTTCCGTTCTGGGTGCAAAGGTATTTTCGGGATTTGACGAAAAAACAAGGTCAAGCTTACTGTTTCCGACAAAAATCTCCATCCCTACGGGTAGTATTTTTTCTGGAAAACCTTGCTTTTCCTAATCCCTACCTTTTTAAGCCCCCGAAACGAAAACGACCGATGCGACGGAAAAACGCATAAAAAAAATGTCGGATAAACGAGAGGCAGATAAGATTGTTTGAAACTCAACTCTCTCAGCTCTTGAATCCGCATTAAAAATAAAAAAACTCAAAAACAGTAGCATATGAAAGGAACAGAACATTTCAAGAGAACGATACTGATGTATTTGGAACAACGTGCAGCGGAAGACCCTTTGTTCGCTCCTAACTTGATAAAGCCGAATAAGAATATAGACGATTGTATTACTTACATTTTGAATGAGGTACAGAAAAGCGGTTGTTCAGGATTTTCGGACGATGAAATCTACTCTATGGCAACTCATTACTATGACGAGGACGACATAGAGGTCGACAAGCCCAATTTCTGCAAAGTGGTGGTGAATCACCATATCGAACTCACGAAGGAGGAGAAGGCGGAAGCCAGACAGAGAGCCATAAAACAGTACCAGCGTGAGGAACTCTCCAAAATAAAGAGCCGTAACGCAAAACCGAAGAAAGCGGAGACAACGGAAATTGTATCACAGCCCTCACTATTCGATTTTTAACTTTTTAACAAGGAAAATGAAACCAAGAAACAAGTTTGAAAAGGCAGTACTTGCCGAGAGCAAGCACCTTCGCCCGATAACCAAGACACAGAGCAAATGGGCATTCCGTGAATGTATAGACCACTTCGCCTACCGACTGCCCAAAGGTCGTACCACGTGTATGGATTGTGGGTATAGTTGGGTGATGGAACAAACTGCTGAAACTTGCATTTGCCCTCATTGCAGGGCAAAGTTGCAGGTCAAGGAAACCTTTGAACGCAAGATAAGGCAGAAACAATACTTTACGATACTTACCACTTGTGGAGAATACCAAGTACTAAGAATGTTCCTGCTTTCTGTGGAAATGGAGAAAGGTTGCAAGGCATCATCATACACTATTGAAATCGGTCAGTATTGGTGGAACGCACAAGGAAGAAAGACAATTATTGCCGTTCAAAGAGTGTTGGGCAGATACATTGACACCTTTTCTTTCTGTTCGCCAATGGCAGTACGCAACGATAACGAAGCCTACCGCCATATATCATACTCTCCGATATATCCGAAGTTCAAGGCAACGGAAGCACTCCGCAGAAATGGTTTTAGGGACGATTTTCACGACATCGCACCAACCGTTCTCATTCCTGCCCTATTGTTCGACAGTCGTGCAGAAACCTTGCTGAAAGCAGGAAGAACCGAGCATCTGAAATACTTTCTTGATAATTCACGGACATTTGACGCTTGTTGGCAGTCTTATAAAGTAACCACTCGCAACGGATATGACATAAAGGACATTTCGATATGGTGCGACTATGTGGATATGCTCCGCAGATTGGGCGAGGACATACACAGCCCGAAGTATGTTTGCCCCACCGACCTGCATAGGGAACACGACCGCAGACAACACGAACTTCGCAGGCAAAGAGAAAAGGAAGAAAGAGCAAAGAGACTCAAAAAGGCAATGGAGGACGAGAAGCGTTTCCACGAACTCAAATCCAAGTTCTTCGGTATCTCATTCACAGACGGCACAATCCAAGTCCACGTTTTGGAGAGCGTGCAGGAACATTTGGAGGAGGGAGTGGCAATGCACCATTGTGTGTTCGACAATGCCTACTATCTCAAAGAAAACTCGCTAATCCTTTCAGCAACCATCGAAGGCAGACGGATAGAAACAGTTGAGGTCAATCTTGACACGCTCAAAGTGGTACAAAGTCGTGGTGTGTGCAACAAGAACACGGAGTATCACGAGCAGATAGTGAACCTTGTCAATGCCAATCGCAAACTGATAAGGCAAAGAATGAGAGCAACAGCATAAGCAACAATCACCAAAACATCA
>JBHADT010000057.1:0-3726 GCA_041855205.1 Bacteroides sp.
CGGTAAGATTTACACCATCAGCAAATCCGACTTTACATTCGATGAAAGCGATCTCACCACTGTTCCCGTAACATCGGCTGTGGGTGTTTGGTTGAAAGTAACCGTTAAACCTTGGGTTGTGGTGCCGGTTAAACCGAATCTCTAATCGTATGACCTAAAAAAGATGTTTTATTTTGAGATGAATACAGACCGGGGAATTTCCCCATCCCCGGTCTGCATTCGCTCTTCCTGATTAAATTTTTCAAACTCTTATCTGACCTAATAGCATTTCCGAAACACAGTTACTCACTCAAGACACAAGTACACATGAAATTGTATAACGCCATACGCTTTTTAATGCTTCCCGTTCTATCGGTTTTTATTCTATCGGGATGCATCAAAGAGTCTTTGAAAGACTGTCCCCTGGAAGTCTCGCTACGATTTACCTATATCCCTCATGGAACAAATACGGACTTGTTCCATGAGCGTGTACAACAAGTGACGCTGTGTGTTTATCGCTCCGACGGAACGCTTGTATCTACGGAAATATTAGACAAAAATGCCCTGAAGAACTTACAAGGTACAACATTATCCCTCTTCGAAGGTGAGTATACCATCATGGTATGGGGAAATACCTCGGATACAAATACACGCATCGACGGAACTATGTCCAGAAAAGACATCAATAATATTTTCATATCGCATCCTCGGGCAGCGACATCACAGAATATCCCAACACTGGACAGGTTATTCTTCGGCGCAACCACGATTGCGCTTAACCAAAGAGAGGAAATAGAAACACATACGGTGAACCTGACCCCATCGACTATTCGCATCAGTCTGCAATTGGAAGGCGTCAGCCTACAACCTGCAGTACGCATCTCAAACATTGCTACGGCTTTTCAGGTTGCAAAAAACGAAGAAACAGGAAAATGGAAAATGCAGCCTGTCGAACAGGGAAAAAACTTTACTCCAGAGGTCTCATACGATGCACAACGACAATATGCCGAAAGCATGGTAAATGTACCACGGTTCGGTGCAGATACCCCCTGTATGATAGAAATTATCAATCCTGCAAACGGAGAACACATCGTTTCTCCCATTGCGGTGGCAGAACTCATACGACGATACAATATAGCCTTGGAAGGAGAGGCCGAAATTGTCATACCCATACAAATAACCTTCGAAACCGGATTTGCAAAAATAACGGTCAAAGGATGGGAAAACAAACCTATTCATCCGGGAGGAGTATAAAACAAGCTGCTTATAAGTGCCAATTCAATATTAAGATGAAGATATTTATGCGAAACTATATTGCCATACGTTCCTGTTATTTGCAACTAATCATCGGGCTCTTAGCACTGATGCTGAACACTTCATGCAGACAGGACGACACCCACATACCTGTGGGGAAAAGTGGGACGGCGGAAGTGACATTCACTCTACAGATACCGGGATTTCGTGATTTTGCAAGCCGGGCAGGCGTCCAGGAAGAAAAATTGAATGACATCACCGTCTTGCTATATGCCAACGAAAGCGGAACGGAAAAACTCAAAGTCAAGCAAACGGTTGCAGCACTCCGGATAGTCGCCGGAACAACCGCGGGTACTGCAAAATTCTCTATCATCATCACGCAAGGCACATATACACGTGCGGTTTTGGTTGCCAATGCACAAACCGAATTGAATGCGCTGTCCCTTGGCACTGCTTACACACAATTGAAGCAGATACAAGCAGTAGGCAGACAGGGAAGAAAAGGAGGAACGGCAACGGACAGTTATATCCCGATGTACGGAGAATACGCGCCGGCGGGAGGTATCAAAATGACGGCAGGAGAATCACAAACCATAGCACAGGAAATACCCCTCATACGCATGATGGCACGTGTGGATATCATCAACCTCCCGACTTCGGGGGCTGCACTCACAGGAAATATACTATTTGTAAATCCGGCGGGAAACGGTATCATACACGTAGATCCCACGAGCTACAACACGGGAGCAGGGTATATGGCTCCAATACTTCCCGCAACACTTCAACCCGGAAATGCCGGAAACCCGCTCACGGTACCGGCGGAAACGACCGGCGCGACAACTTGTTACCTGAACGAACAACCCGTGAGTTCTTCACTGACGACTTCCGGAGTGAACAGACCATGTGTGATTGTAGCCATGAATTACAACGGAAGAAACTATTACTATCGACTGGATTATACATGGGATGGAATAAAAGGCGGAGGTTCCGCACCTTATACAAAGGGAACATACATGCCCATACTCAGAAACCATCGATACATCTTCAGTATCAAAGAAGTCAAAGGACCGGGATTCCTAACTGTGGAAGAAGCACTGAAAAGTCCGGAAAACCACACCAACCTCCACAACATCGTGGCAACTCCCTTTGTCATAAACGAAGCATTTACGGACATAACCTTCAACAGCATGGGGCATTATATTGCCGTAACACGCACAGCCATAGTGCTAAAAGGAGATCATACAACCACCAGCACGGAAAACCGTTTTTCAGTGTACACCAACTATCCGACAGGATGGAAAATGACAGCTTATCAAGCTGATGGAACACCGCTCACACCATCTGCATGGCTCACACCATCTCAAACCGCCGGAGCGGCAAATGTTAAAACTGAAGTACAAGCGCTGACTCAGGGAAAAGGATGGAAATTCGGTTACCTCGATGTGCAGGCAGGAAGGCTGCAACGCAGAATAGATGTTGTACTGCGTGGTAAATTACCTTTGGAATATGCGGCGGAACATAACCTCGCAGGAGGATATCAGTACGGTTCTTCTTTTAACATGGCTCTCAATGGAGACCCTTGGCTGGGAGGACAAGCCGTACCCCTTTCTCCCACTTCCGCACAAACAGACACGCATCTTCGATGGGCCACAAGCCATGCCAATGACCAAAGCGGTTATTACAACGGTTTTGTCTGCACGGGACTGCACCAAAGTACTTATAATCCGGGAGCCAAAAAGATAACGGACGATGTCTTCTTCACAACCGGTGATGGGAAAAATTATCATATACCCTCATTCCACGAGTTGAAAGGCATTTTCTCCGATTGGACACTCGCACAATATGGTAGTACGGTAGACGTTCAAGATATCGCCGAAGCAGTCGAGGTAGGAGGATCTTTACAGACTTACACCTCCGATTATTATTCTACAGGGAACGGCATCGGTTATGCCCTGCGATTCAAAAAAGGCACGCAACATACATCTGACGAACCGACAGTTCCTCTTGCCGCAACCAATAGTATGGCATGCGCATACCGTTACGAACGGATAGGTGCTATGACGACTTACCTTAACACTACCGACCACTTGAAAGTACAATGTGTTTATGTCGGCAACCAAACACCTTTGCCCGACCTAAGGACAAAGATTGCGCAGGAGAGTTGGTGGAATGCACAACCACCCGCCACCGTTATCACGCGTATATTCCCGGCTGCCGGGTACATCTCTGAGGCTAAACCAGCAGCCGTATCTGCCAACTACCTCCGCGAGCGGGGCAGAATAGGATATCATTGGAGTAGCACACTCTCTGCAAATCAATATTGGCTTGCAGAAGCCTATTTCACCTCGACAGGAGTAAAAGTGCACCGAGGAGGAGGAACAGAGATGAGTAGCGGATTTTCCATACGCCTATTCTCCAATGAATAAAAACAAAAAATCCGCTATCTCTGCCTTTTAAAGGCAGGCATATCGGAATAAGAACAAACAAAGAAAA
>JBHADT010000058.1:0-69514 GCA_041855205.1 Bacteroides sp.
GGCGTAAACAACACGAAAACGAAGCGGATGTGGCGTAATTGGCAGCCGCGCCAGACTTAGGATCTGGTGCCGAGAGGCGTGTAGGTTCGAGTCCTATCACCCGCACAAAGAATCTCCGAATGGATTCCGCATCCATCCGGAGATTTTTTTATGCGGTAAAGGTTCGAAACGAAAAGGAGCGGCAATACCTGCCGCTCCTCGAAAAGTTATCTCAACGCCTCCACTTCTTCGGGTGTGAGAGGAATCTTTTTTCCCAACCGGCGGGCTCCCGTTTCGGTAATCAGGTAATCTTCCTCGTTGCGTATGCCGCCGAAGTCCCGGTATGCTTCCACCCGTTCGTAATTGATAAAATCCGTAAACTTCTTTTCCGCCCGCCAGCGATCTATCAGTTCGGGGATGAAGTATATGCCCGGCTCCACCGTGTGTACAAAGCCCGGCTCGAGGGGGATGGCAAGACGTAGCGACTTCCTGCCGAACTGCGTACTCTTGGGCTGCCCGTTATAACCCACCCAGCGTTCGCCCAGATTCTCCATATCATGCACGTCCAAGCCCATCATGTGTCCGAGTCCGTGCGGATAGAACAAAGCATGAGCGCCCTCGCGCACGGCGTCGCCGGCATCGCCTTTCATCAACCCGAGGTTCTTCATGCCTTCGACCATCACCCGGGCGGATAGTTCGTACACCTGCATGTAAGGAATTCCGGGACGGAGCGCTTCCACCGCCGCCGTGTGCATGGCGTTTTGTATTTCGTAAACGGCCCGCTGCCGGGGCGAGAAGGTTTTATCGGCAGGCAAGGTGGACGACATATCTCCGGCATAGCCCGACTCCACTTCCGCACCGGCGTCAATCAGGAACAGGTCGCCGGGTTTCACACGGTTGCCGTGGAAGTGGTTGTGCAGTGTCTGACCGTTTATCGTGGCAATGGTGGCAAAGGATAGTTCGCAGTTGTTGGACTGCGCCACGCGGTTCATCTCCGCCACCACTTCGTATTCGTACATACCCGGACGCAGGAACTTGATGGCGGCGATGTGCATGTCGGCGGTCACGTCGCAGGCGCGTTCTATTTCCGCTATCTCTTCGGGGGTTTTGTAGTTGCGCTGCGCCACCACCGCCTTGATAAAGTCTACCGAGGCTTCCTGCCGGGAAGGAGGAATCCCCAGCCAGTCCATCAGCTTCAAACGATGCTCGGCACGATAGGGAGGCAGGTAATGCACACGGCGACCCTTTCCGGAGGCTTCACGCAGGTAGCCGGCAATGTGTGCATAGGGTTGCGTTTCGCCGATGCCTACCCGCTCGCTCTTCTCCTTCAGCGTGGGCTGCGTACCCATCCACACGATGTGGTCGATGGTCAGTTCGTCTCCGAATATAATCTCCCGGTCATTGTCGACGTCTATAATGGCTGCAAGTCCGGCAAAAGAGAGCCCGAAATAATATAAAAACGTGGAATCCTGACGATAACGGAATGTGTTGTCCTCGTAGTTCAGTCCACACTCGTCATTCCCCAAGAATAACAATAATCCGGAGCCTATGCGCTGTTTCAACAAGGCTCTGCGCTGTACGTAAGTTTCTTTGGCAAACATGATGATTCGGTTTTAGTATATAATCCTGTTCCTCGACGGTTACCGCCATTCCGGCAAATACCGGGATGCGGGGCTTCGTGTGGCGGGGAAAGAGTATCCGACGCCCGTACCGGACATAAACCGCGTTCACACCCGGTAAATGCAAATATAACAACAAAAAAGCACAACACAGTATTCCGCAAGACAAAGAGTATGCTTTTATTGTATCCGCGCACAATCCTCCGGGTGCGTGTACCCTCCGTCACATACGCCACGCCGGTCAGGGATATATTGGGATGCTTTCTTATCCCGAACGGGAGATTGGCTTCCGTCTGCCGCCGGCACGATACGGACACGTCGAAACACATCCGGAGAACGATACGGGCGCGGTACTCGAACCGGACGGGTGCGGTTCCGGAACCGCACGGGCATGGTACGAAGACGGTTCCGCCTTGCTCCCGACACATTGATTATCAGGCATTTGCAGACACATGAAAGTTTCCTTTCGAAGGTATTGAAAAATCTTATCCCGGACGCAGGCATGCATCTGCATGCCGAAGAAGAATGGCAGCTTATTTTCATCGGACGAGAGCGCATTTGCGGAGAAATGCGGGCAAATGTCAATATATAGGAGAAGAAGATTTCGCTTTACCGAACTATTTCCTATTTTTGTGGCAAGGAAAAAGAAAACGACATGGTACAAGTTTCCAGACAGGTGCAATCTCAGGCGCAACAGCAGACGCAGACGCTTTCGCCCCAACAGATTCTGGTGGTAAAGTTGCTGGAACTGCCGGCCGTGGAGCTGGAAGACAGGGTGCGTGCCGAGTTGCTGGAAAACCCCGCCCTTGAAGAGGGACGGGAAGAAACGGCGAACGAGGAGTACTCCGAAAGTTCCGAAACGGAAAACAACTCCGATGACAGCGCAGGGGGGGAGTACGATTCGCTTGGCGATTACCTTACAGAAGACGACATCCCGGACTACAAATTGCAGGAGAACAACCGCAACCGCAACGAACAACCCGAAGAAATACCTTTCTCCGACACCATATCCTTTTACGAAACCTTGAGGGAGCAGCTGGGCGAACGCAACCTGACCGGACATCAGCGGGAACTTGCGGAGTACCTGATAGGTTCGCTGGACGACGACGGGCTGCTGCGCAAATCGCTCGACAGCATCTGCGACGACCTGGCCATTTACATGGGCATCCCCGCCACCATGGAAGAGCTCACCGAGGCACTGCTCATCATTCAGGATTTCGACCCCCCAGGACTGGGAGCGCGCAACCTGCAAGAGTGCCTGCTTATTCAGATACGCCGCAAAACAGCGCAAGACGATGATTCCGCACGCTTACTGAAGATAGAGGAAAGCATACTTAGCGATTGCTACGAGGAGTTTACCCGCAAACATTGGGAGCGCATCATGCAAAAACTCAATCTGAATGAAACCGATTTCCGGCAGGCAATCGCCGACATTACCAAACTCAATCCGCGTCCCGGGGCATCGTTGGGCGAGACTATCGGAAAAAACCTCCAGCAAATCATACCCGACTTCATCGTGGAAACCGATGACGACGGGAACATCGCCCTCTCCCTGAACAACCGGAATACGCCGCAACTCCATATCAGCCGCGACTTCATCGAAATGGTGGAAGAACACACGAAAAACAGGCAGAACCAATCGAAAGAATCAAGGGAAGCGATGCTTTTCCTCAAACAGAAGATGGATGCCGCACAAGGTTTCATAGACGCTGTGAAGCAACGCCAGCAGACACTGCTGACCACCATGCAGGCAATCATCGACCTGCAACGCCCTTTCTTTACCGAAGGCGATGAGGCGTTGCTCCGCCCAATGATTCTGAAAGATGTGGCGGAACGCACGGGACTGGATATTTCCACCATCTCGCGCGTAAGCAACAGCAAGTACGTACAGACAAACTACGGCGTCTACTCTCTGAAATTCTTCTTCAACGACGGGTACACCACCGGAGAGGGAGAGGAGATGTCGGTGCGCGAAATTCGTCAGGCGCTGAAAGAGTGCATCGACGGCGAAGACAAGAATAAACCATATACCGACGACGAACTGACCGACATCCTGAAGGAAAAAGGCTATCCCATAGCCCGCCGTACGGTGGCGAAATACAGGCAACAACTCAATCTTCCCGTAGCTCGGTTGCGAAAGGAGCTCACCGCGGGAGATTGACCGCCCGGCTCCGGACAGAGACAACGGGAAAACAGACGAACGCAACGCTCTGCCGGCGGCATATCTCTGTAAAAAAACATTCGGGACTCAAAGCAAAAAGCAAGAAGAAGAATAAAAATAATGGAAGAACCACACATCATAGCAGACAGGACGCTGATTCGGGCGGCCAAAGTCATTTCGGCAATCTTCACGCCTTTCTCCATCCCGTTTCTGGCATTTTTGTGCCTGTTCCTTTTCTCTTACCTGCGCATCATGCCTACGGCCTACAAGCTGTTTGTGCTCGGTGTTGTCTATTGCTTCACCATCCTCTTACCCACGCTCAGCATTTTTCTGTTCCGCAAAATCAACGGTTTCGCAGCCATCGAACTCACCGAACGCAAGAAACGCTTCATCCCGTTTCTGCTCACCATCACATCCTATGTGTTCTGCCTCTTCATGATGCGCCGGCTCAATATTCCCTGGTACATGACGGGTATTATTCTGGCAGCCTTGCTCACCATGCTCGTATGCACGCTGACCAACCTGAAATGGAAACTCAGCGAACACATGGCGGGTATGGGACTGATAGTGGGCGGACTTGTTTCGTTTAGCGCACTGTTCAGCTACAACCCGGTATGGTGGCTCTGTCTGTTCATCCTCATAGCCGGAGGGTTGGGAACCGCCCGCATCATACTGCAACATCACACGCTCGGCGAGGTGCTCTCGGCGTTTGCCGTGGGTCTTGCATGCTCGCTGTTCGCGCTTCACCCGTTCAACAACATCCTGCTCAGGGCTTTTCTTCTCTTCTGACGAAAGTAACGCCCGCATAAGTAAGAACCTTTTATCAACTCAATAGTATAACCCTTTAAAAACTAATGATTATGAATTTACCGGAAAATGTAAAGTACACCAGTGAACACGAATGGATACGTCTTGAAGGCGAAACGGCATACATCGGCATCACCGACTATGCGCAGGAACAATTGGGCGACATTGTGTTCGTAGATATACAGACGGTGGGAGAGACGCTCGAAGCAGGTGAGGTATTCGGAAGCATCGAGGTGGTGAAAACCGTATCCGACCTCTTTCTGCCGGTAGCGGGCGAGGTGCTCGAAGCAAACGAGACGCTCGCAGACCGCCCCGAACTCGTGAACCAGGATCCCTACGGGGAAGGATGGATCATCAAGATAAAGCCCGCAGACAACGCAGACTTCGACGCCTTGATGAGTGCGGAAGAATACAAAAACGTGATCAACGCGTAGAAAGGCTACCCCCGGCAATGCCTTGCGGGATTTACCGCTTTTCCGCAAGGCATTGCATCGCATGCCGCCTTAGCGCCGGAAGTCCTCCACTCCGGCGTCTGCCGGAATCAGCCTCTTCTTGGCGAAACAATATTAATAATCAACCATAAATTATGCAACCAATCGTAAGTATCATCATGGGCAGCACCTCCGACCTTCCGGTAATGGAAAAAGCCGCTCAACTCCTGAACGAACTCCACATCCCCTTCGAAATGAACGCCCTTTCGGCACATCGCACACCCGAAGAGGTGGAAAGATTCGCCCGGAACGCCCGCGGCAGAGGCATTAAAGTCATCATTGCCGCTGCCGGAATGGCCGCTGCACTGCCGGGAGTAATCGCGGCGGGAACCACGCTGCCCGTTATCGGTGTGCCCATCAAAGGTTCCGTACTCGACGGCACGGACGCTCTGTTCTCCATCGTACAGATGCCTCCGGGCATTCCTGTGGCCACGGTAGCCATCAACGGTGCCATGAATGCCGCCATCCTCGCCGTGCAGATGCTGGCGCTGAACGACGCGACTCTTGCCGACACGCTCGCATCCTACAAAGAAGGATTGAAAAAGAAGATTGTGAAAGCGAACGAAGAACTGGGTCAGGTAAAATACGAATACAAGACCAACTAAATTTCTCCTTATCAACTTATCAACGTGGATCTATTCAACTATTCGCGAAGGGAGACCTCGGTGGTTAACGTAGGAGCCACACCATTGGGCGGCTCCAATCCCATCCGCATCCAAAGCATGACAAATACCGCCACACAAGACACCGCCGCCTGTGTGGCGCAAGCCAAACGCATAGCCGATGCGGGGGGAGAATACGTACGGCTCACCGCACAAGGTATGCGGGAAGCGGAAAACCTGCGCGAGATAAACGCCGCTCTACGGGGAGAAGGATACATGACTCCTTTGGTGGCTGACATACACTTCACCCCCAACGTAGCCGACGTGGCTGCACGTTACGTGGAGAAGGTGCGCATCAACCCCGGCAACTACGTGGACGCCGCACGCACATTCAAGCACTTGGAATACACGGACGAGGAATACGCACTGGAACTACAGAAGATACGCCAACGCTTTGTTCCGTTTCTGAACATCTGCAAAGAGAACTATACCGCCATCCGCATCGGAGTAAACCATGGTTCTTTGTCAGACCGCATCATGTCTCGCTATGGCGACACGCCGGAGGGAATGGTGGAGTCGTGCATGGAGTTCCTGCGCATCTGCGTGGACGAGAAGTTCACCGACGTGGTCATCTCCATCAAGGCATCCAATACGGTGGTCATGGTAAAAACGGTTCGCCTGCTCGCACACGTAATGGAGCGCGAGGGAATGAAGTTTCCCCTGCATCTGGGAGTGACCGAAGCGGGAGACGGCGAAGACGGACGCATCAAGTCTGCACTGGGCATCGGCGCGTTGCTTGCCGACGGACTCGGAGACACCATACGCGTATCGCTAAGCGAGGCTCCCGAAGCGGAAATCCCCGTGGCACGCAAACTCGCAGACTATATCTCCTGCCGCGAGGGGCACCCTTACATTCCCGGCATCGACCTGCCCGACTTTAACTACCTCTCTCCCACACGAAGGGTGACCCGTGCCGTGCATAACATCGGCGGCGAGCATCCGTCCGTAGTGCTGTCGGCACGTCTGGAGGAAGAAGCGATGCATCCGCAACTCGTACCGGACTATCTCTACACCGGACGCCGTATACCGCAACCGGCATCGGGCAGACAACCCGGATACATCGTAGACGCCGACATATGGGAAGGACATCCCGGCACATATCCGGCATTCAAGCCGGACGGACTTCCTTTCCTCACTGCCTGTTCCGCTACACTCAAGTTTCTGTTCATCACCTACATGGGGTTGAACGAAGAAGTGACAGCCTGTTTGAAACATCACCCCGAGATAGTGCTCATCGCGCAAAGCAACCACCCCAACCGATTGGGTGAGCATCGCGCTCTTGTACATCAATTGATAAGCGAAGGAGTGAAGAATCCGGTAATCTTTTTCCAGCACTATGCCGAGACCTGCGCCGAAGACTTGCAGGTGAAATCGGCGGCGGATATGGGCGCACTCATTATCGACGGTTTGTGCGACGGTATCTTCCTTTTCAACCAAAGCGCCGGAAAACAAACATCCGTTCCCGGAAACGAAAACTCAATGCCGGACATCACGGCAGCGGAGACGGACACCATCGCTTTCGGCATACTGCAAGCCGGGCGCGTACGCACCAGCAAGACGGAATATATCTCCTGCCCCGGATGCGGAAGGACTCTCTTCGACCTGCAAACGACCATCGCACGCGTCAAAGCAGCCACCGGACACCTCAAGGAACTCAAGATTGGCATCATGGGTTGCATAGTCAACGGTCCCGGCGAAATGGCGGACGCGGACTACGGCTATGTAGGCGCCGGACGCGGACGAGTGAGCCTCTACAAAAAGAAAGAGTGCATAGAGAAGAATATCCCCGAAGAGGAGGCGGTGGAGAAGTTGATACAACTCATCAGAGCCAACGGAGACTACAAGGAAAGGGAATAGTCCGAAGAGCAAAAGAACAAGCGGAAAGGCGTCTCTCCCACCCTGCTTTTCTCAATGATGGCAGTAGCCGGCGTTTGCCCGGCAACAACCCACAGAGCGCCTCCGCCGAACCGTTTCCGCCCGCACAGAAGGGAGACGGTGCTATTTATCATTCTTTTTAAAAACATACACCGATATGGAATTAGTGACCATAGTACCCGAAATATGCCGCATAGCGCGCGAAGCCGGTCATTTCCTCAAAACGGAACGTATAAACTTCCGCCGTGAACAGGTGGAAGAGAAGAATGCGCACGACTATGTATCGTACGTAGACAAAGAATCGGAAAAACGCATTGTCGGTGAACTTTCCGCTCTGCTGCCCGGGGCGGGATTCATTACCGAGGAAGGTTACGCCCACTACCGGGATGAGGTTTATTTCTGGGTGGTAGACCCGCTGGACGGAACCACTAACTACATTCACGACAATGCTCCTTACTGCGTAAGCATTGCCCTGCGCTCGCGCACCGAACTGCTTGCCGGAGTGGTTTACGACCCCTGCCGGGACGAGTGTTTCTACGCGTGGAAAGACGGAGGAGCATACGTAAACGGCAAGCGCATGCGCGTGTCCGATGTGTCGCTTCCAAAAGATGCCTTTGCTGTTGCCGAGCTTCCTTACAACTTCAACGAATACCGGCATACGGCAGCTCACTTGCTGCAACGGCTCTACGGTACGGTAAGCGGCATACGCATGACGGGGTCGGCAGCTTTGGCCATCTGCTACATCGCAGCCGGACGTTTCGACATATGGGCGGAAGCCTTCATCGGTAAGTGGGACTTTTCTGCGGCGGCATTGATGGTACTCGAAGCCGGCGGAAAAGTGACGGACTTCCACGGAAGCGAGAATTTCATCGAAAGACATCACATCATCGCCACCAACGGCCACCTGCACTCTTTCATGCAGGAGGTAATTCAGGAATCGCTCCCAGCGAACCTCTGAACCGGAGAGAAGTCTGCCGTACATTCACATAAAAGTCTACCGCACACCGCATAACACGATGCTTCATTTGCTACACTCCTTACTACAGCTTTTCTTTCCCCGCTGTTGTATTGTCTGCGACACACCCCTAAGCACCGGAGAGGAGTTGCTTTGCACACACTGCAACATCTCACTGCCTCGTACCGGTTTCCACCTGCATCAGGAGAACCCTGTGGTTGACGCTTGCCGAAAAACGTTTTTTCCACAACGGGCAAGCGCCTTCATCAACTATCACAAGGAGGGAAAATACAGAAACATACTGCATGCGTTGAAATACCGGAAAGGAGAAGAAATAGGGGTGGTGATGGGGCGGATAATGGCAGCCGAACTTTCGAGAAGCGGTTTCTTTGAGGGAGTGGACTATATAGTGCCCATTCCTTTACATCCCGCCAAACAGCGTAAAAGAGGGTACAATCAAAGCGAACGGATAGCCGAGGGTGTCTCGCACGTAACCGGTATCCCCGTAGACTGCACGTCGGTAGTGCGCCGCAAGAACACCCTATCGCAGACCAGCAAGACCCGGCAACAACGGCAAGAAAACATGAGAGACGCCTTCCGCTTACTACAGCCGGAACGCTTCAAGGGGAAGCACATCCTTCTGCTCGACGATGTATTTACCACGGGCGCCACCATCGGTTCTTGTGCCGAAGCGCTCCAAAGCACGGAGCACGACATCTCCCTGAGCGTGCTTACACTCGCCAAGACCGAACTTTAGCCCCATCCGGGCAGTATCAGAAATTAACGCTTACTCCCAACAAGAGGTTTGTTTTCTGCGCGTACACGTAGGGCTGCTGCTCGTATTTCTTGTTCAACAGGTTATGAGCACGGACATATAAGCGAAAATCCGGTTTCAACTCATACGAAGCCTGAAGATAGAGGTCGCTGACCGGGTCGCGGCGAAATTTCACCGGAAGATAAAGGTCATTATAGGTTTGCCTGTAGCCCGCATACCGATAGCCCGGTTCGAGAAGCAATGCCGGGAGCGGACGGATTTCCATTCTGACACCGGCTTCGAACACCGGTTTGAAATAATGAACGCCGGTATGATACATCGCCTTGTCCGACCATTTCCTCCACAAAGTCTCCACATTGAGCGCAAACAGGTCCTTATACTTATACTGCACATCGAATCCCACATAGGCGTTGCTCACCGCAGCCTGTTTCATTATAAACAAATTACGTATTACGGTAACACCGGGTGCATAACTTTCCTGCCCACCGTTCATCAATCCCAAGTAATTCAATACAACCGCTTCGGAATAACTCCCGGTATCATATATATTGACGATTTCCCCTTCACGCTTGCAGTAACCTCCATACAGATGAATCCAGAGTTCATCGAGCGGACTCATGCGTGCTCCCAGCGCCACATTGATCTTCTCGCGCGTGGTGGTGAAACGTCCGTCTTCCGGGATACGATACCCGTAAAGGCTTTCGGAGAATATACGGCGAAAGTCATTGGCAATCACCCCTCCCGTAGCCTTGGCATAAACAACATACCCATCCGCAAGATTGTATTGAAACTTCACGTCGGGCGTTATATTTACGTGAGATTCATGTTCGGATACCAAATCGATATTCGCCCCCAAGTCCACCTGCCAGTCTTCTGTGCGATAGGTATAATAGGGTCTGCCATGCAGCAGGAAATAATCGTGTTCCTCCAGCTTGGTATACCGGTAGTTGCTCAATCTGACATCCGCCCCGAAGCTTTTCGTTTCATTTATCAGGTAAGAGAAAGTTCCCTTGAGAAGCATGTTTTGTTCAAGAACACCTTCATACCGGGAATAGTTGGTGCGAAAGGTACGGTAATCCACTCCCAGCGAGTAGCTCAACGGACGCTCGTCCGTAGTGCGCAAAGTCGCTCCCCACTGCATGTCCGTATGCTTATTCCTTGCATGAACGCCAAGAGGAGGAAGATTATAGTTGAGAAGACCAAAACCGGCGTTTATTCCCAACTCCATCCGGCGGAAATCGTGCAGGTAAGCCGCATTGAGACGCGTGCGGTAAGTCCGTGAGCACCATTGGCGAGGATCGAACGATAATTGAGGAACTGCGGTGAGAGGATTCGAATAGTAGTCGAGCTCCCCGTTGTTCCCGTCGAAGCCCAAATCGAACCGCACCTTGTCTCTGCGGGATACAGGCAACAGGTACGAACCGTACGCATCCACATTGCCATGAGTGCCATAGCCCAGACGGGCATACCCGCGCTTGGCGTGCACCTCGTCCGACTCGCCTTCGTAGACAGGCAACATGGCTGCGGGAACATCCGCCACGGGTTGCAGGATGGTAGCGTACTCCACGGCACTCTTCACCGCGGTAGGCGGTTCCACCCGAGGAAGCACGTTCACCTTTGCCGCATCCACAATTTCAGGAGTGTATTCCTGCTCCACCACCACGGTACGCGTGAGCGTGGTATCCTGCACCTGTGCCTGTGCGAATGCCGGCTGGATAAGAAGCCCCGTAAGGGCAATGAATCTATACATGATTAATCTGATTTTACCGGAATAATAAAACTTTTCTCGTCACTGTTTCAGCCGCTGCCTGATCATATCCTGAATATCATCTTCGGTACGATAGTTTTGTTGCAGACTCAAGAGGTATTGATGCGCCTCCTGCCGCTTACCCTGCGCCGTGTAAATATCCGCCAGCAGGATGAAGCTGCGCGCAAGCCAATAAGCGTGCGGTGTACTCCGGTCGATGAAACCGAGTACTTCCTGTTCGGCTCCGTTCAGTTCGCCGGCTTCGAACAGTTGGCGTGCATACAGATACTGCGCCTCCGCTCCGTAAAGCGTGCGGGTATCTTTCGCCAGTTCCTTCAAATCGGCAGTTGCCGCAACAGAAGCACGCTGTGCAAGGTATGCCTTGGCACGCAGATAGAGCGCCTCGGAACGCAGTTCCGGGGTAAGCTTAGGTTCTCCCAGCAGTGCAGAAGCCGCTGCGACGGTCTCCACATCATCGCGCAGCAACGCAGCGCAGCGCAATATGCCGGTAGCGGCAAGCCGCCTACGCTCGGGTGTGGAAGCACGTGCTTTCAGGCGGTTGTAGTCTGCAAGAGCCTCGGCGTAGGATTTGCGATTGAAAAGGATTTCGGCGCGCATCGCCAACACCTCCTGTGCATAAGGGTTGTCGGGATATTCGAGTAACCTTCCGGCATGGGCGAGCACCGCCTCCTCATCGTGTTGTGCATGCCCGATGACACACAGGTAGTAATGTGCCTTCAGGGCGAAAGCACCGCCGGGATAGCTTTGCAGGTAGCGGGAGAAGCTGTTACGGGCAGCGGAAGCCTCCCCACGCATATACACCCGCTCGGCGGCGACGTAGGTTAGCGAGTCTTGCTCGTTGACGTCGAAAGCAACCTCTCCGGGCAGCGCAGATGCAAGGGATGCAAACTCATCCACCCTGTCGGTTTCCACATAAATGGACTTCAGGTCGCGCAGAGCCAGACGGGCTTCTTCACTTCCCGGATAGGCGGTCACCACGTGCCGGTAGGCGTTGATGGCAAGTTCCGTGTTGTCTTGCTGGTAGTAGAGCAATCCCGTCTCCACAGCCGCCTTTCGACTAAGCGGACTTTCGGGATGACTCTTTACCAAATCTTCGAACACGGCAATCGCCCGGCGGGTGTCTCCCGCCTGTGCGTAAGAACGTCCTTTCTCGTAAAGCGCGTTCACCAGATAGGGAGAGGCGGGATAGCGCACCGCCAACCGGTCGAGGAGTTGCGCCTTACCCGCATAATCTTTCTGCAATCCCGCCACGAGCGCCAACTGATAGCAGGCGTAATCGCCTACGGAGGAGTTCTGCATGTGGTCGGTGCGTGCATAATATGTTTTGGCTTCATCGAAACGACGGGCATGCAGGGCACAATCGCCCAGACGGTTGTAGACGTCGGCAAGCAGGTCGGCATTGGTTGTGCCGTCTTGCTGCGGAAGGCACTGCCGGAAATAATTCTGCGCCGAAGCGTAATCCTTGCGTCTGAAGGCGATGTAGCCGAGGTTGTAGTGTGCCAAGGCATAAGTCTCCGCCGCGTGATTCCGCTCGAGCGAGAGATAAGCGTGAAAGTCGCGTGCTGCTTCCGGCAGCCTGTTCAGGCGATAGTACGCTTCTCCCCGCCAATAAAGGGCATCGGCATGAATGCGAGTATTGTGGTTTCCCAACGCAGCCGAAGCATCGAAGCGCGATATTGCCTGCTCGAACAGGGTATTGGCAAACGCCTGCGTGCCCAGATGAAAGAGAATCTTCTGTTTGGAAGCGAGTATTTCGTTTCCCGGACGGGTTATACGCTCGATGGAAGCGAGCGCAGCCTCGTAGCTGCGGGTGTTCATGTAGACCTCCACCAGACAGGCGCTTATCCGTGAGGTATATTTCGATTCGGGAAATTCGTTGAGAAAGCGCTCGAACACGCTTACCGATTCGCCAAAGGCGGAGTACGAGGTTTCGTGAAGGCAGAGCGCATAGTTGTATGCCGCCTGTTCCTTCACGCCGCGGTCGGCATCGGAAGCGGCAGCCTGCCCGAAAGCCATGCGCGCCTGCGCCTTGTCCGACAGGCAGAGCAGGGCAAGCCCACGGTGCAGATAAGCATTCTGAGAAAGGGCGTCGTCGCCGCTAACCGCCACTCGCGCAAGGTATTCCGCCGAGCGCGAATACACCCCGGTGTAATAATAAGAAAGTCCCAAATGGTAGAGTACATCCCTGCCGGGAGCACTCTCCCGCGTGTGGCGGATATACTGTTCGAAGGCCTCCACCGCCTTGTGATAATCGCCGGCAAAGTAAGCCGCCTCACCTTTTACGCGTTGCATCCGGGCGGTGTATGTATGATTCGGGTAGGTGGCGAGGTAGACGTCTGCCGTTTCTTCGGCACGCACGTACTCCTTGCGCAGCAAGTAAATCTCGGCGATGTAGTAAGGAGCCAGTTTACCGTATCCGGAGTGGTCGCGCAGCGACAGGAATCCTCGAAGCGCGTCGTCGTAGCGGCGTTGGGTGTAACGTATGTAAGAGAGGTAATAGTCTGCGTCGGCTTCGTGGCGGGGACTTGTACCGCGCAGGGTTTCGAACCAGATGGCCGACTCCGTGAGCCGATTCACATGCAGGTAAGACAATGCCAGACGGAACGTCATCTCGTCGCGCTCCCCGGCGGGAAGGAGGTCGAGCCGGGCGGAATTGTAGAGTGCCAGCGCCTCGTCATACGCTCCGTTGAAGAAATAAACGGAAGCCATCAGGGCGGTCATACGGTTGGCATGGGGCGTATCGGGAGAGGCATCAAGGTAGGCGCGCAGCTTCCGCAAGGCAGGCAGACTCTCTACGGCGGTTTTTCCCGCCGGGTCGTCCGCCGCGCGATGAGTATACTTCCCGTTCAGCTCGTAATCGGCACACACCAGCATGTATTCCGCCTCCATGCGCTTGGCAAACGAGGTGGTTGTGAGCTGTTCAGCCTCCGTCTGTCGCACATAAGCGCGCAAATGCGGTATGGCTGCGGCATACGCCCGTTGGAGGTACAACTCCCTGCCTTCCTGATAAAGACGGCTGACGGACATCGACTCACCAGACGTTTGCGCCACGGATGGAAGCGATAAGACACCGAGAGTCAGCACAAGCAAAAGAGGGAGCATACGGCACACCGTCCGGAGGAAAAGTTGCTCGAGTTCCACCGGGAAACACCGCCCGGTTGTATGCTTGGCAGGAGAATGCAGCCTGTCCGCACGTTTCGCTCCTTCCTGTTCCCTCGTCGCATTCGGTTTCTTTGTTTCTCTCATGGCGGTTGTCACATACCTTATCTTCTGCTTTTCCATGCTTCTTCTTTCTTTATGTTCTCTTTTCCGTAAGCCTCCACCCATCTCTCGGGATGTGCAAATTCATGACGGCGTGCACCCGCCACAGCGGGAAGAACCGGTTTATGGTCAAACAAAAATAGGGGTTTCGACCGACTTATTGAATTCTGTTTGTCTTTTTTAGGATAATAGCCCTCCTATAAACGCCGGAGTACCGCGCCTGTGCGGTACTTTTACGGCACGGGTGCGGTATTCGAACCGTGCCCGTATGGTACTTTCAAGAAACAAAAGCTATTTTTTCAGAATGTGACGACGTAAAAATAGATGCGACAAAACACTAAAAGAAAGATACGTTTTCTCATCTCCGTACCAGCAACCGCAACACAAACCATAGATGCTGCAACACTGTTGGACACCAACCGTAGTGCGTGCACATGATACGGAACCGCTCGCATAAGGAAGCCTTGTGATGTCTGGTAGTCATCCCCTCCTGCAAGTAATCGACCAGCGTAAACCTTGCGTTATGCACGGAGCGGGCCTGCTTCAGCACACGGATACACCAATCGAAATCCGACGAGTAGCGATACGCCAGGTTGTAGGGAGGAGCTATCTCACGTTTCGGGATGAATGCCTGATGACACACCAGCATGCCTTGCCTGAAACTCTTCCACGTCAACTCTTCGGGAGTCGAAAGACGGCGCATACGGATGAAACACCCTTCGGAATCCACCAACGCCGTTTCTCCGTAAATCACATCCGGTAATCCGCCATCCGGCAAACTTTCCACAATTTTCCGCAGCACATCGTTCCCGCGGAAACTGTCGCCCGCATTCAGGAAACAGAGATAATCGCCCGTGGCAAGGCGCATGGCTTTGTTCATGGCATCGTACAGCCCCCCGTCCGGTTCGCTAACCAGATGAGCAAGACGATGGACATATTTCCGGGCGAGGGCAAGCGTGCCGTCGGTGGAAGCTCCGTCCACAAGGATATACTCGATGCGGGGATAAGACTGATTCAGTACGCTCCGCATCGTACGTTCCAACACCGCTTCCGCATTGTAGGTGACGGTGATGATGCTGAACACAGGAACTTGACGGTCAAGCATTGTTTCCGGTAGCTTTATTGTAAAGGTTGATATACTGTTTGGCAACAACACCTTCCGCGTAGCAATTCGCCACCTTGCGGAACGCCTGCTCCGAGAGATTGGAATACGAAGGTTCATCGAGCACCCAGCGAATACCGCCGGCAAAGTCTTCCACCGACTTGTATTCCGCCACATAGCCGTTGTGCAAATGGTCTATCATCTCCGGAATACCGCCCACATCGAAGCCCACGCAAGGTACGCCGCACGCCATCGCCTCCATAATCGTATTAGGCAGATTCTCTTCCAGAGAAGGAGTTACAAAGACATCCACGGCGTTGTAAATATCCGCCAAACGGCGCTCATCGGTCACAAAATCCAATGGATACACGCTGAACGGAAGCAAGTCTTCGAGTTGCCGCGAGAAGTTGCCGAAAGCCACCACTCCCAGTTGTTCCTTCAGCCCGGGAGATTGCTCCGCCAAGCGTTTACAGGCGGCAACCAAATAGTCTATTCCTTTTCGCTTATCCGTTATCTTCACCGAACCGAAGAGCAGCAGTTTTTTATCTTGCGGAAGCATGCACCGCTCCCGCGCCTCCCGCTTATCACGGGGCTTAAACAAATTCGTGTTGATGGGATTGGGAATACTCGTAACCGATTGTCCTGCAAACAAAGCACTTCGACAAGCCTGCTCTTTAAGCCAGCGGCTGCATGCGACAAAGTATATTCGACGGTTACGATACAGATTGAGTTTCTTTCGGAACGTGCGGTATGAGAGGTCTTTTTTTCCTCCTCCGCCGTAGAGATAAGGGCAATGGCGGCATTCCGAATGGTAGCGCGTACACTCCCGTGCGTGGTGGCAGATGCCCGTACAGGGCCACATATCGTGCATGGTCCACACCACCGGTTTGCCCGAAGCAAATATCTTTTCGATGTTCTTCAGAGAAAGCATACCCTGATTTACCCAATGAAGGTGTATCACATCCGCCTCCCTGAACTCCGGCAATACGGTAATATCCGTACCCGTGTTTGCCACATCCACCGAGAAGAGGTTGTGTTTCTTGAAACGATTGGCTTTCCAGATGACGATGCGCTCCCACACAAACTTCCACACCATGCGCCAACCTCCGGGGAGCGACAGCACCGAAATCTGTCCGGTCTGTTTATCACGCACCAGCAACTTAGCCTTTATTCCATGATTTTTCAACGCCTCCATCAGCCGCCCCGCAGCCACGGCCGCTCCGCCTATTCGCTCGGATGTATTGACAAGCAGTACTTTCATTGTTCCGTATGTTTTGGCAAAAATACGTTTTTTTACCTCGCTCCTGTCCACAAAACAGGTGTTTTTTTCAGCTGTTAAAGGTAAACTGCGTATCTTTGCAAGGTATAACCCGCGAAAGCATATGAGCGAAAAAGTCATCAATTTTCTGGAACAGTTCTGGCAAACGCTCTTGAGCGTGGTGAAAATAGTGTTGCAGTCTCGCAGAAGTTCGCGCCTTCCCTCTTCGTTCGACAACCCGGATGAACTGCTTATCCTTGCCAACGGTCCCTCGCTGAACAAGACCGTAAGCGAGGCCAACGACTTTGTAAAAAGCAAAACACTGCTCGCGGTGAACTTCTGCGTCACCTCACCCATGTTCGATGAATTGCGTCCCGAACTCTATCTCATAGCCGACCCTCTCTTCTGGATAGTACCCGAAAAGCGGGAACAGCTTTTCCGCACACTGGCGAAAAAAACCTCTTGGGACATGTACCTCTTCATCCCCGCCCGTGCACTGAAATGTAAGGAATGGATACCCATGATAACCGGCAATCCTCACATCAGAACGTGCATCTACAACACCACACCCGTCGAAGGTTTCCGGTGGTTCTGCAACTACGTCTATGCCAAAGGATGGGGAGTTCCCCGTCCGCACAATGTCCTTATCCCCTCCATCGCCATCGGATTGCGGCTACCGTTCCGCACCATCTATTTGGCGGGAGCCGACCACTCGTGGCTACCCGAAATCAGCGTGACGGATGAAAATGTAGTGCTCATGCATCAAAAGCATTTCTACGACACGAACCGCTCCCAAGCCTCCACCGTAACGCAGGAGAATCTGCGTAGCGCACGGCTCTACACCATATTGTACCACATGTACGTCGCGTTCAAGTCTTACTTCGTTCTCGAAGACTACGCCCGCAGTCTCGACAAGAAAGTTATCAACATCACCCCCGGCTCATATATCGACGCCTTTAAAAGAATGAAAGTATGAAAGACGGAATCATCATCCAGGCACGTACCGGATCCACGCGGTTGCGTGGCAAGATTCTTTTGCCTTTTTACAAAGGAGATTGCATTCTCGATATTCTACTCTCCGGCATCAAACGGGCTTGTCCGGACAAGGTAATCGTACTTGCCACCACCGACTCCCCGCACGATGACATTCTCGCCGAAAAAGCCATGCAGGCAGGAGTGGAACTGTTCAGAGGAAGCGAAGACAATGTGTTGGCACGCTTCATCGGCGCCGCTGAGACTTTCGGTATCGACCGTTTTGTACGTGTATGCTCGGACAATCCCTTTTTACGTCCCGAGAGTTTCCGGACTCTCTTCGACGAGCATACCCGCTGCGAGGCGGACTACATCTCGTTCGCCTTCACCGACGGGCTTCCCGTTATCAAGTCGCATCTGGGATTATTTGCCGAACTCACCACCACCGAAGCCTTGAAGCGTGTGTCCTCCGCCACACGGGAGCGTCTCTATCTTGAACATGTCACCATCTATCTCTATACCCATCCGCAGGAATTCAGAGTAAAACTGCTTCCATTACCTGCCATGCTGGAAGACCGTAAAGACCTCCGCTTCACCATGGATACGCAGGAAGACTTCACTCTCCTGCAAACGCTCTATGCCACATTCATCGAAACCACCGGAGGAGACATAGACGAATTGCTGCAACTCATCGACACACACCCGGAGTATAAAGCCAAGATGAGGGAAAACATACGGAATAACGAAAAATAATATCCTTATGAGTACATACATAATAGGTGAAATAGGGCAAAATCACAACGGATCGGTAGACATCGCCAAACTGATAGTGGACTTGGTGTCGCGTCCGGTCTGCGACGAGGCTTTCAACATCAGCCTCCGCCCCATGGATGCGGTGAAGCTGACCAAACGTGACCTAACCGAAGAGTTGACCGCCTCGCAAATGAACCGTGTGTACGATTCGCCCCATTCTTTCGGGCGAACCTACGGAGAACACCGTGCTTTCCTCGAACTGACAGACGAAGAGCACTTCGAGGTTTACAAGCACGCCAAATCCCTCGGGCTTGATTTTGTGGAAACACTCTGCTCGAAGGGATGTCTTTCTTTGCTTAAACTCTTCAGTCCCGACCGCCTGAAAGTGGCGAGCAGGGATCTCACCAACCTGCCTCTGCTCGAGGCGATGGCAGAAACGCGTATCCCCATCATCCTTTCCACCGGCATGGCGGGCAAAAAGGAGCTGGACGATGCGCTCGACATCATCACCCGGTATCACAACGACATCGCCATTCTGCACTGCGTGTCTCAATATCCCACACATCCGGATAACCTGAACCTGCGCACCATCAGTTATCTGAAGCAACATTACGGAAAATATCCCATCGGTTTCTCAGACCATACCATCGGCATCGCCGCTCCCGTAGTTGCCGTGGGAATGGGTGCAGAAATTATAGAGAAGCACATTACCATAGACCGCCGAATGAAAGGCACAGACCAGCAGGGTTCGCTGGGACCCGACGGTGTGAACCGCATGATACGAGACATTCGCATAGCCGAACGCTGGCTGGGGAAAGAGGAACTGTATATCGATGCGTCCGTGACTTCCGCCAAAGTGAAACTGGAACGTTCCATTGCCACAAACAGAGTGTTACGTACCGGCGAAACAATAACCGAGAGAGACATTCACCTGCTCAGCCCCGGCGACGGATACAAATGGGCAGATCGGAACTTGATACTGGGACGCAAGGTATGCAGGGAAATTGCAGCGAACGAAATCATCTATCCGGATAGTCTGGAACAATGAAACCGTTAGCCTTAAACCCCATCGAACTTAAATAAAGAAAGACTTATGTTACCGAAACTGATTATCACAGACATCGACGGAGTATGGACAGACGGCGGCATGTATTACACCGCCGAGGGAGACGTGATGAAACGCTTTTCCGTAAAAGACGGATGGGGGGTAATCTTCTTGCGCGAGTTGAACATCCCGGTAGCCATCATGACGGGCGAGGATTCGCAGTTGGTCAAGAAAAGAGCGGAAAAGCTGAAAATAGAACGCTGCTACCTCCATGTGGGAGACAAGCTGGCAAAGGCACGGGAAGTTTGTGCGGAGATGGGCATCACTCTCCACGAGGTAGCCTTTATCGGCGACGACCTGAACGATATCCGCCTACTGCGCGAAGTGGGATTCAGCGCATCACCCGCCAACACCCCCGATTATGTGAAAAGAGAAGTCGACTATGTGACGGTTACCCAAGGAGGAAACGGAGCTTTCCGAGAATTCGTGGAAAAGATACTTGCCGAGAACGGAATGCTGGAAACCGTCTTGCAGAAATTCATGTAGTCAGCCTGAGTCCGGGAAAGGATTTTTCAATGCGCTTGGAAGGATTCTTTTATCGTTGCAAACAGCTCACAGACAACTCCTTATCAAACAGTAGAAACATTGTACGTACCATACCCGCATGGTTCCGGTACGAGACAGGTACGATTCGGGAAGCGTACCCGTATGGTAAAAGCACCATGCTTGTTTCGTTCCCAGGATATATTGGGAATATATTTCTTTCCTCTTCCTTTTTCCGGAGCGGGCTTCATTATCGCTCACACGATGCAGTGGAGTTGATGGCTGCAATAATCGCGTCTTTCTCCGGAGTGGAGAAAGTGCAAGGATAGCTCGGCATACCCGCTACACGCTCCAACCCCTTTTGATGGTATCTCCATTCTCCGAGCCTGTTGAGCCAGCGAAGCATCACGCTTCTCCGGACAAAATCGAGAATCTGTCTCTTCCGGGCAATGACAGCACTTTCTTTCGGCATGTCGCTTATCTCTCTCATAAAGGAGAACGCTTCTTCAAATCCGTAACCGCAACCATCCGCCTCGGAAAGCAATACTGCCAGTGCGGTAAGAAATCCCCGGTATTCCGGCAGATACGCGGGAGTGGTTTTTATCACTTTCACGGGTATGGTCGTGTCTGTAGCGGAACCCGCAATACGTTCGCGGGCACTGTAGAAGTAAGGTAGCGTGGCATATTTACCCAATATCAACGCCGCATGATTGAAGTATTCCTCCGCCAGAAAAAGATTACGGAAACGCGGTACGCCGTTTTCATCAAAGCAAGCTGTGTAGATTTTTCGGAATGCATCCGTCCTGACAACGCCGTAGAGCAACGAGGCATACATATCTTTCTCCTGCAACAAACGCTCGCGGGGTGTGTCGCCCGTAATCCGTTTATCGAAATTACGGATATAGCGGGGATAGAAAGAGATCTGCCCGCCACGTTCCGTAAATGTCAGATAATGCCCCTGAGCAATAGAGTAATCGGGATGATCAGACAAAAAAGTCGCCATTTGTTCAATTCCTTCGGGTACGGCGAAATCATCGTCCGCACAATACAGCACATAAGAAGTGGAAATAAGCGGAAGGATGGCTTGAATCTTCAACAAGAAATGCATTCCGGGATAATGCCTGTAAACCACATTGGAATAAGAGTCCGCATACACGAATCTCTCTGCCGAGGAGTCCGGTACCAGTATATTGATACCTGTACCGCTATAATAATCGAGCAACCTGCGCAAACGTCCGGGACGATTGTGAGCCGGAATAATGACGGTTACGTCTTGCAACATACGTCTCATTGAAACTTCTTCTTTTTCAGTAAATATAGTATGCTCTCGCGGAATACGACCGACTGCAACGTCCACATCAGCAAGACATAGAGCGATGCACCCAATATGACTTTCAACAATAAGGATACATAGATATTCTCCAAACGGCTTGTCACCCAAACCGTAAAGAGCATCACGGCGGCAGATATACCTCCGTAGGGAAATATATCTTTCAACACATCGAGCAGCCGCAGCCCCGTATGTTTATAAGCGAAGTGATGCCAGACGAACAACCAAAGGATATTGAGAGCGACGTAAACCGTCAGCATGACATTCAACCCGCATGAATAAGTGACACAGAGACAAAGCAACTGAAGTATCCCCAACGCGATGGTATTCCACATATAGACATTGGGACGTCCGAGGCTATTCATCAGATTGGCATAAAGTGTGGATATGGGAACGAATGCCCCCCATACGCAAAGTATCTGCATCACAGAAACAGACGGGAGCCACTTGTCGGTGACGGTAATCAGAATCAGTTCGCGCGACACAATCAATAACCCCAACATAGCGGGAAAACTTACCAAAGCCGTAAAACGAAGCAACTTACGGAAGATGTTGCACAACCTGACTTTATCGTCTCCCGCTTCCCGGAAAACAGGTTGCCCTACGCTATTTATCATGCCTTGCACGGAAGCATAACCCATGGTAGTCCATTTACTACCCTGCACATAGTAACCTGCCTGACGGATGGTGTAGAAATATCCGAGCAGAGCGGAGAAAATATTGTTATTGATATGTAAAAACAGCGAGGTAAGCAATTGCTTGCCGCTGAAAGGGAATAACTCGCGCAAAGGCTGAAAACGGAATGAAAACACGGGACGCCAGGGAACACATCGCCAAAGCAACAGCGTATTCATACACACATAAAGCACCGTCTGAAAGGCAATGCCCCAATACCCCCAACCGAAGTATGCACACAGTACGCCCGCCGTCCCGGAAACGAGAATGGCCGCTATCTGTATCTGGCTTCGCTCCTTGACCATGAGGTTGCGGAAGAGATAGGCAGAGGGAACCGTCCCGAAACTACCGATAAAAAAACTCAGAAACTGGAACCGCGCCAGAAGCCTCAACTCGGGAGTGCGGTAGAAGTCGGCGATGAAAGGAGCGGCCGCAAAAAGCAAGAAATAGAGCGATGCACCCATGACCACATTGAACCAAAACACGGAATTGTAATCCTCGCCGGTCACTCGCTTCTTGTTGACCAGCGCAAGGGTAAATCCGCTTTCCGAGAAGATTCCTGCCATGGCAGAGAAGATTGTGAGCACCGCCACCATACCATAGTCGGTAGACGAAAGCAAACGAGCCAGAAAAATTCCGAAAAAGAGATTCAGCAACTGCATGACACCGTTGCCTATCCCTCCCCAAAGTAATCCTTTGGCTGTTTTCTCTTTCAGTGACGGGCCCTCCATCGCTCACATTCCCTTCCGGAGAGTTATTTCACTTCGCTGCCCGGCTTCACCTCTTTCGAGGCGGTAATTACAGAAAGAGTTCCATCGAAGTTTTCAGCCGACAGAATCATACCTTCACTGAGGATACCTTTCAGTTTACGGGGCGGCAGATTAGCAATAAAGCACACCTGCTTGCCAAGCAGTTCTTCGGGCTGATAGTAGTGGGCTATACCGCTTACGATGGTCCGGTTTTCCAATCCGTCGGCAATCTTGAACTGAAGCAGCTTATCTGCCTTGGGTACTTTCTGGCACTCAAGTACTGTCCCCACACGTATATCTAACTTCATGAAGTCATCGAACGTTATGTCCGGACGGATGGGGTTTGCCTTGTAGCTGGATTCCTCGTTGGCTTTTTTCACATCCAGTAATTTCTGTATCTGAGCTTCTATCACGCTGTCTTCAATCTTTTCGAAGAGCAATTCCGGTTCGCCCAGCCTGTGTCCGGCAGCAAGCAAGTCGGTGTGTCCGAGTTCCGCCCAGTCGAAATGAGTCATATTGAGCATCCGGCGGAGTTTATCGCTGCTGAAAGGCAGGAAAGGTTCGAAAGCAATGGCAAGGTTTGCAACCAACTGCAAGGAGATGTTCAGTATGGTGGCTACGCGGTCCATATCGGTCTTTGCGAGCTTCCACGGCTCCGTGTCCGCAAGATATTTGTTCCCGATACGGGCAAGGTTCATGGCTTCCTTCTGCGCATCGCGGAACTTGAATGCGTTGAGCAGATTTTCCACCTCTCCCTTTACGTCGGCAAATTCCTTGAGTGTGTCCCGGTCGTAACTTGTAAGTTCGCCTGCGGCGGGTACCACTCCATCGAAATATTTCTTGGTAAGCTGCAACGCACGGTTCACGAAGTTTCCGTACACCGCCACCAGTTCGTTGTTGTTGCGCGCCTGAAAGTCTTTCCATGTAAAGTCGTTGTCTTTCGTTTCGGGAGCATTGGCCGTCAGCACATAGCGCAACACATCCTGCTTACCGGGAAAATCCTCCAGATATTCGTGCAGCCACACCGCCCAGTTGCGCGAGGTGGAAATCTTGTCGCCCTCAAGATTCAGGAATTCATTGCTGGGCACATTGTCCGGTAAGACATAACTTCCTTCGGCCTTCAGCATGGCGGGAAAGACGATGCAATGGAACACTATATTGTCTTTACCTATAAAGTGCACCAAACGGGTATCGCTGTCTTTCCACCATTTCTCCCATGAGTCGGGCAACAGTTCCTTTGTGTTGCTGATGTAACCGATAGGTGCATCGAACCACACATAAAGCACCTTTCCTTCCGCCCCTTCCACCGGTACGGGGATACCCCAATCGAGATCCCTGCTTACGGCACGGGGTTGCAGCCCCATATCCAGCCAGCTTTTACACTGTCCGTACACATTGGGTCGCCACTCTTTATGATCTTCCAGAATCCATTGCCGCAGCCATTCTTCGTGTCTGTCCAAGGGCAGATACCAGTGTTTTGTTTCGCGCATTACGGGCGCGCTTCCGCTTATGGCGCTTTTCGGATCGATGAGGTCGGTTGCGTTCAGGCTCGTTCCACACTTCTCGCATTGGTCGCCATAGGCACCCCCGGAGTGGCAATGCGGACATTCTCCTATGATGTAGCGGTCTGCAAGAAAAGTTTTGGCCTCTTCGTCATAGTACTGCATCGACGTTTTTTCCACGAACTCTCCCTTGTCGTACAAGCAGCGGAAGAAGTCGGAAGCTGTTTTCCGATGTGTTTCGGAAGTAGTGCGGCTGTATATATCGAATGAGATGCCGAACTCCCGGAAGGAACGTTTGATGAGGTTATGGTAGCGGTCTACCACATCCTGCGGTGTCACCCCTTCCTTTCTGGCACGTATGGTAATGGGCACTCCATGCTCGTCGGATCCTCCGATGAAAAGTACCTCTTCTTTCTTCAGTCTTAAATATCTCACATAGATATCCGCAGGCACATATACCCCCGCCAGATGCCCGATATGCACCGGTCCGTTAGCATAAGGCAAGGCCGAAGTGACTGTGGTTCGTTTGAATTTCTTTTCCATTTACCGTATGTATTTCTTTTGTTATGAGCGCTTTTACGATGTGCAAAGATAACGTAAAATCACGCTCAAAACCAAATCGGTTTCTCTTTCTTTGAAAACGTTTCCCGAAAGAAACGGATTTGTACTTTTTGCATGAATCATCGGTTTCACTCTTCGCTCCGGCAAAGAAAGCGATATGGAAAACCGAAAGTTTTATTTGTTTATATAAAGGAAAAAATAAACTCTGCCGGAGAACAGCAATAATATCAGTCAGATTTACCATATAGAAATTCCTTCTTTGAAGTTTTATATCTACATTTGTCCGGGATTTGCATAAAACTATGATATATCATTTCTTTTCCATACTTCCTTTTTCGATTTGCTTATTCTGGTTCATCGTACTGTCTTTCGAATACCGGAGGTCCGATTCGTCAAAGAGAATCCTTACGTTCTTTACGTTCGTATGCGTGATTCTTTATTTTTCGCATGCCCTATACTTCAATCGTTACATAGAACTGTTCAAGTACGTAGAAAGCATATATGCTTTTTGCACCCTGGCAGTTTATCCGCTTTACTACCTGTATATATACCGGTTGACCGACAGCCGTCCGCTACCGGCACGGAAGTACTTGATATTGTCTCCCGCCATCGTCATCGGTCTGACCGCCGCCATACTCTATGCCATGTTCGACGGGAAGCAGCACGAAAACTTCATCGAATGGCAGTTCTACCAGAAAGGCTCCCCTCCGCAAGAACTCTCGTGGGTTGAACTCGGACAGGTATACAGAATACGGGTCATGAAGGCGGTATTTGTGGTGCAACTTGTCCTTGTCTCGTATTTCGGCTATAAGAGACTAAAGGATTTCGACCATCAAATCAAGAACTTCTATGCCGACACGGAGCAGAAAATACTCTCGCCCATCCGGAAATTGCTTATCATATTCATCGTGTTCGCCGTATTCTCGGCGGCGGCAAATCATTTGGGACGCGAGTTTTTCATCCATAAGTCATGGATGATAGTCTTTCCCTCGTTGATATTCAGCACCATGATTTTCTCGGTGTGCTACGCCGGATACAAACTCAGGTTTGCCGCCTCCGAATTCGAGAAAGACCTGGAGCAAGCCAACAGGGAACAGGCTGCCAGAGACGCCGAAAGCGACAGCGAAGCGGTAAACCAGATATTTCCCGAAAAAGAATGGCTCAAGGCGCAACTACAAATATTGCTTCACGAAAAGCAAATATTCCTGAAGAAAGACCTGAGGATATCCGATGTGGCACGTCTCATTGGCAGTAACCGGACCTATATATCCAACTTCATCAACCAAGAGATGGACATGTCGTTTTCGGACTACATCAACACATTCAGGGTGAAGCATGCGCAACACATGCTTGCAGAGCTCGAAACTCCGATCCCTCTTCTGGAGGTGGGAGAGCTGTCGGGATTTACCAATGAAGTTTCGTTCTACAGAAACTTCAAGAAGATTGTGGGTTGCACCCCGAGCAACTGGCGGAAACTGCATGGGAAGATAATCCCGGAAAAAGAAGTTGTCTGAAAGAAACAAGAAGGAAGAAAGCCGGGCGCAATTATCATCCGCACTCCCCTCTCTGAAAATAATTGCCGAAATGGTTGGATAAACGACACAGGTGCGGTATTTTTACGGCACAAGTGTAGTACTTTTACCATGCGGGTACGGTACGGGAACCGCATCCGTATGGTTTCCGCACCGCGCAAAACCGCCTTTCTCCACATACCTTTAACATACTCTTATCGCATCTTTTTCCGATAAGTAACATGACGCCAGACAGATGAAAAACACAGCATTCCTCTCAGCCCTCTTCTTGCTTTGCCTTTCGCCGGCAATGGCTCAACACTCTTTCTTCTACAAAAACCGCAAATTGACAACAAGCGGAAACACCTTTTTCGTAGACGGTAAACTGAAAGCGGAAGCTTTGCCGGCAGAAAGTTTCGTCTTCGCTTCGCTTCCGGAAGCCTTACGCGCGGCAGAACGCCAGAGCGAACGGTGCGGGAAAAAGACAATCGACATCTACATCGCTCCCGGCGTGTATTGGATAGATAATCCGGACGACCCGGAAGTACGCCGTCCGCTACCGGGCGAGAACATACCGTACGGAATGAAACTGAAAGTCTCGAACCTGCGGCTTACAGGGTTGAGCGAAAAGGCGGAAGAGGTGGTGGTCGCGTGTAACCGCGGACAAACGCAAGGCGCGGCGGGTAACTTCACCATGTTTCACATCGAGGGAAACGACATACACACCGAGCACATCACCTTCGGCAACTACTGCAATGTCGATTTGATCTACCCCCTCGACGAGAGGCTCAACCGGAAGAAGCGTTCCGAGACCATTGCACAGGCGCAACTCATCATCTGCAAGGGCGACCGCGTGGTGGCGCGCAACTGCCGCTTCATCAGCAGGCTTAACTCCTGCCCCTTTGCGGGAGCCAAACGCGCATGGTTCGACAACTGTTACTTCGAGTGCACCGACGACGCCCTTTGCGGAACGGGCGTGTACCACCACTGCCGATTCACTTTCTTCAGCGGAAAACCGTTCTATGCCACACAAGGAACGGGAGCGGTGTTTCTGAATTGCGACATCCACTCGCTCACGCAAGGAAAGCAGTATTTGGTGAAGTCGGGCAGTCCGGTGTCTATGGTGGATTGCCGCTGGACAAGCGAAGACCCTGCTCTTTTCATAGGATGGACACAAGACCCCACCGATGATTTGCGAAGCTATCAATACAACCTGACGCTAAACGGGAAACCGCTCTTCATCAATGCAGATCGTCCGTGGTTGACGGTAGATATGAACGGGAAAGACGTACTCGACGCCTACCGTTTGCAGATGCCAAAAGAGTTGTCGGCTCCCGCTTGTGGCGATGCAGACAGCATCGTGTACAATCTCTACAATCTGCTACGGGGAAACGACGACTGGGATCCGGCATCGCAACAAGATATCATCCGGGAGATTTATCGGAAGAGAGGAAAGCACGAACCGGTAACCGCCGGCAAAGCGATACGCCTGGTGCTCTCTCATCGGACGGCGGAAATAGAAACGGAGAGGGATTCTTTGCACATCCGGGCACATTGTCTGCGTATGGGCAGCGTGAAGGATTCCGATGAGAAAACCGTCAAGGAACCCATACGCTGGAGTGTAGCCCCGCAAGACAGCGCATACGTCACGCTCTGCACGAATCAAGACGGCAGTTGCGTGGTGAAGCCGGAAAACAACGAGGAGGAAGCACGCACGATAGTCCTTCTCGCACATACGGACACAGGGCTGGAAGCCGCCTGCGTACTGACCGTGAAACCCCGCACTCTGGAAGCTCCCGCTTTCATCGGTTCGCCGAGCCTGCGCCTGCTCACCGCAGACAGAGAGGGAGAGCGGCTGGCGGTAGAGTATCAACTCGACTTGCAAGGGCGTGCCGACCGTTCGCTCATCACTTGGTATCGCTGCACCGACGCTACGGGCGGAAATGCCATTCCCGTGGCCGTGTCCCGGCTCAATGTTCCCGAACGTACATACACCCTCTCTCCTGCCGACAACGGATACTACATCAAAGTCTCCGTAGCACCCGCTCATCTGCGCAGCCTTACCGGAAAGGCGGAGAGTGTCGTCACCTCCTTGCCCGTCCGTTTGGTGCAAACGAATGAGAAAGAGACTTCAGAAACGCCGTCAACGGGCAGCAGGCAGTCGCTACATACAGACTTCAGGAATTTCCCCACCGACCATCAACCGCTGGTGATTCCGGGCTTCTGGACGGTGGATGCCTTCAAACCCGAAGACACGAACGAGTTTGACTGGACACCCCGCCCGCTCCGCAGTTGGGAATACGGCAAAGGGGTAGACGGCGCATCGGAACACATGGGTTTGTTACAGACCCAAAGAGGGGCGCGCCTGCTCTACACGCCCGTGGAGGGAACGTACCGGGATATGGAGGTAAACCTCATCGCCGACCCCTGTAAAACGGCCGGACAGGGTTTCGGCAGTGCCACCGGACAATACATGGACATCTACATCAAGTTCGACACACGGACACTCACGGGCTATGCACTACGAATCATCCGTACCACCAAACACGATAAGGCGGTGAACTTCATGCTGATGCGATACGAAAAGGGAATAGCCACTCCCATCACCGCCCCCATATCGTCCATCTGTTACCGTACGGGATGTGAAATCCGGCTCCACATCAGCGGAAACCGCTTCACCGCCCGCGCGCGAACTTCCACCCCATTGCCCGAACCGCATCGGCCCGACCTCCGGAAAGAAGTGGCGCTCGAAGCGACGATAGCGGACAATCCTTTTGGCGGAACAGGCATTCAGCATACCGGGAGCGTGGGCGCAAGCGCCACCTTGCTGCGTAACCTGACCGTGGTTTGGGAATAAATATTCTGCTTTTTTCCACTTTCACTGCGGTTTTAACAACCCAAAGAGGTATGAATTACACGATTCTATCTATCTTTGTGGCAATGTCAAATCTTTAACACATATTACACTATGGTAAAAAAGTCGATATTCATTGCTGCAATAAGCCTGTTCTCTTTCAATATGTCAGCACAAGAAGCCGCCAAGACGGAAGAAGGCTTCGTATTCACCACCGTGAAGGAAAATCCCATCACAAGCATCAAAAACCAAAACCGTTCGAGCACGTGCTGGAGTTTTTCCGGACTGGCATTCTTCGAGAGCGAACTTCTTCGCATGGGAAAAGGCGAATATGACTTTTCGGAGATGTTCGTCGTGCACCATACGATGACAGACCGCGCCGTAAACTACGTACGGTTGCATGGAGACAGCTCCTTCAGTCCCGGAGGCAGCTTCTACGACGTGGTATACTGCATGAAAAACTACGGCTTGGTACCGCAGGAAACGATGCCCGGAATCATGTACGGCGATACGCTTCATGTGCACAACGAACTGGACGCCACCGCCGAGGGTTACGTGAACGCCATAGCCAAAGGCAAGCAAAGCAAACTGACCCCCATATGGAAAAAAGGACTCACCGCCATCTACGATACCTATTTGGGAGAGCTCCCCGAAAAATTTACTTACAAAGGAAAAGAGTACACACCGCACAGCTACATGCAGGCAACCGGTTTGAACCCCGACGACTACGTGTCGCTGACATCCTACACACACCATCCTTTCTACACGCAGTTCGCGCTGGAGATTCAGGATAACTGGCGCAACGGACTCTCATACAACCTCCCGCTCGATGAATTCACGGCGGTTATAGAAAATGCCGTAAGAAGCGGTTACACCGTGCTCTGGGGGAGCGACGTCAGCGAATCGGGATTCACCCGCGACGGCATTGCCGTGATGCCCGATGCCGACCGTGGCGCCGAACTCACCGGCTCGGACATGGCGCGCTGGACGGGAATGACTCCCGCAGACAAACGGAAGGAACTGACTTCACGTCCTTTACCTGAGCTTAACATCACGCAGGATATGCGTCAGAAAGCTTACGACAACTGGGAAACCACCGACGACCACGGCATGCTCATCTACGGCATCGCCAAAGACCAGGAGGGAAAAGAGTACTACATGGTAAAGAACTCGTGGGGAACAAACAGCAAGTACAAAGGTATCTGGTACGCATCTAAGGCATTCGTTGCCTATAAGACAATGAATGTGCTGGTACACAAGAACACCTTACCGAAAGAAACTGCCAGAAAACTCGGAATCAAGTAAACAGGCAGAAATCCGACGGCATCGCCTTTCACCTTACCACTTGCGTATCCAACGCCGATGCAGTGCGGAAGAACAAACTGCCTGTGGCTTAAAAGTTACATACGGGTTAAGATGAACGAATCCCAAAAGTCGGATAAAAAACGTTCAGGGTTCACTTCAAAACAAGCGCCTGCCTATACATTATATTATATAGTAAGATTCACTCCATAATAAAGCGCCCCGTAAGTTTTATTCCGCTTACGGGGCGCTTCATTCTTTATCCGCGTCATCCATGAATCCGGAAATCCACGCTTCCGGAAAGGAGCTTAACGCCTTCCTCCTCCACCGAAACCGCCTGAGCTACTTCCGGTCGTTGTCACCATGCTGCTCGGTGTGAAAGAGGAGACCGAAGTTCCCGACTGGTAAGTACCCCCGGTAGTCAATCCGTAGAACGCATCGCCCCCGCTCACGTTACCTCCCGTGTAGATGAGATAGTTTGTACCCGAAACCAGCTTGTCGCTGCTGAATAGTACGCTCATCTGGCTGTAAGTCTTCGGAATTACATAAGACATTACGTGCGTTCCGCTTGCCGCAGCGATGCTAAGCAAAGTGCCTGCCGAGCCCGAACCTCCGTAAATCACCGAGCGTTGCGTGCTTGCACTCGCCGTAGGCGTACTGGAGGAGCCGCCGATACCGAGCAACGTACCGCCTGTAATCTTGAATGTATTCTGATCCGAATCGATTCCGCCTTCCGGCGAAGTGCTTCCCACAGCAATCAGGACACCCCCGGTCATCGTCAATGTTCCGTTCGAGTCGATTCCATCGTTAGTGTTGCTGTACACATACACATTGCCGCCGTTTATCTCTATGTGAGAGGAAGCGTTCATTCCGTCGTCATAAGCATACACATTCACATCTCCGCCGTTAATCACCAACCGGCTTTTGCTTTCAATCCCTTCGCTGCCCTCTCCGCCGGTAGTCTTCACCCACACCGTACCGGAGTTTATCGTCAGGTCTCCATCGGCTTTGATGCCTTTGGCAGAAGAATCCAAAGAACCGTAAACGTACTGCTTTCCCGTAGTCACTACCTTTATCAGACTGTTGTCTGCCGTCAGCGCGCCGTCACAGCTGATACCCTTTCCGGCTAAGCCGGTACTCTTTACGGATACGGCGGTACCTTTCATCACAAGGTTTCCATCGCAGTTAATTCCTGCGGAAGAACTGATGTCGCTGTCTTCATACACGGCAGCGCCCGTGGTCAGCAGAATCAGTTGTCCTCCGCTCAAGGTAATGTCTCCATCGGCTTTCATTGCCTTGGAGGAATCTCCGCCGGTATTTGCTTTCAACAATCCTCCACGCACTTCGATGCTGCCTTCCGAATCTACGCCGTCGCCTGTGGCTGCAATCAAGAGACGGCCGCCTCCCATTATCACATTCTCATTGGCATGAATGCCGTCTTTCACCGCCGAAGTGATGTTTATACGGCTTCCGCTGCGCAGACGGACGTAGTCATCGCTGCAAATGGCATGTCGGTTGTTTCCTTTCACGTTAAGTACGCCCGTGCCGCTGAATATGAGCTGCCCTTCGCTGAAAAGGCACGCTTTCTGGTCTTCTCCATCCACCAGATTAGTGTACGAAACAGCATCGGCCAACGTATTCTCCGTGCCGTCTTTCACTACCACGAACACGCGCTTCGCACTTTGCACATTGATTGCCGCTCCTTTTGCACTGGCAAGCGACAGGGCATTCAGCGTCAATTTGAATTTCTTGTCGCTGTATATCTTGAATGAGCCGTCCGAAGTCGTTCCGGCAAGCACATACTCTATACCCGCCACAGAAGAGTTCACCGTCACATCCGCACCCGAAGAGGTAACCGTGACACCCTCGGCTTCACCCGTCACCGTCACCGTACCGTCGGCGTAGGTCAGCTGAATCGTCGTCCCGAATGAGGAATTCTCCACAAAATCATCGTATTCCTCATTCGTTTTGTCCGTTATCACCGTTTCTTCCGCATCCGTAAAGTTCGCGTCGGAAACATCATCCCAAGTCACGTCGAAATCAAACAATACACCCGTAGTACCCGTTGTAGAGGAACTACCGCCACTGCTCCCTTCGCTGCTGTCCGAGGCGGAGCCTTGCTCCGTCCAACCGTCTGTCGTATCCGTGTTGCAAGCAGCAAACACACAGAGAATCGACAACCCTGCCGTTAAAAACCACATTTTCCTATCCATAATCTTTCTGTTTTTTACCTAAAGCGTCGTCTTAAAGTTCGCAATCGGCAATTTCTACTTTGCTATATGTCAACGGTAAAAGTATCGACAGTTACTTACATATAAAAAAAGAATCGACAAACAGGCCTTTTCCCTTGACGAACTGCTCTTATCCATTGCGCATAATCGCTCAATGTGTGCGTTTTTTCATTCGTTTTCTTGCCTATCTGAACGGTTTGAGTAAATTTGCACGCGGATAAGAAAAACGCAACATCATGTAACTGCGGCAAATATCCGAGTTAACCGGATGATTTCAGTAGCGGAACCACACACACTACTCCTTTCCCGGTACTGACTTCCCCTCAGAGAAAACACTAATACTAAAAAACTAATAACATGAGTTTGAAAATCGTAGTATTGGCAAAACAGGTTCCCGACACACGAAACGTCGGGAAAGATGCCATGAAAGCCGACGGAACTATCAACCGGGCGGCACTCCCCGCCATCTTCAACCCCGAAGATTTAAATGCGCTTGAGCAGGCGCTCCGCTTGAAGGAAAAACATCCCGGTTCCACTGTTACCATCCTGACCATGGGTCCGGGACGTGCGGCGGAAATCATTCGTGAAGGGCTTTTCCGGGGTGCTGACAACGGCTATCTGCTCACCGATCGCGCTTTTGCCGGAGCCGATACGCTCGCCACGAGCTATGCGCTTGCCACAGCCATCCGCAAGATAGGCAAGTGCGATATTATTATCGGCGGCAGACAGGCCATCGACGGTGATACCGCACAAGTAGGTCCTCAGGTAGCGGAGAAACTGGGACTGACCCAAGTCACTTACGCCGAAGAGATTCTGAACGTCGAGAAGACTACGGGACGCATCGTGGTGAAACGGCACATCGACGGTGGAGTGGAGACTGTGGAAGCTCCGTTACCCATCGTAATCACGGTAAACGGAAGTGCGGCACCTTGCCGTCCGCGTAACGCCAAACTCGTGCAGAAGTACAAACGTGCGCTCGGTGCACAAGAGAAAGCGGCAATCACCAAAGACGGCACACCGTTACCCTACGCCGAACGTTACGAGAAGTATCCCTACCTGAACATTACCGAATGGAGCGTGGCTGACGTAAACGGAGATCTCGCACAATGCGGACTCAGCGGTTCGCCCACCAAAGTGAAAACGGTGCAAAACATCTCGTTCCAAGCCAAAGAAAGCCGTACGCTCAGCGGAAGCGACCGGGATGTAGAAGATCTTATCATTGAACTGTTAACCAACCACACCATCGGTTAGAGGTGCGGACTATCAATACTGTAAATTATGAACAACGTATTTGTATATTGTGAGATAGAAGGCACTACCGTTGCCGAGGTCAGTTTGGAACTCTTGACCAAAGGACGTAAACTTGCCAACCGGCTAAACTGCAATCTGGAAGCTGTGGTAGCTGGTTCCGGTTTGGATAATATTGAGAAACAGATCATCCCTTACGGGGTAGACCGTCTGCATGTATTCGATGCTCCAGGACTGTTTCCTTACACTTCGCTGCCGCATTCGTCAGTACTTATCAACCTTTTTAAGGAAGAGCAACCACAGATTTGTCTTATGGGTGCTACGGTGATCGGAAGAGATCTTGGACCGCGTGTCTCATCGGCGCTTACCAGCGGACTGACAGCAGACTGCACCGCACTGGAAATCGGCGAGCATGAAGACAAGAAAGAGGGCAAGATTTACGAAAATCTTCTGTACCAAATCCGTCCGGCCTTCGGCGGTAACATCGTTGCTACCATCATCAACCCCGAACATCGTCCGCAAATGGCAACCGTACGCGAAGGAGTGATGAAAAAGGAAATCCTCGATACCGGCTATCAGGGTGAGGTCATCCGCCACGATGTGGCGAAATACGTACCCACTACCGACTATGTGGTAAAGGTTATCGAACGCCACGTGGAAAAAGCCAAACACAACCTGAAAGGCTCTCCCATCGTTGTTGCGGGAGGATACGGCATGGGTAGCAAAGAGAACTTCGAGATGCTGTTCGAACTGGCCAAGGAACTTCATGCCGAAGTAGGAGGCAGCCGGGCGGCGATAGACGCCGGTTTCTGCGACCACGACCGGCAAATAGGACAGACTGGAGTAACCGTGAGACCCAAACTCTACATAGCTTGTGGCATATCCGGACAGATTCAGCACATTGCCGGCATGCAGGAAAGCGGCATTATCATCTCTATCAACAACGATGAGAACGCACCAATCAACACCATTGCCGACTACGTAATAAACGGCAACGTAGAAGAAGTGATTCCCAAGATGATAAAGTATTATAAACAAAACAGCAAATGAGTGTCATGAGATATCTATTTTTCATTTTCTCTCTGCTATTGACCACGTGCATTTGCGCCCAACAGAAAGTATGGATGGACGGGAACCACTGCCATACCGGTGATTCCGTTCAGGCAAAACGCTATGCGCTTGTTTATAAAAAAACGAATAAACTCATCAAGGTAGAGGAATACGAAAAAGACGGAACGCTCAAGGATGTCTGGCACTATTCTACATACGACAAACAACCCAGCAAGAGAAAGAAGGAGGGAATGCACAAAGCTTTCTACGCCAACGGCAAAGACAGCCTGGTGGAGATGTACCGGGAGAATCATATAACCGGTCATAAAATGGAGTATCATCCCGATGGTCAGCTCCACATCGTTTCTACATATCACAATAACATGCTGGCGGGCAAGTTTCTGCAATATTATCCGGACGGAACGTTACGCCGTGAAGAGTACTACACCGATAACAAGTGTACCGGTGGCAAGCTCTTCGCCACAGACGGTAGCGAACTGCCGCACCAGCCTTACCTTGTGATACCGGAGTTTCCGGGAGGCATGCCGCAACTTTTACAGCTTATATCAAACCTCATTAAGTACCCCGAGATCGCATTTAAAAGGAATACCGAAGGTAGAGTGGTCATACAATTCTACATAGAGAAGGATGGAAAAATGACTTATCCCACGGTAATACACTCCGTGAGCAAGGAGATAGACGCAGAAGCGTTGAGAGCTTTCGAAGCCATCGCCATGGTTTATCGCTGGACACCCGGATACGAGGATGGAAAAGCCATTCGGGCGGTGTATTATGCTCCTATATCTTTCAAAATACCCTAAAAAACAAAACAAGAACAATATGGCAAACTTTTATACCGAAATACCGGAACTCAAGTATCACTTGAACAATCCGATGATGGAACGCATCTGCGAACTGAAAGAACGCGGATATCAGGACAAAGACGAATATGACTATGCGCCGCAGGATTATGCGGATGCCATGGATTCATATGACAAAGTACTTGAAATCACAGGCGAAATCACAGGCGAAATCATTGCCCCCAATGCCGAAAGCGTAGACGAGGAAGGTCCGCACTGCGCCAACGGACGGGTGGAATACGCCTCGGGTACGAAACAGAATCTGGAAGCCATGGTGAAAGCCGGACTGAACGGAATGACCATGCCACGCCGTTTCGGCGGGCTGAACTTCCCCATCACGCCTTACACGATGTGCGCCGAGATTGTGGCGGCAGCCGATGCGGGATTCGGAAACATCTGGTCGCTACAAGACTGTATAGAGACGCTCTACGAGTTCGGCAATGAAGACCAGCACAGCCGTTTCATCCCCCGCATCTGCCAAGGAGAAACCATGTCTATGGACCTTACGGAACCCGATGCAGGTTCGGACTTGCAAAGTGTAATGCTGAAAGCAACCTTCGATGAAAAAGAGGAGTGCTGGCGACTGAATGGAGTAAAACGCTTCATCACCAACGGAGACGCAGACCTGCATCTGGTACTTGCCCGCTCGGAAGAGGGGACGAAAGACGGCAGAGGACTCTCCATGTTCATCTACGACAAGCGCGACGGCGGAGTGGATGTGCGCCGTATCGAAAACAAACTCGGTATCCACGGTTCGCCCACCTGCGAACTGGTGTACAAGAACGCAAAAGCTGAACTCTGCGGCGACCGCAAACTGGGATTGATAAAATACGTGATGGCATTGATGAACGGTGCCCGTCTGGGTATCGCCGCACAGTCCGTGGGGCTCTCGCAAGCCGCATACAACGAAGCGTTGGCATATGCCAAAGACCGCAAACAGTTCGGTAAAGCCATTATCGAGTTCCCGGCAGTGTATGATATGTTGGCGCTCATCAAGGCGAAACTGGACGCCGGGCGCGCTTTGTTGTACCAGACCGCACGCTACGTAGATATTTACAAAGCACTGGATGACATCGCGCGTGAACGCAAACTCACTCCGGAAGAGCGTCAGGAACAGAAGCTGTACGCCAAACTCGCCGACTCTTTCACTCCGTTGGCAAAAGGTATGAACTCGGAATATGCCAATCAGAATGCTTACGACTGCATTCAGGTACACGGCGGTTCGGGCTTTATGATGGAGTATGCCTGCCAACGCATTTACCGCGACGCACGCATCACAAGTATCTACGAAGGAACCACACAGCTGCAGACGGTGGCTGCCATACGCTACGTGACAAACGGTTCGTACCTTGCCACATTGCGGGAATACGAAGGTGTTCCGTGCAGCGAACCGTTACAACCGTTCCTGTCGCGTGTGAAAGAGATGACGGATAAGTTTGAGACCTGCACCAACATGATTAAAGAGGCACAGAATCAGGAGTTGCTCGACTTCGCCGCCCGCCGTCTCTATGAAATGGCTGCCGTGTGCGTGATGTCTCACCTCATCATACAAGATGCGACAAAAGCCCCCGAGATGTTCTTCCCCTCGGCAACGGTGTATGTAAACTATGCCGAAGCCGAGATAGAGAAGCATTTCAACTTTATCAGCAGGTTTAAGGCAGAGGAGCTGGAAAGTTATCGTAAGTAAATGTTCTCCTGACACTTCAAACTCTATAATGTATCGTTACAGCGATGCATTATAGAGTTTTTTGTTTACTTTGCCGTATGAAAAAACGAATTGAAGAGTTGGACTTCCTGAAGAGTCTGTTCATTGTCCTGATGGTTATCTTTCATCTCACGTACATCGGACAGAAGTATCCCTTTGCAAAGAGTGTAGTGTATACGTTCCATATGCCCGCGTTTCTGCTCATTTCGGGGTATCTGCTCAATGTTAATAAAGCTCCGCGCGATTTTTTCAAGGGATTGTTATGGATTTTCATACCTTATGCCGTGATGGAGACGGGGTACGCCTGCGTGTCCACCATGCTACCCGTATGGGACGGGCTAAAGGAAGTCAGCGCAGGTATCCTTTCAGAAAAAATTCTCCTCCACCCGATAGGACCTTACTGGTATCTGCATACGTTAATTCTCTGTTCCGTTGTGTGTTACCTTGCCGTAAAATACGTACACCAGGGGCTGTCTGCACAGTTGGCGATAGCCGGAACGGCGTTAATGTGTCTGGCATACATACCTTTTTTCACTAACAGTCTCTTTTCTACGGAAGCCTCCTCCTTTCCAGATACTTCGGCAGGCACAGGTGTTTCGTCTTTTTTGACCGGGAGAAACGGACTCGTGTCATTCCCCAATGCACTTTATTTTCTTGCCGGATTCGCATTAAACCGGCACAAACTCTCTCTTATCGATTGTTTTCCCCGTTCCTTATGGGTCGTCCTCCCCTTAATCGTGTTGTGCAGCCAACCGGAGAATCTGAACCGCGCCACACTCACAGGGGCGGTCATCACCGCATCGGTATGTTCGCTGGCTCTATGGAGCTACCCATACCTGTCGGTACGGGTGCGCAAGCCATTGCTTTTCATCGGACGGAACACGTTGCCCATCCTCTTATTCTCTCCCATCTTTACAGCAGCATCCAAATTCTTTCTTCCCTTTTTCCGCTTCGACTCCACCGGCATGTTGTTTTTGTGCTTTGCCACTGCGTCCGCGGTATACGGGAGCATCGGCATCGCCCTGCTTGCTGACATGACAGGTATTTCCCGATTTTTCTTCGGGAAAAAACAAACAGTAGGTTAGCACCTGCTGTAAAATAAACGAACGCACTCCCAGGAGATGCTCTCAAGAGTGCGTTCGACCTTTATGCGATTGGCAGATATTACATCATGCCGCCCATTCCGCCCATTCCGGGAGCTCCCATAGGCATTTCGGGTTTGTCTTCTTTCTTTTCCACAATCACGCATTCCGTAGTGAGGAACATACCGGCAATGGAAGCCGCGTTTTCCAGAGCCACACGGGTTACCTTGGCGGGGTCTACCACACCGGCTGCGTACAGATTCTCGTACACATCGGTACGCGCGTTATATCCGAAATCGGCTTTGCCTTCGCGTACTTTCTGTACTACTACCGCGCCTTCTTTACCTGCATTCGCCACAATCTGACGCAGAGGCTCTTCGATGGCGCGTTTGATGATTTCCACACCCGTGGTTTCGTCGGCGTTGTCACCCTTGAAACCTTCCAAAGTCTCCAAAGCGCGGATGTATGCCACACCACCGCCCGGCACGATACCTTCTTCGATGGCTGCGCGGGTAGCACGCAGAGCGTCATCCACACGGTCTTTCTTTTCTTTCATTTCCACTTCGGAAGCGGCACCCACATACAGTACGGCCACACCGCCCGAAAGTTTGGCCAGACGTTCTTGCAGTTTCTCTCTGTCGTAGTCGGATTTGGTAGCTGCAATCTGAGCCTTGATTTGCTCGCAACGTTCCTTGATGCTATCCTTGTCTCCGGCACCGTTCACAATGGTGGTATTGTCTTTAGAAATAGTCACCTTATCCGCCGTTCCCAGCATTTCGACTGTAGCCTGTTCCAGCTTCAATCCCTTCTCCTCGCTGATCACGATACCGCCGGTCAGCACTGCAATGTCTTCAAGCATTTCTTTGCGACGGTCGCCAAATCCGGGAGCTTTCACTGCACAGATCTTCAGCTGAGAGCGCAGGCGATTCACCACCAGCGTAGTCAGCGCTTCGCTATCTACGTCTTCGGCAATCACCAGCAACGGACGACCGCTCTGTACGGCGGGTTCGAGGATGGGGAGGAAATCTTTCAGATTGGAAATCTTCTTGTCATAGATGAGGATGTAGGGATTCTCCATTTCGCATTCCATCTTTTCGGTATTGGTCACGAAGTAAGGAGAGAGGTAACCGCGGTCGAACTGCATACCTTCCACCACACCGATGGTAGTATCGGTACCTTTGGCTTCCTCGATGGTGATAACACCGTCTTTAGACACCTTGCGCATGGCATCGGCGATGAGCTTACCAATCACAGGGTCGTTGTTTGCCGAAACGGTACCCACCTGCTCTATCTTGTCGTAGTTGTCGCCTACCTTTTCCGCTTGCGACTTGATGGACTCAACCACCTTTGCCACAGCTTTGTCTATACCGCGCTTGATGTCCATGGGGCTTGCGCCGGCTGTAACGTTCTTCAAGCCTTCGGCTACGATGGCTTGTGCCAATACGGTTGCCGTGGTGGTTCCGTCACCGGCATCATCGCCTGTCTTGGATGCCACTTCTTTCACGAGTTGAGCACCCGTATTCTGATAGGCGTCGGCAAGTTCCACTTCCTTAGCCACCGTCACCCCGTCTTTAGTGATGTGGGGAGCACCGAACTTCTTTTCGATGATTACGTTACGTCCTTTCGGTCCGAGTGTTACCTTCACTGCATTTGCCAGCGTATCGATACCTTTCTTGAGTTGATCGCGGGCTTCGATATTAAATAATATTTCTTTAGCCATAATGTTATATTCTGTTTTTTAAAACGATTATACTTCAATATTCCGGCCTCCGTCGACCGAGGGAAGAAGGTCAGCCCAGCACTGCCAACACGTCGCTCTGACGCATCACCAGATATTTCTCGCCTTCTACTTCCAATTCCGTACCGGCATACTTGCCATAGAGCACGGTGTCGCCCACTTTCAGCACCATCTCTTCGTCTTTTGTGCCGTTGCCCACAGCCACAACTTCGCCTTTAAGGGGTTTTTCTTTTGCCGTATCGGGGATGATGATGCCGCCGATGGTTTTCTCTTCGGCAGGTGCGGGAAGAATCAGCACTCTGTCAGCCAATGGTTTGATGTTCATAATCTTTTCGTTTTTCTATGTTATACATATATTTATATAAATCGAATGCTTTGTCTCGAAAGACGTTTAACAAGATACGAAAAGCGTGCCAAATAAGAACGGCATGTTTCTGTCAGTCCGGCACTGCCATTTTGTCAAGCATCATCCCATGCGGCTGACAGCCCGGCTTCTCCGGGAGCAATAAAGAAGAACGAAAAAGGGGCTTACGGAGGGGCATTCCCGACACACCTGTTTTGCCCCGGAACCGCACCCGTACGGTTCGAAAACGACACCTGTCCGGTTCGGGAACCGTACGGGTGCGGTCCGTCCGGGATGTTTAACACCCGTAAAACAGCATTCAAAAGAGGCATTGGATAGTGCATTGCAATGCCCGATTCAAGTTTCTCTGCAAAACTTTAGCTACCTTTGCAAAAGTGACAGTAACCGTAAACCCGCTGAGATTATGGCAGACAACTATCTTGAGAAACAATACGAACAATACCGCGAACGCAAAGCCGAATGGGAAAGACGGCAGAAGAGCGGTGCAGGGCATGCGCACGGACAGACGTCGAAAAAATCCCTGCAAGCATCACCCGCCCACGCCGCGGATAGAAGCAACGGGAAACGGGTGTTCATCACCGGAGGAGCCGACGGCATAGGACGAGGATTGGTACAGAGTTTTTGCCAGGACGGACACCGGGTGGCTTTCTGCGACACGGATTGCATGAAGGGCGAACAAACCGCACGCGAGTGCGGCGCTGTCTTCATGCAGGCGGACGTGGCGGATGCCGAAGCGCTGGAAGCGTGCATGAACCGCCTGTTCGAGGAATGGGGAGACATAGACATCCTTATCAATAATGCGGGCATCGGAGGGTTCGTTTCCATAACAGACTCGGAGGTGGCCGACTTTGACCGCGTACTGTCCGTCAATCTGCGTCCGGTTTTCGTCACCTCACGCGCGCTCGCCCGGCATCGCCGCAAACAAGCCGCACCCAACACCTACGGACGCATCATCAACATTGCCTCCACCCGCTACCTGATGAGCGAACCGGGCACGGAAGCATACTCGGCATCGAAAGGAGGCATTTACTCGCTCACGCACGCTCTCGCACTGTCGCTTTCGGAATTCCGCATCACGGTCAATTCCGTCGCACCGGGGTGGATAATGACCAAAGACTACGACACGTTGCGCCCCGAAGATCATGAGCAACATCCCTCCCGGCGAGTGGGAAAACCCGGGGACATAGCCCGCGTATGCCTTTTCCTCTGCCACGAAGAGAACGATTTCATCAATGGCGAGAACCTTACCGTGGATGGTGGCATGACCAAGAAAATGATTTATGTGGAATAAGTTTTTTAGAATCACTAACCAAAAATAAAAACGTCAACAACTATGAATGCCGTATGGATTGTATTACCCATTCTCACTCTTCTGATGTTTGAACTGGGACTTACACTGGAGTTAAAAGATTTCCGTTTGTTTCGCGAACGCCCCTACCCCGTAGCCGTCGGACTCACGGCGCAAATCGTCTTGCTGCCCGCACTTGCCTTTGCCCTCGGACGGCTCTTCGGATTGGAATCCGTTTTTTTCATCGGGCTGATACTCATCGCCTGCTCACCGGGGGGGAGCTCATCCAATATATTCTCCCTGATTGCCAAAGGAGACGTGGCATTGTCCGTATCGCTCACCGCACTGAGCAGCATCATCACGCTGTTCACCATTCCCGTCATCATGCAACTCGCCATCTCAATGGCAGGCGGCAACACCCCGGAAACGGCCGTGGAGCTTCCGGTTGTCCGGCTAATCATACAAAATATCCTGCTCACACTACTCCCCATCGCAGTTGGGATAGCAGTGAGAAGATACCGTCCGGACACTGCGGAACGCATGCACCGGGTGCTGTCGCGCATAGCTTTTCCCTCACTCATCCTGCTGGCAAGTCTTTTCTTCGTACAGCATCACACCACCATCATAGATAACTTCAAGCAATTGGGAGCCTGCATCGCGCTGCTCATCCTGCTTGCCACAAGTTCAGGCGTACTGCTTTCACGGTTGATGAGATTCACCCTTAAAGAACAACGTACATTAGTCATCGAGATAGGGATGCAGAATGCCGCGCAAAGCATAGCCATAGCGAGCAGCCCGTTCATCTTCAACAATGATCTCATTGCCGTGCCCGCCATTGTCTATGCCCTGCTGATGAACGTGATTCTGTTGGCATACGTGTGGGGCATCAAGCGCAAGGACGCCCGGCAGACAAGCGCCTTCGTGCTCTAATCCGAGAACCATACACAAACAAAATGTCCGGAACTCTTCCTTAAGAATTCCGGACATTTATATTTCACAGTAACAAGCCGCCTATTTCATCAACGTTGCAATAAGCTCTTCGCAGTTCACCAATGTTTGCTCGCCTGTCTCCATATTCTTTAGCGTCACTTTTCCGGCAGCCATTTCACTTTCGCCCGCCAAAGCCACATAAGGAATCTGCTTGGCATTGGCATACCCCATCTGCTTTTTCATCTTTGCAGCGTCAGGGAAAAGTTCGGAACGGATACCCGCCCGGCGCACACGAAGCAACATCTGCATGGAATAGGCCGCCTCGCGTTCGCCGAAATTGATAAAAAGAAGCTGTGTGCCGTCGACCGCTTCCTTCGGGTAAAGGTCAAGTTGATTCAATACATCGAAGATGCGGTCTGCCCCGAATGAGATGCCCACTCCCGAAACGCCGGGCAACCCGAAGACACCCGTCAGGTTATCGTAGCGCCCGCCGCCTGTGATGCTTCCTATCTGCACATCGAGCGCTTTCACCTCGAAGATGGCACCCGTATAATAGTTCAATCCGCGGGCGAGTGTCAAATCCAGTTCCAGAGCGTTCTTCAGTTCCAACGAAGCAAGCGTGTTCAGAATGAACTCTATTTCCTCCACACCCCGCAGACCGGTCTCGCTCGCCGCCAGCACCGCTTTGAGCGTAGCAAGTTTCTCCGCGTTCGTGCCGCTCAGCAGAATGATGGGCTGCAGCTTGGCTATCGCGTCCTCACCGATGCCCTTTTCGCGAAGTTCGGCATTCACATTGTCCAACCCTATTTTATCCAGCTTGTCAATGGCAACCGTAATATCCACGATTTTCTCGGCCTCACCTATAATCTCGGCAATACCCGTCAGAATCTTCCGGTTGTTTATCTTGATGCACACACCGATGCCGAAACGGCTGAACACCGTATCCACAATCTGCATCAACTCCACCTCATTCCACAAGGAGTCGCTGCCCACCACATCGGCATCGCACTGATAGAATTCGCGGTAACGCCCTTTCTGCGGACGGTCGGCACGCCAGACAGGCTGTATCTGGTAACGCTTGAAAGGAAAGCTGATTTCATCCCGGTGCATCACCACGTAACGGGCAAAAGGCACGGTGAGGTCATAACGCAACCCCTTTTCGCAAAACTTACTCGCCAGTCTGGCAGCTTCGCGGCTCAACAATTCCTCGTCTGTCAGTCCCGAGAAATAATCTCCCGAATTCTGTATCTTAAACAACAACTTATCCCCCTCTTCACCATATTTTCCCATCAGAGTGGAGAGCATTTCCATGGAAGGCGTTTCAATCTGCTGGAAGCCATACAGATGATATACTTCGCGAATCGTATCGAATATATAGTTACGTTTCGCCATCTCTACCGGCGAAAAATCACGGGTTCCTTTCGGGATACTTGGTTTTGCTGCCATAATCTTAATTATCAATCTTTAAAAATATCCGGCAAAGTTATCTATTTTTACCGAGAAAGGAAAAGAGGGGTAAATGTATTCTTCTACCAAACAGAAACTATGCATACGCGAAAGAAGACGACTCATTATGAAAGTGAATATCAAAAGGTTTGAAAAGGATGTGTACGAAATAGTCGCTACAGTACCGAGGGGATATGTGGTCACTTATGGTCAGATAGCAAAACTGATTGGACATCCGAATCATTCGCGGCTGGTCGGGCGCATTCTCGGAGAGACAACAAAACTGTTACGGTTACCGTGCCACCGGGTAGTGAATAATCAAGGACGTACTGTGCCGGGATGGAAAGAACAATGAGTAAATCTTCATCTTTTCTATCCTCAGTCGAATCTACGTAATCACTTTTCTACCGTTTTAGTCAAAACAAATGGATACACAATGAGTTGCAAATACACAACCTGAAGAGAATAAAAAAAGCCCTCTAAACCAAAAAGTTTAAAGGACTTATATCGTACTCGAAGCGGGACTTGAACCCGCACAGCCGCAATGGCCAAGGGATTTTAAGTCCCTCGTGTCTACCGATTCCACCATTCGAGCATCCATTAAGAAAGAGAGCGGAAAACGAGACTCGAACTCGCGACCCTAACCTTGGCAAGGTTATGCTCTACCAACTGAGCTATTTCCGCGTTAATCCATAACGGGGGCAAAGATAAAGAGTTTCACTCGGAAAGCCAAATTTTCAAAAAAGAAATATAAACGATAGACCCACATACATCCAAGCTATGATGCAAAATCAGCAAAACAACAGATATGAGTGCATGAGGCATTGAAAAAACATAGAGCGGCGATACACTAAATATAACGCAATGAAAAGAGATGAGCCTCAATTGAAAATCTTAAGCAGATTGCTGCCGGCTTCCGCCACCTTATATGATTTGAGCCTGACTTTTTCGCCTGTGGTACATACGCCGCTGTGGTTCAAATCGAAAATCGAACCGCATTTATCACATGAGGCCTTGCGTCCCGTACCATCGTCATCGAGGAGACGAAGCACTACGTTTCGTTGCGCCTCTACGGGGCAGCAGAGATCGTAGGCGCAATAGCCATTGAACAGAGAGTTACCGATGATCAGTCCCGAGTAACCGATTGCTTCGCCGTATTTGGATACTTTCGTTACGGTGACAAACTGTCCGGGAGTAGTAAGTATCGCATAGGGTGCAAGCAGATTCACTTCATAGTTTACCGGCACATCAGGTATGTCCGAACGATAATTGTCGCCGCATGCAGCCCCAAGAAGAAACGCAATGAGCAACAGCATCCGGCATATCCTTTTCGAGGAAAGTTCCACAAGGTTTTTCATTTACACCATGTTATTAAAGGTCTCTTTTCCTCTCCTTATCATTCTGCCGTATCTTCCAAAGAAACTCAAACAGATGATACAAAGGAAAAAGAAAGAATCGCTCTCAAAAATAAGAACAGAAGAAACACCAAACAAATTTCAGCCAGACATAAAGATGATAAATATCTTAAAAACGCAATAAACAGAGCCACGTCTCAAAAGCCGGGAATTGAACTTTTGAGACGTGGCTCATGCAAAAGCACCGGAGAACAATGCCGTGCCGGTGTCCTCCGGATACCATTCGGTGTTCTGCAAGGTCTATTTATCGAGACATGTAAACTTCAGTTATATCATACAAGAGCAATGGCATCTTCAGCCAATGAGTCCGCACGATTACAAATCAGCTTTTTTGTTCTTCTTTCCCGAAAGCGGAATGGATATTCCTAAATAAGCATTGACACTTCTGGATGTATCTCCCAGGAACATATAGTCTGTCCCGAGGAAGAAAGGTCCAACTTTCGCCGCCAATCCGAAACTTTTTCCTGCGCTCTGAAGGATGGAATAGCTCACTGAGAGATTCAAATAGCTTTTGGGGCGGATGTTACCGGAGAGGGTGATTTCATTCAAAGTTTTTGTCTGAGCGAAACGAGCCGTATAGAGTCCTCCCAGCACCAGCCAGTCATTCAGAAGAGCATATTCCGCACCCAGCACAACAGTGGAAGCCAGCTTATGGTTGCGGTTCTTTTGCTCTTGCTGTTCTTTCTTCAGTCCGAACAGTTCATAGTTCAGCACCTCTCCGCGATTAATCAAATCGGAGAAAGCGGCTCTTTCTTCCTCATTTGTCAGGTTGTATTTCCTCGACACGAGCGAGCGTGCCGTCATGGTGTTGTTTTTAGACCAATTGATAAATCCTAAATCCACCACAGAAGCAGAGAGTAAAAGTCTGTCCGTCAGTTTGTACGCGACACCCAAATCGATAGCCGCTCCGAATCCCGCAAAACCTTTCTCTTTCGAGTTGAGTTTGAATTCATCTATATACCCTTTTTCATTTTCTCTGAAATCAAATCCTTTGGAACTGCTTATCAAGCTGGCATCCACGTCGATTTCCGCACTTCCGCTGATTCCGTTCAACTGCTCCAGAGTCAGATCTTCCCATTGCACGCCGGAGGGATAGCCGACTATGTTACTCTTCACGGATATTTTGTGGATGTTCATTTCCATGTTACCTATTCCCAGCAACATCTTCACCTTTCCTCCCACGGATAAACGGCTGTTGATAGAGCGTGCAAAACCTACACCCATTTCGGTATAAGTGTTGACCGCCATTTTCTGGTTTTCCACCAACTCATTCAGTTTCTGAAAGCTTTCCACTTTACTGAAATCCAACGCGTCCATATTCCTCATAAACTGAAACATGGATTTGGGGACAGTCACCCCAATGTCGGCGCGTAGCCCGACGTTGAACGACCAGAAGTTCTTACCCTTGTACCAACCGACTGAAATGATATCCGTACTTATGTTGGTATCGATGGTATTCTGGTTTGAAAGCCTGCCCATGAAATCATCGCTCAGGAAATAGCGGCTATCTTCGGTATTCTTCATGATATCCACGGCGTCTTTCATTCCGATAGAACTGGAATAGACGGACGCATTCAGGGCGCCTATCATAGGCAGGTTGATATAACCTTTCTCGGGAGAAAGCGCCGGATTGAGTTGTAAACGATAGTGAGTGCCTTCCATAAAATAAGAGGTACGAAGATACTGCGCCTGCAAGAAAACCGGGAAGAGTAAAAGCGCGACAACGGAAAAAAGGATTTTTCTTGTTTTCATAATAGTTGATAATGATTATGTGTGTGTGCCTGAGATTCCCCGATCAGGCGCATACGTATTCCCAAGGTAACGAAGCGTCGGGAATGCTCAATAAACTTCGTCTTTAACGCTCGTTTTATTTTATTGGACAAATATAACAAAACAATACAGATTTCAAACATGCAAAACATACAAAGTATCGTGCAAAAGAACAATTTACGAGGAAGAGAGTAGAAAAACAACAAATAAAAAACTCCTTTACAAGAAAGGAGTCCGAAGTGGTTTTATAGACCGATATGAAGCTTTTCGTTCAGAGCATTCACCTGCCCAGCAGTTCGGTTTCGGCAGCAAGTACTCCGCCGAAGTTGAACCCCTGCAGCACGCTTTCCATCAACGACTTGATTTGCTCGTTGCAGAGGTTGCCGATGCTCCCTTCGTGCGTATGGTGCAGGTTCATGTCGGGAACAAAGTTTCCCGCCTCGATGGCAAGTCCCACTTGCTTGTAGGCATCTCTGAAAGGTATGCCCTCACGTACCAACCTGTTCACCTCCTCCACGCTGAAGATAAGCGCGTATTTGGGATCGTCGAGAATGCGGTCGTTCACCTTTATTTCGTTCATGATATAAGTAGTCATGGCGAGGCAGTCCTTGAGTTCGCCGAAAGCCGGCAGGAACACCTCCTTTATAATCTGCAAATCCCTGAAGTAACCGGAAGGCAGGTTGTTGGCTACCAGCGTTATCTGCTGAGGAAGTGCCTGAAGTTTATTGCAGCGCGCACGCGTCAGTTCGAAGACATCGGGATTCTTCTTGTGCGGCATGATGCTGGAGCCGGTGGTGCACTCATCGGGCAACTTCACGAATCCGAAGTTCTGGCTGTTGAACAAGCAGGCGTCGAACGCCAGCTTAGAAATGGTTCCGGCTATACCCGCCAGCGCGAACGCCACGTTGCGTTCCATTTTTCCGCGCCCCATTTGCGCATACACCACGTTGTAGTTCATGGACTCGAAGCCCAACAGACGGGTGGTCATGCTTCTGTCCAGCGGGAAAGAGGAGCCGTATCCGGCAGCCGAGCCGAGCGGGTTGCGGTTGCACATCCTGAAAGCCGCCTGCAGGAGCAACAAATCGTCCACCAGACTCTCCGCATAAGCCCCGAACCACAGTCCGAACGAAGAGGGCATCGCTATTTGCAGGTGCGTGTATCCCGGCATAAGCACAGAGCTATAACGTTCGCTTTGGCGCAGAAGCACTCCGACCAACGCCTCCACCGCCTCGGCTACCTCGCGAATCTGCGCACGGGTAAAGAGTTTCAGATCGAGCAAGACCTGATCGTTGCGCGAACGTCCGCTGTGTATCTTTTTCCCCATATCGCCGAGTTTGCGGGTAAGCATCAGCTCCACCTGCGAGTGCACATCTTCCACCCCCTCCTCGATTACGAACGCTCCCTGCTCGGCAACGAGATAGATCTCTTTCAGTTCGGCAAGCAGCGCTTCCAATTCCCCGCGGGTAAGCAGCCCGATACTTTCGAGCATGGTGATGTGCGCCATGGAGCCTAATACATCGTGCTTTGCCAGATAGAGGTCCATTTCGCGGTCATTACCCACAGTGAACTTCTCGATATCTCTGTTTACCTGAACGGATTTTTCCCACAGTTTCTGTGCCATCTTCGGTGTTGATGTTTTTTATAAAAAAATAAATGTCTACGGTTTTTGTCATGCATAGGGAATGAGCGACAGCATTTCCGCCATCTTCTCCACTCCCTCCTGCAGGGGTTTCTGCACCATTCCTTTCATAAAAGGATTCAGTTCCATCCCCACGGTGATTTTCATCTTGCACTCGGCGTCGGATACAGGCAGCAACTGAATCCAGAGGTTGAACGGCAACGGAGAGTCTGTGGTGGCAAACTTGATGCACTTCACCGGTTCGCGTTCCACAATCTGCAAGGATATTTTGCCTACGGGCGATACTTCAATGGAGAGCATGTCCGCATCGAAGCTGAGATTTTTCACCTTATCCGCCGGCAAGCGATCTTTTACCCTTTCGAGGTTGTTCAGGTCGGACAATTTCTCGTACACCGCTTCCTGTGAGGCGGAAATCAATTTCACGTTGCTTTCAAATTTCGTCATTCTGTCAGAAGGTATTTATTATAAGAACGAAAGAACCATCCGGAGTGTGAAAAAAGTCCGAACGGTTCTTTCGTTTACCATATCATCCGGGGATATATGTATAAAAATTCAGGAGTTTCCTGTCTGTCCGGAAGCTTGTGGTCGCCTCGCCCATCCACGCCCACCGGAAGTTCGTCGTTTACTTGCCGGATTCTCCCCAATGGGCGGGGTCTTTACGCCATTCGTTGAGCGTTTCCACATCTTCCTCTTCGATGTATGAGGTGCGCAATGCCACTTCGAGCACGGCTTCGTAGTTGGTAAGCGTGAGCAAAGGGACTTTGGCTTCCTTGAACGCCTTTTCGGCGACGGGGAAACCGTAGGTGAACGCCGCCACCATACCGATGACTTCGCATCCGTCGCGACGAATCGCCTCCACCGCTTTCAGGCTGCTTCCGCCGGTGGAAATGAGGTCTTCCACCACTACCACTTTCATACCGGGACGCAACTCGCCCTCTATCAGATTTTCCAATCCGTGGTCTTTGGGTGTGGAACGTACATACACAAAGGGCAGATTGAGAGCATCCGCCACCAACGCTCCCTGCGGAATGGCCCCGGTGGCCACACCGGCTATGGCATCCACCTGTCCGAAGCGTTCGAGGATAAGACGGGTAATCTCGATTTTCACAAAGTTGCGCAGGGAAGGATAAGAAAGAGTTTTACGGTTATCGCAGTAAAACGGAGATTTCCACCCGGAAGCCCATGTAAAGGGGTTTGCCGGTTGTAATTTAATCGCTTTTATCTTTAATAACTTCTCAGCGAACAATCTTTCTAAAGTTTTCATAAATCGGACTAACTATCTGTATAAATTATGGTGCAAAAGTACAGAAAGCGAATGAGAAAAAAAAAGAAATGGATGTTTTTTTGGTTACACGTCCGGAATGGTATAAAAAGTGTATAAATATCTCCGCCATATGCGCAAGCCCTCCGGAAACGTTTTTTGGGGAGAGAGTAAAAGAGGTGTATACAAGTCTGAAAAATCAATGCTGGGGGGAGAAGGAAAGCAAGAAGAGAAGAGGAAGATAAGAGGATTGACAAACTGACACTTTGTATTTCGTAACCGGCGAGAATCGCATAATTCCGCCCGTAGGCAAAGAAAACAGGAAATAGACAAACGATTTTCTGCAACTCATTGGCAATGAGCGAAATCGCAAAACCAAGACACTCCGGAAAAGTTTCCGGGACAGGGTTTCAGGCTTTCCCGGCTGTCCCGGAAATGATCCGGAGGCGGATAAATCCCGGCTCGCAGGCGCTTCGGAAGCAGCGTACCCGTACGGTATTCCCGGGAAACCGGTGTCTTAAAAGATAAACACCTGCAACCAATACGGAGGCACACAGGCAAAGAGGTGTAAAAATACAGGTTATATTCCCTCAGAAGAGACTTTTGATGCATAAAAATACCGTTTTAACAGAAGATAAATCCCTGATTCGGGTATTTCAATAAAATGAGAAGTAAGACAAATAGTCCAAAACAAGACTAATCAGCAACAAATAGTGCCATATTAATATCAAAATAACACTTAAGCATATCATAAGAACAGGTGAAAGAAGCAAAAAAAAAGCCGCCCGCACAACAGGCTACATGCAAAATACCTACCTTTGCACCATTCCTCACGGAACAGGCATACCACAGCCGAGGCGGTGAGAATGAGCGGGTTGCTCTGCACCGACGCCATTTCAAAGTCCTGTGCGCCCTACCCTCCGGCAACGGCGGCGGTATCCGTTCTCCTCTGTCGAACTTAATAAGCAATATGATGATTCGTCAATGTGCCATTCTTTTCGGATGCCTTGCCATAGGTGAGCTCATTGTTTACCTCACAGGTGTGAAACTCCCCTCCAGCATCATCGGCATGCTCTGTCTTACCTTGTTCCTGAAACTGGGCTGGGTGAAGTTGCAATGGGTGCAAGGCATGTCCGACTTTCTGGTTGCCAATCTCGGATTCTTCTTCGTGCCGCCGGGTGTGGCGCTGATGCTGCACTTCCGCGTGATTTCAGCCGAGTGGCTTCCCATCGTCACGGCATCCGTCATAAGCACTCTGTTGGTACTGATTGTCACGGGGTGGGTTCATCAACTAACACGCAAAATCAAATGAGTTTCTTTCAGAATCAGTTCTTTCTGCTCGCGCTTACCTTCTGCACGTTTTTCCTTGCCAAACTTCTGCAAAAGCGCACCGGCTTCTTGCTGCTCAACCCCATACTGCTCACCATCGCCGCACTGATTGTGTTCTTGAAATTCACCGGGGTCAGTTATGAGACGTACAGCGAAAGCGGTTACCTCATCGAGTTCTGGCTGAAACCCGCCGTAGTGGCACTGGGCGTTCCACTGTATCTTCAACTCAAAACCATCCGCAAACAGCTGTTGCCCATCTTGCTCTCGCAACTGGCAGGATGCCTCACAGGGGTCGTATCGGTGGTACTCATAGCCAAGTTCATGGGGGCTTCGCGCGAGGTCATCTATGCGCTCGCACCCAAATCGGTCACTACTCCCATCGCAATGGAGGTTACGCAGTCGTTGGGCGGAATCCCCTCGCTGACAGCCGCCGTGGTGGTTTCGGTGGGATTGCTGGGCGCGATACTGGGTTTTAAGACGCTGCACTTCAGCCGCGTGGGAAGTCCCATAGCACAAGGTTTGTCCATGGGAACCGCCGCGCATGCCGTAGGCACCTCCACTGCCATGGGCGTAAGCGGCAAGTATGGCGCCTACGCGAGCCTTGGGCTGACCATCAATGGCATTCTCACGGCGCTCCTCACACCTGCCATTCTGGAGATATTGGGGCTTTTGTAAGCATAACCGGAACACATGCCTGAAGCATACGGCAGAGACACAATGCAAATACTACAAAAAGAAACTAAAAAAAAGGAAAACCACGCCTTACCGACTTCCTTTGAGTAACTTTTTCTCCTTTTCTTTGTTATATAGGTGACACAGAGAAGCCATGTCACTTTGCTTGCATGAGGGTAACCTGCCGGAGGCTCCGCTTCGATACCCGTTCATACGGCATGTTTATACCAAGTTGCCCGCATCATGCTCAAAATCATGATGGGACGGCATCCCAATCAGACATATATGATTTCATTTAAAGACATCGAACTTACGGACAAGGAACTCATAACTTCCTATACCCTTAAAAGCCCCCTGCGCAATTGCGACCTCTCGTTTGCCAACCTATGCAGTTGGCGGTTTCTCTATAATACGAAATTTGCCATTGTAGATGACTTCTTAGTGCTTAAATTTTGGGTGGAAGGGGAGCCTGTGTACATGATGCCCGTGGGCGAAGGAGATTTCCGGCGTGTATTGAACCTCATGATTGAGGACGTAGCGAGTGAAGGAGCCGAATTTTACTTACTGGGCGTTTGCGACGCCATGCGCGCCAAACTCGAGGAAACCATGCCGGGAATGTTCGGTTTCGAGTCGGACCGCCAATACACCGACTACCTCTACCTGCGCGAAGAGCTGGCCACACTCGCCGGAAAGAAGTTTCAGGCGAAACGGAATCACGTGAACAATTTTGTCAAGACATACGATTTTGAATACGTGCCTCTTACCGCAGCGCAACGGCAGGAATGCCTCGACCTCGAAGCCGAATGGTGCAAGCGCAACAACTGCGACCAGCAGGAGGGAACCGGTAACGAAAGGCGCGCGCTGGTGTATGCCCTGCACCACTTCGACGAACTAGGACTCACAGGCGGTATGTTGCGCGTAGACGGGCGCATAGTTGCTTTCACGTATGGAACACCCATCAACGGCGACACCTTCGGCGTGCATATAGAAAAAGCGGACACCACCATCGAAGGTGCGTATGCTATGATAAACAGGGAGTTCGCCAAACGTATTCCCGAACAATACACCTACGTCAACAGGGAAGAAGACTTGGGCATCGAGGGACTGCGCAAAGCCAAACTCTCCTACCATCCTGTCATACTGCTCGACAAATACACCGCCTACCTGAAGAATCACCCCATGGGGAAAATCAAATGGTAGTCTCGATATAGGCGAATAAAAAGGAAAAACCATCACCCCCAAAAAACCGTTCATGAGAGAGAAAGTAAAGAATTTATGGAAACTGTGCTTCAACGACAGTGAAGAGTTCGTAGAACTGTATTTCCGTCTTCGCTACAATGCCGAGGTCAACCTTGCCATGCAAAGCGGAGACGATGTCATTGCCGCCATGCAGCTGCTTCCTTATCCCATGACCTGTTACGGAAGTGTCCTATCCCTCGCCTACGTATCAGGCGCATGCACTCATCCCGAATACCGGGGGAGGGGCGTGATGAGCGAACTCCTCTCGCAGGCGTTCGGTAACCTGTATCGCCAGAAGACGGAACTTTCGGCACTCATTCCCACCGAACCGCGGCTGTTCGGTTACTACGAGCGGCTGGGATATGCTCCCGTATTCCACCACACGATACACACCTTCTCACCCACCACTGCGGAAGAAAATCTTTCCGGAACAAAACGTCGTACGCTGCACACATACACCGAATTCGACGAAGCCGTGTTCCACTATCTCGACAGACACATGCAAGCCCGCCCCTGCTGCATACAGCATACCGAAAGCGACTTCCGTGTCGTCCTTGCCGACCTCTTCCTTTCGGACGGACGGATATTTACGCTACACGAACGCGATCGCATCGTAGCGCTTGCCCTTACATCTCCCGGAGAATCCCCCGGTTCACTGACAGTAAACGAGCTTCTTGCCGATGACGACGAAGCAAAACAAACGTTGTTAAACGCCATCTGCCACGAAACTGAAACCGGGAGACTTACGATTATCGCACCGCCTGCCGGAAACGGAGAGTCGCACCCCTTGGGCATGATACGCATCATTCAGGCAAAAAAGATACTCAGACTCTATGCCGCGGCACACCCCGAGGTAGAAATGAACATTGCACTCACCGACAAGCAGCTGTCTGCCAACAATGGCTACTACTATCTGAACAACGGACGTTGCATGCGTAGCCGGAAAAGATTGCCCGGTGCACACGAAGAGCTCTCCATCGCTCAACTGGCAGAAAAAATATTCGGTTCGGAGCAGGCTTACATGAGTCTCATGGTGAACTGAACCCAAATACCCGTACCGAACCGAATACGTATTTTACCGGGACTGCACGCCCGGAGGTGTGCAATCCCAATCATAACCCTTATTACAATCCGCTGAAGTCTACCCCCTCAAAAGCCATGGAGGGCAACTGCCACGAACGTCCCGGACGGGGATCATTACCCACCGCCTGCAACGACGACCATAACGTGAGGAAGTTACCCGTGACGTTCATCTCATTTACCGGCTGCGTCAACCGCCCGTCTTCTATCAGGAAGCCCTCTATACCGTAAGAGAAATCGCCCGTACTGCTGTTGCTGTTACCTCCATTGAAACCGGTTACCAGAATGCCGCGCTTCACGTCGCGCACCAGCCCGTCGAGGTCTTTGTCGCCCGGTGTGAACACCAGACGGGAAGGCGAACTGATGGTAGGCTCCACTTTCATCTTCTTCGCGTTATAGGTGTCTATGAAATAGGTTTTCAGCACACCGTTCTCAAACACGGGAAGTCGTTCAGTAGCCACTCCTTCATTGTCGAAGTACCTCGCCCCGATAGATCCCACCACATGAGGGTCGTCTATCAGTGTCAGTTTTTCCGACGCCACACGTTCTCCAAGTTTATCAAGCAGAAATGAGTTCTTCTGCTGCAGGGAAGAACCGTAGAGCGCGTTTATCATCGGGCGGAGCAATTGTCCCGCATTCTGCGAGTCTACCACCAATGTGTATTTACCCGATTGTGCTTTGCGTTGTCCCAGCTTGCGCAATACACGTTCCAAAGCCTTGGAGCCGATGTCTTTCTTCGGCAGTTGGTCGTAGAACAGGCGGGTTTCACCCCAATAATCCGCAGGACGGGCTTCGCCCTCTCCCTTGATGGCAACACTCGCGTTCAACGAGCACCAAGTGGAGTGCGACTCGCCTTCGAAGCCGTTGCTAATCAAACGATAGAACGCACTCTCACCGTCGCTGTAAGAAGACTGCACGGAGATGATCCGCTCGTTCTTACCCATTACTTCCTCTGCCGAGGCGCGGGCAAGCGCCACTTTCTCATCCGGATTGATATCCGCCAGACTACTGTCGTGCAGACGCAGGTCGGGTTTGCCTCCTTTGTAGTAGCGGGCCGAATCGGGCAAGACACGATATTCATCGGGCGCAAGATAGCGGGTAGACTCGATTCCGTTCAGGATGAATGCTTCCAATTCTTTTTTATCCAGACGATTGGTAGAGTAATTACCGTAGCGTCCGTCCACATAGAGTGATAGGCTCAGACCGCTTTCGGAAGACTGTTGCAGTCTTTCCATCTTCGCGTCGCGCAGTTCGAAGGACGTGTTCGAATCTACATACAATACCACTTTGGCTTCCCGGCAACCGTTTTTCAAGGCAAAATCCATTGCCCAATGAGCCAGTTTCTTATTTGCTTCCGTTATCATTAGTTATCTCCTCCTACCGTTAATTTACTTACCAATACAGACGGCATACCGCACGTTACCGGACAGGACTGACCGTCCTTTCCGCACGTCCATGTGCCGTTGTCTATCTGATCGTTGTTTGCCACCATGGTGATGTCTGCCAACGCCTTGGGACCATTGCCTATGATGTTGATGTCCTTAATGGGCTGAGTGAGTTTGCCATCCTCGATGAGGTAACCCGACTTAACGAAGAAAGTAAAGTCGCCCGCACCTATCTGCACCTGTCCGTTGGTGAACTTGCAGGCATAGATACCGTTCTTCACGGAAGCGATAATATCCTCTTCTTTCATGTTACCCGCCTCCATGTAGGTGGCACGCATGCGCGGAATAGGCACGTTGCGGAACGTGTCGCGCCGCCCGTTGCCCGTGGGGGCTACGCCATAGAACTTGGAGCTGATGCGGTCGTGCAGGTAGCTGGTCAGCACGCCGTCTTTCACGATATATGTCTTTTGTCCTTCCGTTCCTTCGTCATCGAAATTTACCGACCCGCGATTGAAGGGAATGGTTCCGTCGTCCACCACGCTAATGTGCTCATTGCATATTTTCTTGTTCAGCTGGTCGGAGAATATGGAGATATTTTTCCGGTTGAAATCCGCCTCGAAAGCATGCCCTATGGCCTCGTGAAGCAAGATACCCGAACCTCCGGCGCTCATCACCACGGGCAATTCGCCGCCTTTGGGCTTCACTGCCTGAAACAGGATGGAGGTGTTGTCTACCGCTTCACGTGCGAGCAGCTCCACCAAATCCTCGGTCAGGAACTCAAAGCCTTTGCGGTATGAGCGTGAGGCGGAGGCATTCTCCGTCCGTCCGTTTTCCTGCATCACACAGAACACATAGAAAGAAACCATCGGCCGATAGTCGTAGTAGCTTACCCCCTCGGAGTTACAGAACAGGACGTGTGTTGTGGAGTCTCTCAGTCCTGCCTGCACTTTCTGCACACGGTCGTCGAGTGCGAACACACGGTCGTTTATCTTTTGCAAGTAGGGCATTTTCTGTTTCAGATTGACTTCGTCCCACGGAGTCATCACCGGATAACGGTCTTTGTCTATCGTTTTTTCTTGCAGTGCGACAGGTTTGCTCGTTTTCCCCGAAGAGGCTATACGTGCCGCAGTACGTGCCGCACGCAACATTTCTTCGAGCGAGGCGCCTTCTACATAGGCATAACCGCTCTGATCGCCGGACAACACCCGCACACCCATACCGAAGTCGATGTTGGAGTTGCAACTGTTCACTTTACCGTCCATCAGACTCACGCTGTTGTTGAACGAATGTTCAAAATAAAGGTCGGCATAATCTCCTCCCTTTTCCAAAGCAACGCTTAATACTTTTTTCAAATCCTTCTCCGTCACGCCAAAATGATTCATTGCCGCAGCAACAGCCGATTTGCTGTTGGCTCCTCCCAATGCTCCCCGTACGGACGAGGGCAGTGCGAGCGACGGAGCAGCCAATGATCCGAGCAATGCCAGGCTGCCTGTACGTAAGAAATTCCGTCTGTCCATTTTTATTTTGTTTAATATGTTAGAAAAAAGTGTGGTATTCTCTGTCTCCTGTTCAAAGCATCCTTGGGGTTTCCGTGGTCCGTCACTCCTTTTTAATCAGCAAGCTTTCCAGTTCCTCGGCGTTCAGCCGCAGATAAAACTGCCCCTTGTATGCAACGGATATGGATCCCGTCTCCTCGGATACGATGATGGCGTGCGCGTCCGTTTCTTGCGATATGCCCATCGCCGCACGGTGACGCAATCCCAGTTCTTTGGGAATATCCAATTTATGAGATACGGGCAAGATGCAACCGGCCGCCTTTATTCGTCCTTTGCTTATTATCATGGCTCCATCGTGCAGCGGACTGTTCTTGAAGAAGATGTTCTCTATCAACCGCTGATTAATATCCGCATTGATTACTTCGCCCGTGCGTATCGTTTCGGTAAGCGGATGATTGCGTTCTATCACAATCAGAGCACCCACTTTCTGCTTACCCATGCTGATACAAGCCATCACCACCGGCATAATCTCCTCGTGTTTATTGGTTTCTTTCTTGTTTCCGGTGAGGAAAGTCACCAGACGGTTGATATGGCGGTGCGAACCGAGTGTCAGCAGGAAGCGACGAATTTCGTCCTGAAACAACACAATCAAGGCTATGACACCCACACTCACGAGTTTGTCGAAAATAGAGCCCAGCAATCTCATCTCCAGCACCTGAGAGACCACCAGCCAAATAAGCACAAAAATAAGAATGCCCACAAAGGCGTTGATGGAGCCGGAGGCCTTCATCAGCTTATAGGTGTAGTAGAGAAGAAAGGCTACCAGCAGGATATCTATAAAGTCTTTTATGCCAAAATCGAAGAACATATACCGGGGGTTAAAGGTTAGGACTTATTCATAGCGATTCATGAAGCGAAGGGGTAAGGTCATCATGCGTTCAGTAGGCTTTGTTGGCACGCATGGCCTCCACTATGCGCACATTCTCCACCGCCTCGCGCACGTCGTGTACCCGGAGTATGTGCGCCCCCTTGAGCAGGCAGATGGTATCCAATACTGTCGTACCGTTCAACGATTCTTGCGGTGTGGTTCCCAGCAACCTGTATATCATCGACTTGCGGGAAACGCCGACCAGAAGCGGCAATTCGAACAAGCGGAACTCTTCGAGATGAGCCAGAAGCTCGTAGTTATGTTCCAGTGTTTTTCCGAATCCGAAGCCCGGGTCGAGGATGATGTCTTTCAGACCGAGGTCGCGCAGTTGCTGTATCTTTTTTGCGAAATACTGAAAAACTTCCACCAAAAGATTATCATAGTGAGGTTGTTGCTGCATGGTCTGCGGTGTTCCCTTCATGTGCATCATTATGTAGGGTACATTCAGCCCGGCTACCGTGCGGAACATATCCGTGTCCATTTCGCCTGCGGCAATATCGTTGACAATCGCCACTCCGTACTCTTCCACGCACATACGGGCTACGTCCGCCCGGAAAGTATCTACCGACACAATGGCTCCGGGACATTCTTTTGCAAGCACCCGCAAGCCTTTTCTCAACCGTTCCATCTCTTCCTGCGGAGAGATATCCACCGCATTCGAACGCGAAGAGTATGCTCCTATATCTATTATCTTGGCTCCTTCTTCTATTATCTGTCTGCCGCGGCGGGCTATTTCCGACTCCGTACACATCCGGCTATCCGCATAAAAAGAATCGGGGGTTACGTTCAGTATTCCCATGACGCAGGGAGTGGAAAGATCGAGCAGAGTGCCGTTTACGTTGACACTGAGCGGAAGAGAGTGGTTCATAATACCTGTTTTTCAGTTATTCGTGACAAATATACACGAATATATTATGATTCTCACATAGATAGTATAAAAAGAAGCCGCATCAAAAAAAGGAAACGGGCAGACTTTCTGACAGACACAGGAAGAAAATCCTCTTTTTTTTATTGAACTCAGGTTCAAACAACGCCAGCCCGGACCAAGCGTAAACCATCAGAGGCATATGACCTTGAGCGAAACGCACAGCCTGCCGTTTTCCGGAGATTATCCCGGAGCGAGTAAGTTCCGCACATTACGGACGTCCCCGGACATATGCCCGGAAAACCGCACAGGTACGATACTCTTACCGAACAGGCACGGTGTCCGAACCGTACAAAGGGGGTTCCCGAACCACACGGGTACGGTATGCACCGCACTTCCGCTTGCTTTATAACAAACTGAATAACAACAATTTGTAAAAGCAAGAAAAAAGTTCCCTTCAAATGTCTTGAACAAGCTTATCCCGAACTCGGGTTAAAATATTATTTTTGCAGAAAACAACCGTAACGAAGAATAAAACACATGATGCTATTTTCAGAAGACCACATACAGGAAACCCATCGCCGCGGAAGAATCGAGGTCATATGCGGCTCCATGTTCTCCGGAAAGACAGAAGAATTGATTCGCCGACTGAAACGTGCCAAATTCGCACGGCAGAAAGTGGAGATATTCAAACCCGCCATAGACACCCGCTATTCCGAAGAGAACGTTGTGTCGCACGACAGCCATTGCATAGCATCCACTCCCATAGACTCTTCTGCAAGCATCCTGCTTTTCACTTCCGAGATAGATGTAGTGGGCATCGACGAAGCGCAATTCTTCGACGAAGGTCTTGTAGACGTATGCAACCAACTCGCCAACAGCGGCGTACGGGTAATCATTGCCGGACTCGACATGGACTTCCGGGGTACGCCGTTCGGTCCCATGCCCGCCCTTTGTGCCATTGCAGACGAAGTGTCCAAAGTGCATGCCATCTGCGTGAAGTGCGGACAACTCGCTTCTTTCTCCCATCGTACGGTAAAGAACGACAAACAAGTCCTTCTGGGAGAAACCGCCGAGTACGAACCTCTTTGCCGGACCTGCTATCTGAAAGCCGTAAAGACAGACAATCTCGCTCCGGGAAAGGCAATCAACGGCGATTTCTAAAGTTTCCGGACAAAATACTTGCATATTAAATACAAAGTGTCTATCTTTGCACCCGCTTAACGGCAATAAGGTTTGATTCGCTAGCTCAGCAGGTAGAGCACAACACTTTTAATGTTGGGGTCCTGGGTTCGAGCCCCAGGCGGATCACTTGAAAACTACAACAAAAGAATGCGCGGGACTACCTGTTTTCAGGTAGTCCCGTGCGTTTTATTGCTCACCGCCGATCCAAAACGTTCCGTACAGTATCGGGCAGCATATTCTCAGGCCTTTTTCTTGATGGTTCCCGTCATTTCTTCTCAAACAAGTGAAATCATCCTGTTTGCCCCTCACATGCTTACTTCCTGAACAGTCCGGGCACAAACTCCCTGAGACACCTGCGCCACGTGAGCCACTCATGTCCCGTACCTTCAGACACGTAGTAGTTTACCTTGATGCCCAGTCCGCGCAACTCATCCGCCAACCGTTCCGTACCGAAGTTCTCATCCGTTCCGCAACCCAGAAAGAGGTGATGCACCCGCTTGTTGAACTCAGCCGCATCGGCAAACACTCCGTTGTAGGCGGTGCGTACGTCCAGCCCGAAGATAGCTCCGCTGAAAGCGCCTATGTGTGAAAAACGGTCGAGGTTCGTAAGCGTAGCGGTGAAAGTCTGGAATCCGCCCCACGAAAGTCCCGCCATGGCACGATGGTCGCGATCGGTCTTGGTACGGAAAGTAGCGTCTATCATCGGAATCAAGTCCTTGAGCAACACATCATAGAAAGATGCCCCGTAAAGGTTGCGCTCTTCATTCACCTTCCGTCCGGGACGCGGACGGAAAGGTGCCTGTACATCGCCGCTATCCATCACCACTATCATCGGCACACATTGCCCGGAGGCGATGAGATTGTCCATAATGTGATTCATAAAACCCTGCGTGCTCCAGCCCGTCTCGTCCTCACCCATCCCATGCTGCAGGTAGAGCACAGGATAGCGTTTCTTATGGGCGGTTTCATATCCGGCGGGCGTGTACACCATGCAACGGCGGAAGCGTCCTTGTGTCTCCGACCAATAGGAAACGGAACGCACCTGTCCCTTCGCCACGCCCTGTTGCGGACGATAGTAATCGCCCTCCTTGCCTTCGGGCACCTCGATGCCGCTCGACATACGGCAACAGCCGAAGAACGCATGGCTCGAAGGGTCTGACACCTGCACGCCGTCAACTATCAGAAAATAGTAGTGGAAGCCCACTACGAGAGGTTCGGTCACTGCCGTCCAGTATCCGCCGGGTTCTTTCTCCATGTCGTACTTCTTTCCGCATATATCCACCTGCATGCGGTTGGCTTGCGGAGCATGGAAGCGGAAGTATGCACGTCCGTCGGCATCCACACGCGGATAGTCATAGCCCGGCACGTTGGTGGATGCGGCTTCGGCCGCCTGCCCGGCGGAGGTAAGGCGAACGAAGTCTTTTTCCGTTTCAAACCGCCACCAGTCGAAGTTAAACAGTTCACATCCCTTGCGCCCGCCGAACACGAAGTAGAGGTCGTGCTTACCGCTCACGGGGCGCACTTCCGCCGTCAGCGTCTGCCACGACTCCCATCCACCCGTGTGAGGCACATTTACCACGGCTATCACCTCGCCTTTGATACTGTCGGTACGTACTTCCAGCGTACCTCCACGCAGCGCGCTCGCCACAGAGACGAACAGCCGGTGGGGCGAAACGGCTCCGAAGTCCACTTCACGCACCTTGATGTAGTCGCCGTTGTGCGTACCGGATATGTAAACCTCTCCTCCGAAACGAGGCTCTGATTTCAATCCTTGGCTGTATGCGATGGTCTCCGCTTCCACCCGTTCGTAGGGATTGAGCACAGACACCGGGCGCACGCCTTCGCGTGTGGCATGGATGAGGGGGAATGTACCGTCGGCATTGTAGGCGAACTCCTCTACCGCCACGCTTCTGCCGAATCCTCCACCGCCGGGCAGTTTGCCTGTGTGGTAGAAGAAGTAGGAGTTACCCTTGTAGTCCGTCACACCGCAGTGATTGGTAAACGAACCGGTGTCTTGCAGAGGCATCACCGCACCCTTGTATGTCCACGGTCCCAACGGTGTATGGCTCATGGAGTATGCCAGATGTTCGGGTATCCCTCCCGCCGCATACAACAGGTAGTAGCTCTCGTTCCGCTTGTGCAACCACGGTCCTTCCACATAGATATTGTCATACTTCTTCCCTTTCACACGCTTATCGGGCGAGGGGGCTCCGAAGCTTTCCGCCGTCTGTTCCATGATGCGGACTTCGCTCTTGAGGGAAATCATATCCTCATTCAGTTCGGCATAGTAGATGTTGGGGTTTCCCCAGTAGATGTAGGCACGCCCGTCGTCATCGATGAGCACGGTGGGATCGATGTGTTCCCAGTTACCTTCGTACAGCGGTTTGCCTATGGCATCGCGGAAAGGTCCGGTGGGGCTGTCTCCCACCGCCACTCCAATGGCCATGGTGCCGGACAGTTTGGAATGGGCGCATACATACCAGTAGAATTTTCCACCTCGCTCCACACACTGCGCCGCCCAGGCGCGATCGTCCGCCCAACCGAAAGATTCGAGGGCAAGGGGAGAACCATGGTCCGTCCAGTTTACCATATCGGTAGTGGAGTATACACGCCACTCCTGCATCCAGAAGAAGTCCGCCCCGTCTTCGTCGTGTCCCGTATACAGGTATAACCTGCCGTTATGTATCATCGGCGCAGGGTCGGATGTGTAGCACGTTTGCACAATGGGGTTCTGCGCCTGCCCGGCGGTTGCCGCAAGCAGGAGAAAAACGTTCATCAATCGCTTTAAGATATTCATGGTTTCAATTACATTAAGGTGATTCTATTTCGGTTTTACAAAACGCCCGGCGGTATTTATCGCCAAGGACAGGCGTATGGCATGCGGCGAGGTATGTAACTATGACTCATTCCAGCGTAAGCTTATCTATCACAATGGGCTTTCCACCCAGTGACCAGAAACCCACGATATACAGATGCGAGGCGTTTACCTTTACGCCATCTTTGTTTCGCATATTTTTCAAGTCCACCACCACTTTACGCGAGGTACCAAAGTCATATGAGGCAGGCTGACTCCAATAGTTGTCCGTATCGAAAAGGCGGAAAGACACCTGACTCTCGTTGGCATTACCCAGTTGCACAGTGAGGGTGTCGAATGCCGAGAGGTCGAGCCCTCCCGCATACTTCCATCCGCCAAAACCATACTTGCCGGTAATGAGCGTACGGGTAGTCTCATCGAAACTTCCCGTCTCCCAGATGGAGGGGTTGAACTTCTGCCCTGTAAGCGGAAAAGCGGGAATCACCAGCAGCGGCAGTTCCACTCGCTTGGTTTCACCCGTGGCAGCGGTATAAGTCACCGTCAGCGTGGCATTACCCTCTTTCAGGATTTTCAGCATATGCTCCTTGTCTACGGTTATCACCGCAGGATCCGACACGTCGAAGGTACACTCCCCGGTCACTTCCCTCACCGTTCCGCCAGTATACACCGCGTTCACCACCATGCGTTTGGAGCTACCCAGCATCATGTCGTTCGCGTCGGAGATGCCCGGCACACGCAACGTTTCGAGCGTAGCACCTGCCGGCTGCTCACCCGCATACTCTCCGAACCAATGCCACGCCTGCCACAAACAGGCTTCGGGGTCGTTGAGAAAAGTGTAACTGCCCGCACTTCCGGGCGTGTTCACAAAGCGTGTCATGTAGCGACAGTCCGAAAAGATAAGCCAGCTTACGTTACCCGTTCCGTCGGCAATGTATTTGAAGTTTGCTCCGAAGCCCGTACCTCCCGCCATGCCCGTGATGCTCTTACCCCACGAGGCTTTGTATTTGGCAGGCGCCCAGTCCATCTCTGTCACCATCACGGGGGCAAACGAGGCTACGGGCATAATTTGCGCATCCCATCCCCTGCGGAAGCCTTCATATCCCCCGCCCATCACACCTCCCAGTTCTGCACTGGGTTCCTCGGCGTCGCTGCCATACCAACCGGGATACACATGAATGGCATAGCCTATATTCTGTCCCTCGATCTTGTATTTAGCATATCCCGCATAGCTCGACTGGTAGGCAAGTCCCGGAACCCAGATAATGTTGCCCGCCTTGTTTGCCCTTATCTTGTCTACAATGCGTTGGAAAAAACGCTTCAGGTTACTGAAGTGCCCGTCGCCATTTCCCGCATAAGTTCCGTCAGTGCCCAGAATGTGAACAGGCTCGTTGGCAAGTTCAAACATCACATCCGAGTTGTTACAGAGTTTGGGATGCGACGAAACAATATCCCACACCTTTAGCAGAAACTCTTGATAGTCATCACCCACAGCTATTTGCTTGGGGCACACACCCGGCGGACGGAACACGACGTACAAACCGCGTTCCGCTGCATATTCAGCCATCGGGATGAATACCTCATCCAGGTATTTACGGAAGCGGGATTCAGAGAAACGTTCATGCCCCTCATAGCGTACTGACTGCTTCGAGGAATCGTCGCTCCAATAAGGGTCCATGTGCATGCGCACGAAGTTTACTTTCCAACCGGCAGACAGTATACCGTCTATCATGCGACGGTTATAACTCAGACAACCATTCACATCGTAATTCTGCCATGCGTTTTCATTGAAGTAAGGACTATAGGTCTGCGCAAAGCCATGCAAATTAATCCGCTTGCCATTCGCATCCTGCAAGTATCGCCCCGCCGTTCTCAGTACGGGCAGCTTGGCTGTAAAGGTTGTCGCGTCCGGCTCGGACTCATCAGGTTTTACCGGCACGGTGGGTTGTTGCGCTCCGGACATGGGACTGTCGGAACAGGCGCAAAAGAACAGACATAGAAGTGAAAAAAGTATTATTGTATATTTCATCATATTTAAACGTCAGTCATAAGGGTAAGAGGATATTAACGACACTCGTAATATGCTCAAAATACGACATGGGCACGGTACTCGATCCGCACGGATACGGTTCCCGAACCACACCTGTTTCGTATCCGGAACCATACGAGTATGGTACGAAGCGGTTCTTCAAACAGTCCCAAAAAACTATTTATCAGCCATTTAAATACAGAAAAAAGTATTCTTCTTAAACCTCTTGAGGAAGTTTATATGGAAATCAAACATTTTTAGGATATTCAAGGGCAGAAGCATGAAGAAGCGAACAGAATTTCGCCCACATTCCGAAGAGTGAAAAAGACACTGTCTTATCTGATTGTGTTTTCAATTTAAGTAAATGTCAAGAGGCGGCGGACTTATCCACTGAACCGCCGCCTCTCTCATTATTGTTATATACTGTAATCACTTCAAACCCTCTACAAAGCCGGCATAAGCGGGTTTGCGGTTATAGTTCAGGTCCCACAGACCGATGGGTTGCCCTTCGCGCCATCCGCTGCCTGCGGGGCTGTCTGTGGTTGCCCATTGGGTAATGCCGTATTGCTGTGCTTTAGGAATGATTTCGAAGTATTTCTTGATGATGAACGTATAGAAGTCCGCCATCAGCTTTTGCTGCTCGAACGTTACGTTTTCAGTCTTGATGCTCGCACCGTCCGTACCGATGATACCCATGTCGAGTTCGGATATCTTGACGAGTTTACCCGAAGCGGCAAGCAGTTCCAGCATCTTCACTATGTGGTCTTCCTTACGTTTCTGTGTCACAGCATCCATGTGGTAAGACACGTGCATCTGCGTGCCTATACCGTCTATCTTGGTCACAGCGTCGGCTTCCCACTTCTTAATCCATTCTATCAGGCTCTTCAACTTCTTGTTGTCGTCCCAGTCAGACTCCAGGTTATAGTCGTTGATGAAGAGTTTCAAATTCGCCGCATTACCTCCATTGGCGGCAAAGTGTTCGCGCGCCTTGGCCACAGCAATGCGCACGTAATCCTCATCGCCCAAGTAGTCTTGCCAGTAGAAGTTCTTCGGTGCGTCTTCATCGCTCACGGTTTTCCGGGTTGCCGACTGCAAGTCGTAGATACCGTCGCCGTCCTTGTCTACACCCGATATAGGCTCGTTCACCACATCCCATGCCGTAACGTAACCCTCGCACGTTTCCATCATTCCGGCAATCCATTTGTCCATGGCTCCGGTGAGAACGGTTTTCTTCTCTTCAGGCGACAAGGGGATGGAGTTCATCTTCACCACCTTACAAATCTTAGTAGACTTAATGTCAATTATCACATTATCAGTCTGCGGTTGAAGAATAACATCATAAGTGCCTCCCTCAAGATTCGGATATGCTAACTTAACCACATAACTACCCTCTCTAATAGGAACGGATGCTGTAATTTTCTGAGCACTGCCACCCCAACCATTCTGTACTACCAACTTCACATTACTTGCGCTCGCAGAGGCTTTAATATCAAGATAAACAACATAATCACCTTCTTCAAGTGCATGTCCTGGAGCGACAAATAGCTGTGCCCAGCTACCTGTCGGTTCAAAATGTATGGATCCATTTACAACAGGAGGCGCACAATTATTCAGCACATAGAATGGGAATGGACCATCCTGATAAGTTTGTGTTACAACTTCTTGCTCTACTTCCACAGCCATAGCCTCTGCATGAGTAATCTTCACATACTTAATCTGGAGAGTACCCACAAAGTGTCCGGACTGCGTCATCACATGTCCGCCGTCTGCCACAGCCGTAAAGGGAAATTCACATTCTTTCCACTCCGTGGTGAAGTTAAAGTTTGTTGTGGCTCTACCTGACCAAGGTCCCACACCTACATGGAGAGTACCGTTTCCGGAACCTCTCACCATCATCTTCAGCTTATACTCTTTTCCTGCAACAATAGGAAGATTGTCTCCGGTGTGATACTGCACTTGATAATTTTGCCCGGTGGCAACAGGGTTATTGATTTCAAGACAACCCTCGACAGTGTTTGTGCTGAAAGTGGTGCCATCCGGTGCCTGATGCCAAAAGGTATACGGAGTTGTAGAATAATCTACCACATAGTCCTCGACATCCACCGTTGCATCGGGGTCTATATCCAGCTCTTTATCCGCAATCAGTGAGTTCAGATACTTATTGTTCTGTTGCGAGTGCCAAGCCAGCGTGTGACCGTAGATGGTCAACCCAGCTGTTTTCGCCGCCTGCACAAACTTAAACACCTGATCGAAGTCCATCGAACCATCGTTCTTCACACACGAAGCATACTTCATGGCATTGCCTGCCGTAAGTTCCGTGAAGTTGGAGGCAGCCATGGCATATACCAAGTCGCCTTTAATAAACTCGCTCACCGAAATGCCCGCCCCCAACTTGAAGTCGGGATTGGCATTCGGAGTAATGTAGCTTTTCAATGCATCGTAAGCATTGAGATACTCGTAGCGGGCTATGCTCTCGGGCTTTTCGGTCTTGTAGTCGACTAATTTATCGTCGGCACAAGACACTGTTGCAGCACCCAACAAAGCAACCAGCATTAGTTTATTATAGTGTTTCATGAGTCTTTTGAATTTATGAAGTTAGCAATCTTAGGGTTTGTACGTGGGTACAAACAGTTCTTTCTTGAAGCTGCCGCGGCTCTGCACCACCAGCGTATCTTTGGTAGCCACCGTGCTGCCGGCAAACTGGATGTTGTAGTCCAGATAGAGCGCGTTGCGATCTTTGTTGCCCCAACTGTTCTTTTCTCCCTTCAACACGAACTTACCCGAACCCGTTGCCGTTACATCCGTGGTTGCCGAGGCAATGCTGCACTCGTTGTCGTCGTTGAAAGTCAGCAACAAGTCGCAAGAGTTGTTGCCCACGGTAACCGGAAATTTCACCTGCTTGAGCGTGGTGGTAGAGAGCTTCACCACTTCGTCTTTCTCCACCGACTCCTTGTGGCGAACCACCTTGCTGCTACCGTCTACCACATCTACCCCTCGGCGCAAATACGAGGCATGCCAAGGATTGATATACTTCACACAGTACAGCGTGTAGTCCTGCGGTTTCACCGACCACCTTTCGGCATTGGTGCGTACAGGAGATTCGCCTTCTACCCAGGGTGTACCGGTAAGTATACGGGAAGCCCCCTGCTGCTTCGTCATCACCAGAGGAATCACATACGTGGCGGAGAGTGCGGCAGGATCGGCAAAGAAAGCATCGGTAAGCTGCACTTCCACGCCACCCATGAACGTATTGTTATACTCCAGCTTGTCGCTCGCCAGCGTATAGTAAGCAGCCGGCATAGCCTGCACGGGAGAGCCGTCTTCAAAGTAGAGATTGTCGGTGAGCGTATTGTCTACCTTGATATCCACCGTAATGTCCTTGCCGCTGTAAGAACCTCCCATGGTTCCGTAGATGATGCATTTATGTTCATTATCCTTATTCGAACCCATGTCTTCGCCCAACACGATGGTACGCACCGGATATTGGTTGGCGAAGTATACCGATATGCCTGCGTCGGAGTCGGGAAAACCGGCATCGCCATTTTCACACGACGTCACACTCAGGGCAATTCCAACAGCCGGTATAAGGAATGCGTTAAATAGTTTCATATCATTATTCGTTTTAGCGTTTTACAATAATATTGTTCACCATCCCGCATTCTGCCGGAGGTTCGTCCATTTGATGACTTCACCGTAAGGAATAGGACCGTAATACATGTGTTCCTTGTAGTTGCGGGCCTCCACATCAATGTACTTATAGTTCAGTTCCGAACCGCTCTTCGTGATTTCCACGCCCTTGGCGGTTTCGTCCAGCGGAGCCTTCCAGCGACGCAAGTCCCCCAGACGAAACATACTCGTATTATATGCTAATTATCAGATATTTATAAAAAACAATTACGATTTGCTGAAAATTTGCTGATTAATCAAATTAGAAGCGCTTCATACATCCAAGAACCA
>JBHADT010000059.1:0-37595 GCA_041855205.1 Bacteroides sp.
AGTATTGGGTATTACGGGGAGCATTGCAGCCTATAAAGCTTGTTATTTAATCCGTGGGTTGATAAAAAAAGGAGCGGAGGTGCAAGTGGTCATCACACCTGCGGGTAAGGAATTTATTACTCCCATTACTTTGTCTGCATTGACAAGTAAACCGGTCATAAGTGATTTTTTTGCACAACGGGATGGTACTTGGCATAGCCATGTAGATCTCGGTTTGTGGGCAGATGCAATGCTTATAGCTCCTGCTACGGCTTCCACTATTGCCAAGATGGCACATGGAATAGCGGATAATATGCTTTTGACCACTTATCTATCCATGAAAGCGCCGGTGTTTGTGGCTCCTGCCATGGATTTGGATATGTATGCACATTCTGCTACTCAACGTAATTTGGAGATATTACGGAATTATGGAAATAAAATCATAGAACCTGCTACGGGAGAGTTGGCAAGTCATCTTGTTGGTAAAGGACGAATGGAAGAACCGGAAACTATCATTCGCGAACTTTCGGATTTTTTTGCACAAGCAGAGGGAGACTTATGCGGAAAGGATATTCTGATAACTACGGGACCTACCTACGAAAAAATAGATTCAGTACGTTTTATCGGGAATTATTCTTCGGGTAAGATGGGATTTGCCATTGCAAGGGAGTGTGTCGAACGCGGAGCAAGAGTGTTTTTAGTGGCGGGCCCTGTGCAGCAAACTTTGTCATGTAAGGTTTTTCAATATCATCAAGTGGAGTCAGCGGAAGAAATGTATAATGTGGTTACCTCACTGTTTGAAAAAATGGATGTTGCCATTCTTACGGCTGCTGTAGCTGATTTTTCGCCGGAGAGAATTATTGAAGGAAAAATAAAGCGTGAGAAAGAAGAAGAATTGATATTACGGTTGAAAAGTACACGAGATATTGCGGCTTCCTTAGGTAAACAAAAAAGGGCAGATCAACTTCTGGTAGGTTTTGCTTTGGAGACTGACGATGAACAGCAGCATGCTGCAGAGAAGCTGGAACGAAAAAACCTGGATTTTATAGTACTTAATTCTTTGAAAGATGAAGGAGCCGGTTTCAGGCATGACACAAACAAGATTAGTATCATAACCCGCAATTCCATCACAGAGTTTCCTTTAAAGACAAAAATGGAAGTGGCGAAAGATATTGTAGACAGGTTGGTAGAAGAATTAAATCGAAAATAATTACTTCTTGCGTATATGATAAACCGAAAGATTCTTACAGGTATATTTTTTTTGTTGAGTATCGGAGTGACACAACTTACGGCTCAGGAAATAAATTGTAATATATCGGTGAATCATGTCCAGATACAAGGAACGAATACGCAAGTGTTTCTTACTCTTGAAAAGGCATTATCGGAATTTGTCAACACTCGTCATTGGACAACAGCCCGGTATGATGCAAATGAGCGGATTCACTGCTCTATGAATTTGACAGTCAGAGAATATGACGAAGCAGATGCTCGCTGGAATTGCGAACTGATTGTACAATCCACTCGTCCCGTATGGCAATCGGCATATCGGACACCGGTATTTACATTTAAAGATACAGACGTATCATTCCACTACCGCGAATTTGAACCACTGGAACTTCGAGAAGGAATTATCGATAATAATCTGATAGCCGTCATAAGCTATTATGTTTATCTTATCATAGGATGGGATATGGATACGATGTCCTTGTTAGGTGGAACGGAGACACTTAGAATGGCAGAAAGTATAGTTGCTGCTGCACAAACTTTGGGTGAACCCGGATGGAGAGCCTTCGAGAATAGCCGTAATCGCTATGCGTTAATTTCGGATTATCTGGAGGAAAGTATGCTTCCGTTGCGGAGATTGATGTATGTTTATCATCGGTTAGGATTGGATGAACTGTTGTCTAATGTAAACCGTATCCGTTTGTCTATTACAGAAGGTTTGGGTGGTTTGGAACAAGCATGGAATAATAAACGAATATCTGTACTTCCGGTATTGTTTACTGAGATAAAGAAAGAAGAACTAATAAATCTTTATTCAAGAGGAACTGTGAAGGAAAAAGAAGAAGTTTGCAGACTACTTTCCACTGTGAATCCTTCTCTGACCATGGAATGGGATAAGATAAAACGGTAGGAAGTCTCTTATGTAGGGAGGTATAAAATAAACGGGAGTAGAAATCTTGTTTTAAGAGATATCTTAACTTCAAAGTATACCAACTTGATACATTGATGGAAATTAAAAGAAACGATATATGTTACGTTCGCTTTATATACAAAACTATACACTCATAGAGAAACTAGATATTGATTTCAGCGCTGGATTTTCGGTAATAACGGGTGAAACGGGTGCGGGAAAATCAATTATGTTGGGAGCTATCAGTCTGTTGTTAGGACAACGTGCTGATGTGAAAGTTATCCGTCAGGGAGCGCCAAAGTGTACCATTGAAGCCCACTTTGATATAGAGGATTATAACTTGCAGTCTTTCTTTGAAGAAAATGAGCTTGAGTATGAAACCGAATGCATATTAAGGCGAGAATTGCATTCTTCTGGTAAGAGTCGTGCTTTTATCAATGATACTCCTGTTACTCTTCAGCAGATGAAGGAACTAGGTGATTATCTGATAGATATTCACTCGCAGCATCAGAACTTACTCCTAAATACCGAAGGTTTTCAGTTAGATATGCTGGACGTGCTTGCACATAATTCTGAGCGGTTAAAGGCTTATCAGGAATTGTATAAGGGGTGGAAGTTACTGCAGCAGGAACTGGAAGGACTTATTGCACAAGCTGACCGCAACAAATCTGACGAAGACTATATCCGCTTTCAGTTGCAACAGCTGGAAGAGGCTCGCTTGAACGAACATGAGCAGGAAGAATTGGAACAGGAATCGGATATGCTGAATCATGCAGAAGAGATTAAAGCCGGTTTGTATCGTATAGATGCGCTTCTGTCGGCTGATGAACAGGGTATATTGACTTCATTAAAAGAAGCGTTGGGCATCTTATCCGGATTGCAAAAGGTATATACGCCTGCTGCTGGGCTTAGCGAGCGTGTACAAAGTATTTATATTGATTTGAAAGATATAGCGCGTGAGGTAAGTTCCGGAGAGGAAGATGTGACGTTTGACCCTCATCGATTGGAAAAAGTAAATGAACGCCTGAATCTGCTTTATTCTCTTCAGCAAAAATTTCGTGTTGATACGGTTTCTGAACTAATACAACTTACCCGGGAATATGCGGAACAACTTTCTTCCATGACTTCCTGTGAGGAGCGCATTAAAGAACTGGAACTTGAAAGTGAAAGAAGATATGGGAGGGTCAAAGAACATGCAGCTTTACTCACAAAATCTCGTACGGGTTCGGCTCGAAAGATAGAAAAAGAGATAATTTCCCGTTTGATTCCGTTGGGTATGCCTCATGTACGTTTCAGGGTAGAAACTGGTATGCGTAAGGAGCCGGGACTACACGGAGAAGATACAGTAAAGTTCCTTTTTTCTGCTAATAAAAACAGTGAAATGCAACCCGTGGCTTCTATTGCTTCAGGCGGCGAGATAGCTCGTGTGATGCTTTCGATTAAAGCAATGATGGCCGGCGCCGTGAAATTGCCTACCATTATTTTCGATGAGATAGATACAGGAGTTTCCGGCGAGATAGCAGACCGTATGGCAGATATCATGGAAGAAATGGGTAAGCAGGGGCGTCAGGTTATCAGTATTACCCATCTGCCACAGATTGCCGCTCGTGGTGCTAACCATTATAAAGTTTATAAAAGAGATAACGATACAGGTACCAATAGCCATATAAAGCACTTGGACGAGCAGGAGAGAATAGTAGAAATCGCTCATATGCTGAGTGGCGCTAATGTGACGGAGGCTGCTTTGAATAATGCCCGGGAGTTATTGGGAATCAAACAGAATATTTAAATATCTTATAATTGATTTGACATGATTGATAAAAACGAAATGATATTTGGTGTTCGTGCCGTGATTGAAGCGATACAGGCAGGAAAAGAAATTGATAAGATTCTGGTGAAAAAAGATATTCAGAGTGATTTGTCTAAAGAGCTCTTTTCTGTCTTAAAGGGGAGTTTGATTCCCGTACAGCGTGTACCCGTGGAGAAAATTAACCGCATCACCCGTAAAAACCATCAAGGCGTGCTTGCTTTTGTCTCTTCTGTCGCATATCAGAAAACAGAAGATTTGGTTCCTTTTCTATTTGAACAAGGAAAGAATCCGTTGTTTGTGATGTTGGATGGCATTACGGATGTCCGTAATTTCGGTGCCATAGCCCGCACATGTGAATGTGCAGCGGTAGATGCGATTATACTTCCTGCCAAAGGGAGTGTAGGAGTAAATGCAGATGCCGTGAAAACATCCGCAGGAGCTTTGCATGTGTTGCCGGTGTGCAGGGAACAAAATTTGAAGAAGACTTTGCAGTATCTGAAAGATTCCGGTTTCCGTATCATAGCTGCTACGGAGAAAGGTGATTACGACTATGCCAAAGGTGATTATACCGGACCATTATGTATTATCATGGGTGCAGAGGACACAGGAGTGGCTTATGAGCATCTGGCACTGTGTGATGAATGGGTAAAAATTCCTGTATTGGGTAAAATTGAATCGCTTAATGTCTCGGTTGCTGCGGGGATTTTGATATATGAAGCTGTAAAACAAAGAAAAGACTGATGAATATGAAACAAAGATTACTGGCTATATTTCTCTTCGGTTTACTGATTCAGTTGGGAGTAGCTCAAACTCCCAAATGGATGGATAAAGCTAAACGAACCGTTTTCTCGATTATTACGTACGATGAGAGTGATAAAATATTGAACACCGGGAATGGTTTTTTCATATCGGAAGAGGGGGTGGCACTGGCCGATTACGCATTGTTTAAGGGTGCGTATAGAGCTGTTGTCATTACTTCTGATGGAGTGTCCATGCCGGTAGAAATCATTATGGGAGCAAATGATATTTATGACGTGGTTAAATTCCGTGTACGTATTACCGGTAAAAAGGTATCTGCTTTGAATGTTGCGAAGGTTGCGCAGCCTGTGGATACCGATGTATATCTGTTACCTTATTCTACACAAAAAGACCGTTCTTTTCTTGTTGGTAAAGTAAAAGAGAGCACTCCTGTGGAAGGGAAATATGAATATTACATGTTGGAGATGAAACTGAAGGAAAAAATGGTAAGTTGCCCCATAGTGAACGCACAGGGAGAAGTGCTTGGCTTGGCACAACGCGCATCGGGTAAAGATACGGCAACGGTGTGTTATGCGATATCTGCCGGTTATGCCATGTCATTGGAGATAAGTCCTTTTTCGTTCAACGATATAGCTCTTCAGAATATAAAAATAAGAAAAGCCCTACCCGGAACGGAAGATCAAGCCTTAGTGTCTCTTTACATGGCCTCTTCTCAACTCTCACCGGAAAAATATGTCGATTATCTGGATAATTTTATTGAACAATATCCCGACAATTCCGAAGGTTATTTACGCCGGGCATCCAACAGGCTGATATCCTCTAAGGACGCGGATTCGTTAGAAAAGTCGGAAGAGGACATGAACAAAGCTTTAGCTGTTTCCCGGAAGCAGGATGAAGTGTACTTTACTCGTTCGAAATTGATCTACGGTTATTGTCTGGAAAAACCGGAACAACCCTACAAGGATTGGTCGTATGATAAGGCTTTGGATGAAGTACGTAAAGCTATTTCCATAGTAGAGCAGCCTGTTTACGTGCAATTAGAAGGTGATATCCTGTTTGCAAAGCAAGACTATGCTTCAGCGTTGGTGGCTTATGAGAAAGTAAATAGCAGTAACCTGGCTTCTCCCGCTACTTTTTTCAGTTCGGCAAAAACGAAGCAGATGATGAATGCAGATGCAGGGGAAGTGTTACTTTCTATGGATAGTTGTATTGCGCGCTGTATTAAACCATACACGGCGGATGCTGCCCCTTATTTGTTGGAACGTGCGCTCATGCGTTCGAATGCCGGGCAGGGTAGAGCTGCTTTGCAAGACTACGATGCATATTACGATGCGGTCAAAGGAGATGTAAACGATCTTTTTTATTATTACCGTGAACAGGCAGCTCTGAAAGCCCGGCAGTATCAGCGGGCGTTGGATGATTTGCACAAGGCAATCGAATTGAATCCGCAAGAACTTACATATCGCTCGGAACTGGCTGTGGTGAATTTACGTGTAGGGCGTTATGAGGAATCTGTCAAAGTACTGCAAGAAACTTTGAAATTAGACCCTTCTTATGCAGAGGCTTATCGGTTGTTAGGTATAGCTCAGTTGCAACTGAAACGTAACAAAGAGGCATGTATAAGTTTTGTAAAAGCCCAGGAGTTGGGTGATCCTAATGCGGGAGCCTTATTGGAGAAGCATTGTAAATAGAGATATATAAGTAACACATCGTATTCACTTTAATTTTAAATAAGATGAAAAAAGTTATTTGTAGTGTGCAGGCACCTGGAGCCATCGGACCTTACAGTCAGGCTATCGAGGTGAATGGAATGGTGTTTGTCTCAGGTCAGTTACCTATCGACGCAGCAACCGGATTAATGGCGGAAGGGGCTGAAGCACAGGCACGCCAATCTTTGGAGAATATTAAACATATTCTTACAGCAGCTGGACTGGGTATGGAAAATATAGTGAAGACTACTGTATTCTTGGCTGATATGTCCTACTTCTCGGAGATGAATACAGTCTATTCCGGGTATTTTAGTAATGACTTTCCAGCCCGTTCAGCAGTAGCCGTAAAGGCATTGCCCAAGGATGCCTTAGTAGAGATTGAGTGCATTGCGGTTCGCTAATAAATCCGCTACTATAAAACTGCTGCCTCCTACGAAGATGAAATCTTCGGGGAGGCTTTTTTGTATAGCTGTGCGTACTGCACTAACTACATCGGGATAACTGCTTCCCTGCAATCCTTTATCAGCTGCGAGCCGTGCCAGTTCTTCTTCGTGAAGTGCCCGCTGTACAGAAGCTTTCGTAAAATAATAAACAGCTTCCGTGGGGAGTAAGTCCAACACTCCGTTTATGTCTTTGTCATTCACCATACCTATTACAAAATGCAACTGCTTGTATTTTTGCCGGCGAATCTGTTCTACTACATATGATATGCCGGCAACGTTGTGTCCCGTATCACAAATAATGACCGGATTTGTTTGTATCTGCTGCCATCGTCCCATAAGCCCGGTTAATTCGCATACATGTGCAAAACCATTGCGTACCGCCTTCTCGCTGAGATGATAACCTGCTTCTTGTAACACATGGATGGCAGTGAGTATTGTGCGTGTGTTCTTTTCTTGATAAATTCCTTTCAACTCACATTCCAAACCGGGATACTCCTCTCGCATATTTTCTTCGGCAAAGAAGAGAGGAGCACTCTCTGTTTGCGCTTTCTGTATGAAAACAGCTTTTGTTTCCGGTGTCGTTTCCCCTACAACTACAGGGATTCCTTTTTTAATGACTCCCGCTTTTTCCGTCGCAATCTTTGCAAGTGTATTTCCGAGAAGCTGTACGTGATCGAAGCTTATGTTCGTGATAATAGCCAAATCGGGGCGGATGATGTTGGTACAGTCCAGTCGTCCGCCAAGCCCTACCTCGATAACGGCCACATCCACTCTTTCATCTGCAAAATAGCGGAAAGCCATGGCTGTTGTCAGTTCGAAGAACGAAGGGTGTAACATTTCGAAGAAGTTACGTTCCTCAACCACAAACCGGGTTACGTATTCCTCTGGAATTGGTTTTCCATTTACCCGGATGCGTTCGCGAAAGTCTATCAGATGCGGAGAAGTGTATAATCCCACTTTATAGCCTGACTCTTGTAGAATGGCAGCCAGCGTGTGCGAGCAGGAACCTTTGCCATTGGTACCGGCAATGTGGATACTGCGGAAATTGCGGTGCGGATGATTGAAATGCTTATCCAACGCCAGTGTGTTTGACAGACCTTCCTTATATGCCGAGGTTCCTATATGTTGAAAAAGAGGAGTGCTGTTATATAAATAGGATAAAGTGTCTTGATAGTTCATCTTTTGTGATTTTTAACAAGAAAGCGAATCTTTTCTTTCTTCCGAGTTGTTAATTTAGAAGCGACAAATATATCAACTATTTAAATCTAAGAAGTATGGGAGCTAAGAAAAATTTCGTAATCGATACGAACGTGATTCTTCATGACTACAACTGTTTGAGGAACTTTCAGGAAAACGATATTTATCTTCCGATTGTAGTACTTGAGGAGTTGGACAGATTTAAGAAAGGAAACGAGCAGATAAACTATAACGCTCGTGTGTTCGTGCGTGAGTTGGATTTGATTACGGATGATAATCTATTTACCAAAGGAGCTTCCTTAGGCGAGGGATTGGGTCGTCTGTTTGTGGTGACAGGTAAGATAGATGCGCCGGATGTACATACTTCGTTTCCGGAAAATATTCCCGATCACCAGATTCTGAGTGTGGTAGAATGGCTGTCGAAACAGAAGAAAAACATGAAGACCATTCTGGTTACGAAAGATGTCAACCTCCGTATGAAGGCTCGTTCCATCGGTTTGCTTTGTGAGGACTATATCACTGATAAAGTTATCAATGCAGACATTTTCGAAAAATCGAATGAAACATTCGAATCTGTAGATCCCGGGTTGATAGACCGTATTTATTCCTCCAAAGAAGGGTTGGATATAAGTGAGTTTGATTTTAAGGACTTGATACATCCGAATGAATGCTTTGTGCTTAAGAGTGACCGGAATAGTGTGTTGGCACGCTATAATCCGTTTACCCATACTGTACGCAGGGTTAATAAAGGACGGAACTATGGTATTGAGCCGCGTAATGCCGAACAGACATTCGCTTTCGAAGTACTGAACGATCCGGATGTGAAGCTGATAGCCTTGACCGGTAAGGCCGGTACGGGAAAGACTCTTTTGGCTCTGGCTTCCGCATTGGCACAAATCAGTGAATATAAACATATACTTCTGGCTCGTCCTATCGTGGCTCTTTCTAACAAGGACATAGGTTTTTTGCCGGGAGATGCCAAAGAGAAAGTGGCTCCATATATGCAGCCCCTGTTCGACAATCTGAATGTGATAAAGAATCAGTTTGCCTCGAACTCAACCGAGGTAAAGAGGCTGGAGGATATGCAGAAAAACGAACAACTGGTGATTGAGGCCTTGGCATTTATTAGAGGGCGCAGTTTGAGCGAGACGTTTTGCATAGTGGATGAGGCACAAAATCTGACGCCTCATGAAATAAAGACAATCATCACCCGTGCGGGCGAGGGAACCAAGATGGTGTTTACCGGTGATATTCATCAGATAGACCAGCCTTATCTTGACACCGAATCCAACGGATTGGTTTATATGATTGACAGGATGAAAGATCAATCGATTTTTGCTCATATTAATCTCTTGAAGGGCGAACGCAGCTTATTGAGCGAGTTGGCAAGCAATCTTATGTAAGCAAAAGCGATGTAACGCGCAAGCATATGGACGGGAGATGTATAACCGTACTTATAAGTTATATGTCGAATCTGTCTTTTACTGAAAAACTCTCCTTATCGCAAAATACTGTACGATAAGGAGAGTTTTATTTATATGCAGGAGAAGCGTTTCTAAGCGCGCTCCATTGGGTCATGATGCAATTATTTCTTATTGGAGAAGTAACGCATGAATTGCGAGCGTTCAAAGGTGTTTACACCTTTCAAATCCTTCATGTTGAGCATACCCTTGAACTGCGGTATGCTTTCCATGCCATGACGATTCATCCACGATTCAATACCTTTCAGGAAATCATCTACAAGGGAGTAGCTTCCTTTATAGAAAGCGCTGCAAACTTCCACAGCCGATGCACCCGCCAGAATAGCTTTCACGATGCTGTCAGCAGAATGAATACCTCCTGAAGCGGCATAATCGATACGGTTTACCGCAGCGGAAGCGATGCCAATCCAGCGTAATGACCTGCCTAACTCATTCTCTGTACTGAATACACTACCCGATACTTGTTTGAGGTGTTCGATATCGATATCCGGTTGGTAGAAGCGATTGAACAACACCACAGCAGATGCACCATTGGCATAAAGCTGCTCGATCAGGGCGATGGGGTTTGTCAGGTTATCGCCTAATTTCATGATTACAGGTATCTTCACGGCTTGTTTGATGTGTCTCAGGATATCTATATGGCGCTGTTCGAATGAACCATATGTGTAGTCGTTGTTGGTTTGCAAAGCCAGAATGTTAACCTCAAGGGCATCGGCTCCCGCTTCGGCTATCTGTTTGGCAAAATTCACCCACTCGGCGTTTTGGTAACAGTTGATGCTGGCTATGACAGGGATAGGGCATTCCTTTTTGGTGTCTTTAATTAGTGCAAGGTATTCGGAAAGCTTGTGTTGCCGCACATATTCCACTAAATAGTCGCTACCTTCCGGATACATGTTGGGATCACCCAACCAATCGGCTTCAAGCATAATCTGCTCTTCAAACAGTGACTTCAGAACAATGGCTCCCGCACCTGCCTTGTAGAAATTTTTGTTTTTCTCGGCGCTATCGGTCAGTCCGGAACTGCTGACAATAATGGGGTTCTTTAACTCCAACCCCGCAAAAGTAGTTTTTAATGTTGCCATGGTAATTTATTCAATATAATAATGTTGTTAATATCTATCTCCGAATATTTTACTGCCTATTCGCACCAATGTGCTCCCCGATGCTATCGCCTGCGGATAGTCCGAAGACATCCCGATAGAAAGTTCGCGAAAACTATCCGAGTCCGGAAACCATTCTTGCCTGACTTCCCGAAAGAAGTTATTTAAGGAACAAAATTCTTTCGTTATTTGTTCGGTATCGGACGTATTGGTTGCCATTCCCATCAAACCGCATATCCGGACGTGTGAGAGGGATTTCCATAATCCGGAGCCGAGCATCTCCCTGCATTCATCGAAGCTGAACCCGAATTTGCTTTCTTCTTCGGCAATATGGAGTTGCAGCAGGCAATGAACCGTGCGTTGTACCTTGGCGGCTTGCCTATCGACTTCGACAAGCAGTTTGTATGAGTCGATACCGTGTATGAGGGCTACGTAAGGAACTATGTACTTGACCTTATTGGTTTGCAAATGTCCGATGAAGTGCCATTCAATGTCCTTAGGAAGGATTTCGTATTTGGCGGTCATTTCCTGCACCTTGCTTTCGCCGAAGATGCGTTGTCCGGCACGGTAAGCCTCTTCTATGGCGTCGGCGGAGTGAAATTTTGAGACGGCAACCAGGCGCACCTTTTCAGGAAGTTCTTTCCGTATTCGTTGCAGGTTTGCTGTAATCATGTGTCTTACGATAGATTGGATTGTACGATACGTCTGCCGGGATCAGACTTTCAGACTTCCGGTTTGTCGTTAGGTTCGGCGCTGTATGGATATACATCCATGATGGTGGTTTCCGCTACGGAAGCTATCTGGTAGTCGGCCATGGTTCCTTTCATTCCTTCATCCAGTTTTTTTACGGCGTCGCGCAAGTCGGCGGCCTGTACGAGAACGAGTGTGGAGGTTTTCTTTTCCGCTCCGCTTTTTTCATCCAGCGTAATGAACACCAGCTTGCATTTGAACCACTTGTCGGCGGTTTCTTCATCGCTGCTGAACAACTCGCTGTAATTAGCCCGTTTGATGTCCGATACGGTAAATTCTCCCGAAATGAAAGGTGTTATCTCTTCGATGATGCGCGCTTCCGCTTCGGTAAAACTGAGCGCGTCTACCAAGTAAGGTTCGGTTACTTTCTTTTGCATTCCGTTCTCCATTATCTTTTCGTAGCGGATCTTACATTCGAACCATGTATGCATTGCCATAGATATTTTTAAAAATTAAATAGTTAAACAGATGGGTATGTATCTTAATAATACTAAGTATGTGCAAAGGTAGTATTTGCAGTGCGTAAATATCGCTGATTTTCCGTGGAATCAAGTATGAGCGACTTATTTTTTGTTGAACAAACTTTTGAAAGTGGCAGGATAGGGAGTCTCGAAGCGCATAATTTCTCCGGTAACGGGATGATAAAAACAGAGTTTAAACGCATGCAATGCCAGTCTGCCTATGGGATTTATCTCTTCAAATCCGTAACGTCCGTCGCCAATGATGGGATGCCCCAAGTCTTGCATGTGTACGCGAATCTGATTCTTTCGTCCGGTTTCCAGATTAAGTTCCACCAATGAATAGCCGTTGCCTCGCTTGATGGTGCGGTAGTGTGTAATAGACTTGGCTCCGCCGTCGTCATGCGGACTGGAATATACGTAAAGCGTGCGGTCGGTGAGCCATGACACCACGCTCCCGGCATCCTTTTCCATTTCGCCGGAAACTACGGCTACATATCTGCGGTCGGTTACAATATCGTGCCAGTTGTCTCGCAGCGTGTGCTGTGTCTTTTCATCTTTGGCAAACATCATCAGTCCGGAGGTGTCTCTGTCCAGGCGATGAACGATGTACACGCCGTTGTGGCGTCCCGAACGGCGTACGTAGTCGCTTAGAATGTGATGTGCAGTACGCTCCTTTTGCCTGTCGGTATTTACGGAAAGTAATCCCTGCATCTTTTCCACGACTATGATATAGGCATCTTCATAAACAATTTTCAGAAGTTTATGGTTGAATTCTTTGTTACCTTTTTCCCGGCTGATTTGCACTTTCATTCCCGGCTTTAAGGGAAAGTTGTACTGTGTGGTGATTACGTTGTCCACGAAAACCACCCGTTTGCTGAGTAGCATTTTAAGTTTGGTGCGACTGGCTTGAGGCATCTTCGCGGTCAGAAACTCCATGAGTTCCATAGGCTCTTTTACCATATAGTCTGTATATCGGGTACGTGCCCGGGCAATTAGCTTTTTTCTTTCCACGTGATATATTATTAAATAAAAGATCGGCTTGTTGGAGAAGTGTCTTCCATAACCTGCATATATTCTTTTGATAATATCAGTCTGTTTGCACTTCCGGAATAGTGCGGAGTTCAAGCAACACCACATTCTCCACGTGGTGTGTGTGGGGGAACATATCCACCGGTTGTACGGCTTTTACTTCGTACTTGTTGTCGAGCAACTGAAGGTCGCGCGCCTGTGTAGCGGGGTTGCAGCTAACGTACACAATACGGCGGGGTTCGGCGGACAAAATGACATTCACCACATCGGCATGCATCCCCGCACGGGGTGGGTCGGTGATAATCACATCCGGACGTCCGTAGCGACTGATGAAGTCTTCTGTAAGCAAGTCTTTCATATCTCCGGCAAAGAACAGCGTGTTGTCTATGCCGTTTATCTCGGCATTGATTTTGGCGTCCTCGATGGCTTCGGGTACATATTCGATACCGATGACACGTTGTGCCTGAGAAGCTACAAAGTTGGCGATGGTGCCTGTGCCGGTGTATAAGTCGTACACCAGTTCGTTTCCGGTGAGTCCTGCGAAGTTGCGGGCCACTTTGTAGAGTGTATATGCCTGTTCCGAATTGGTCTGATAGAATGATTTCGGACCTATCTTGAAACGCAAGCCTTCCATTTCTTCAAAGATGTGGTCTTTACCTTTAAAGATATGTACATCAAGGTCGGTAATGGTATCGTTGCATTTATTGTTGATGACGTATAGCAGAGAAGTAATTTCGGGAAAACAATCGGCTACGTAAGCAAGCAGTTGTTTGAACAGAGCCAGTTCCTCTTCCTTCTCTATTTTTGCAATGAGAATCACCATCAACTCTCCGGTTCCGGATGAGGTGCGTACAATCATGTTGCGGAGCATCCCCTCTTGTGTGCGTAGATTGAAGAAAGGGTATTGGTGCTCGTAGGCATAGTCGCGTATTGCATTGCGTATACGGTTCGATATGTCGTCCTGCAACCAGCACTTCTCGATGGCAAGTACCTTGTCGAAAGCATTGGGGATGTGGAATCCCACCGCATTCATCTGCCGGTAAACAACGTTTTGCTTTACTTCTTCTTCCGTCAGCCACCGTTTGCTGGAAAATGTGTATTCGAGTTTGTTACGGTAGAAACGGGTTTTCTCCGAGCCTATAATGGGGGAGATGTCCGGCAAGGCGATTTTTCCGATACGTGTCAGATTGTCGGTTACTTGCTTCTGTTTGTATTTTATTTGTTCCTCATAAGGAAGAATCTGCCATTTGCATCCTCCGCACACCCCATAATGTTGGCAAAAAACTTCGGTTCTGCGAGGTGAATATTCGTGAAACTGCACGGCGACAGCCTCTGCATAATGATTCTTTTTTCGTTTGATTTGCAGGTCAACCACATCTCCGGGAACAACGTACGGAACGAAAATAACCAGTTCATTCACTTTTGCGACGGCTTTTCCCTCGGCTGCCACATCTGTTATCGTCACTTTCTCCAATAGAGGAAGTGTTTTCTTTTTTCTTGCCACTTTTATTTCAAAAATAAATTATGCAACAAAAGTAGGTATTTTCCGGGAATATCCGGATGCTTTGCTCCGGAAGAGATGCGATGGCATACGATTTTCCTCAGTTCGATGTTTCGGTTGTATCACGCGGGTTCGGAATAAACATATCCGGTCTATGTAATAGGATAATTCTATGGAAGATTCAAATGCTTGATACATAGTGTGTTATTTAGGTGTGTGGGATGCTGGCGAAACATCCCTTGTACGGTTCGGGAACCATGCCTGTACGCTACTTTTAAACTACCCGTGTCCTAAAAACACCATGCCTGTGTCGTTCCCGGGATGCGATGTGAAGGCTATTATTATGCATCTTGTCTTGAACTTACGCATCCCATTCTTTCCGGCAGAAAGTTTTTGGTGGAAAAGTTTTGCCATATGTGAAATATACTTAGCTTTGCGAGCAGAAATAATGAAATAATCTGAACACTTAAATTAGTATTATGGAGAAAAAAAGAGTTTATACCTTTGGTAACGGCAAGGCAGAGGGAAAAGCCGGGATGAAGAACTTGTTGGGAGGAAAAGGTGCGAATCTTGCGGAAATGAACCTGATAGGGGTTCCTGTTCCTCCCGGATTTACAATCACGACCGAAGTTTGTACCGAATATAACGAATTAGGACAGGAGAAAGTAATTGCCTTGTTGAAGGATGAGGTAGAGAAAGCCATTGCCCATGTGGAAAGCTTGATGAACTCCAAATTTGGCAGCGTAGACAATCCGCTGCTGGTTTCCGTACGTTCGGGTGCCCGTGCTTCCATGCCGGGTATGATGGATACTATTCTGAACTTGGGATTGAATGACGAAGTGGTTGAGGGGTTGGTACGCAAAACCGGAAATGCCCGCTTTGCATGGGATTCTTACCGCCGCTTCGTACAGATGTATGGTGACGTGGTTCTGGGTATGAAACCTACAAACAAGGAAGATATCGATCCGTTCGAAGCCATTATCGAAGAAGTGAAACATGCGAAAGGCGTGAAACTGGACAATGAACTCGGAGTGGAAGATTTGAAAGAACTGGTAAGCAAGTTCAAGCTTGCGGTGAAAGAGCAAACCGGTAAAGACTTCCCGAAATGTGCTTATGAACAACTCTGGGGGGCCGTATGCGCCGTGTTCAATTCATGGATGAACGAGCGTGCTATCCTCTATCGTAAAATGGAGGGGATACCCGATGAATGGGGAACAGCCGTCAATGTGCAAGCCATGGTATTCGGCAATATGGGTGACACTTCCGCAACCGGCGTTTGTTTCAGCCGCGATGCCGCTACGGGCGAAGATCTCTTCAATGGTGAATACCTCATCAATGCCCAGGGAGAAGATGTGGTTGCCGGAATTCGCACTCCGCAGCAGATAACCAAAATCGGTTCCCAACGCTGGGCTGAACTGGCAGGCGTGTCGGAAAAAGAACGTGCAACCAAATATCCTTCCATGGAAGAGGCTATGCCGGAAATCTACAAAGAACTGGATGCGTTGCAAACCAAACTGGAGAATCATTATAAAGACATGCAAGATATGGAGTTTACCGTACAGGAAGGTAAACTGTGGTTCTTGCAAACGCGCAATGGTAAACGTACCGGTGCGGCAATGGTAAAAATTGCGATGGATTTGCTCCATCAGGGAATGATTGATGAAAAAACGGCATTGATGCGTTGCGAACCCAACAAGTTGGACGAATTGCTTCACCCCGTATTCGATAAAGCGGCTCTCAAACAGGCTAAAGTGCTTACCCGCGGTTTGCCGGCTTCTCCCGGAGCAGCTACGGGACAAATCGTGTTCTTTGCCGATGATGCCGCAGAATGGCATGCAGGCGGTAAACGTGTTATCATGGTGCGTATCGAAACTTCGCCCGAAGATTTGGCAGGTATGGCGGTGGCAGAAGGTATTCTGACAGCTCGCGGAGGTATGACATCGCATGCGGCGGTCGTTGCCCGCGGTATGGGTAAATGTTGCGTGTCGGGTGCGGGAGCCTTGAATATCGATTATAAGAACCGTACGGTAGAGATTGACGGAGTGTTGCTGAAAGAAGGAGATTATATCTCTTTGAACGGTAGTACGGGTGAAGTATATAACGGTGAGGTGCAGACCAAAGCCGCCGAACTATCCGGAGACTTTGCCGAACTCATGAATCTGGCAGATAAATACACAAAACTGCAAGTACGCACGAATGCCGATACGCCTCACGATGCGGAAGTGGCACGTAATTTCGGAGCGGTTGGTATCGGTCTTTGCCGTACGGAACACATGTTCTTTGAAGGAGAGAAGATAAAAGCGATGCGTGAGATGATTCTTTCGGAAAATGCCGAAGGACGCAGAAAAGCATTGGCTAAAATATTGCCTTATCAGCAAGCCGACTTTAAAGGAATCTTCAAGGCAATGGCAGGGTATCCGGTAACGGTACGTCTGCTCGATCCTCCTTTGCATGAATTTGTTCCGCACGATTTGAAAGGACAACAAGAAATGGCAGACACGATGGGAGTGAGCTTGCAGTTCATTCAGCAACGTGTGGAATCTTTGTGCGAGCATAATCCGATGTTGGGACACCGTGGTTGTCGTTTGGGAAACACCTATCCGGAAATCACGCAGATGCAAACACGAGCTATTTTGGGAGCTGCACTCGAACTGAAGAAAGATGGTGTTGAAACACATCCCGAGATAATGGTACCTCTGACCGGAATTCTATACGAATTTAAGGAACAGGAAAAAGTAATTCGTGAGGAGGCCGCTCGTCTTTTTGAAGAGCTGGGCGACAGTATCGAATTCAAAGTAGGTACGATGATCGAAATACCTCGTGCGGCATTAACCGCCAATCGTATAGCCTCTTCTGCGGAATTCTTCTCATTCGGAACGAACGACCTTACGCAAATGACCTTCGGATATTCACGCGACGATATCGCTTCATTCCTGCCGATCTATCTGGAAAAGAAGATTCTGAAGGTAGACCCCTTCCAGGTACTCGATCAGAACGGGGTAGGTCAACTGGTGCAGATGGCAACCGAAAGAGGTCGTGCCATTCGTCCGGAACTGAAATGCGGTATTTGCGGTGAGCATGGAGGTGAACCCTCTTCCGTGAAGTTCTGTCACAGAGTGGGGTTGAACTATGTAAGTTGTTCTCCTTTTAGAGTACCTATTGCTCGTCTGGCCGCCGCACAGGCTGCAATAGAGGGATAGACGTAAGTAGCTGATAAATAGCGAAATAGGCGGTAAGCTTTTCTATTACAAGGGCTTACCGCCTATGTTATTTCAAAGAAGTGCGTGCATTCTGCACGGAAAATGAGCAGAATGAACGTAAATGTTGTACAATAGTTGGCAACATTTTACAACGGTGTTGTATGCGTGTTGTACAAGCATTATTACCGAAGAATGAGCGTGTTAGGCAAAAAAGACCCCAAAAACATTGGAACACGGAACAGAGAGATTGGGACACAAATAAGATTTGAACCATAAAAAACAACAGATATGGCAACATTGAAAGCAGTAGTGAGAACAGCCAGGGCTGACGGTTTCTACCCGGTGTACATTCGGGTTACTCATCGGCGTGCATCGTCGTTCATCAAGACAGACAAGATGGTTTCAAGGAAAGAGCTGTCCAAGACGAATGAGATAAAGGACCCTTATGTCTTGCAATATTGTGCGCAGAAGATTGTGGAATACACGGAGCGGCTCAACAAAAAAGACATCGGGCATTGGACGACAAAGGAGGTGGTGGAGTTCCTGACAAACGGCGACAACAACATCTGCTTCTCCGAATATGCGAGGGGGCATATCGACAGGATGATTGACCGTGGGCAGGAAAGGAACGCTAAGAACTACAAACTCGCCCTGCAACATCTGGAACGTTTCACAGGTACGGACAAGGTTATGTTCTCCCAGCTCACATCGCAGTTGGTGAACAGGTGGATTAAATCATTGGAAAGTACCCACAGGGCAAAGGAGATGTACCCTATCTGTATGAGGCAGGTATTCAAAGCCGCCATTTTGGAGTACAACGACTACGACAACGGCATCATCCGAATCAGGACGAACCCTTGGCTGAAGGTGGAGATACCTGCGGCGGACAGGACGGAGAAACTTGCCATTACCCCGGAAGCGTGCAGGGAGTTCTTCTCATTCCCCATCCCTGAGAGCAAACTGAAGCTTCCGCTGACGGAGTTCGGACGTGACGTGGCGATGATGGTGCTGTGTCTTGCAGGAATCAACACCGTGGACCTGTATAATCTTCGCAAGAAGGACTATGAGAACGGTATCATTCGTTACCAGCGTGCAAAGACACGCAAGAGCAGAACGGACGGTGCGTATATGGAAATTCGTGTCCCGGCTATCATTCTGCCTCTGTTTGATAAATATCTCAACACGACTGATGATGGACGCTTGTTCAACTTCTACCAGCGCATGAGTACCTCGGATAGTTTCAATGCGAATGTAAACAGCGGCATCAAGCAGCTTTGCAAGGCAATGGGTATGCCCAAAGAGGAATGGTATTCGGTCTATACGTTCCGGCATACGTGGGGTACGGTGGCTCAGAATGATTGTGGGGCAACGATTGACGAGGTGGCGTTCGGGATGAACCACAGCAACGGGCACAAGGTGACACGTGGGTATATCAAGATTGACTACTTCCCGGCTTGGGAACTGAACGAGAAAGTGATTGATTTTATCTTTTTCTCCGGCAAGGCTTCGACCAGAGAGAAGAAGCAGGAGGAGGATATACATTTCCGCTTGTCGTGCCGCTACATGGTGAATGCGGCAGCATACCACAATGGGAAGAGCGTAGCGGAACTAACGGATGTGGGATTTAACACCGTGGATGAGGTAATAGCTCGGCTCGTTACGATGCTGCCGGAGGACATTCCCGACCGCTCTATTGTGATGTTCAAAATCGTCAATCTCGACAAAAACCAAACTGTAGTGTACCAACGGCAGAAAGGAAAGGGTTTCTAACCCCTACTCAAATCAACATGAAGATGTTCGTGGCTGATGTTCGCCAAGGTTTGAGCTTCGGAAGATGCAGCCACTTTGTGAACTCTGATAGTTCAGGGGACCGGAGCTTTCAGAACGGAATGCAACGGGACACACTCTCTCTCGAAGGAGTTTTCATTGCAAACGCTTATGGAAATTTAATATTGAGACGGTCTTCACTTGCTTGTATGAGGAGGTCTAACTGCATACAGGAAATATTATTCCCCACAACAAGCGTAATAACCCTGTCGTACTTGCAGAGGTCGTGGGCTATCAACATCAAGGTCTCAAATCCGAAATCCATGGATTGAATCTCAATATCACGCCTGCTCTTTTGAAGGAGGCTTGTAATCGTTTGATAATTTCTATTCATGTCGGAGCAGTTTTATTTATCGGCAAAAGTAACAGTCGGGAGTTTGCCTGTCTGTTTATCTTTTTACCATCAGAAGCCTGCAGGGGGATATTCTCTTTGTAGGCTTTCTCTTTCTTTTTGGCGCAACTTTTTCTCTCCCTCCCTTAAAATCCTTTTCAAAATTTCTTTTTCTCACGCGCACGCACGTGCGCACGGAAGATGATGAAGTAGATATATATATTCTTTTATGGAATATATACGTAGTATATATGTAATAAAAGAAAAGGTTTTCCGAAGTTATCGCCAAAAATGTACAGTTATCGCCATTTTCTTCGGATTTCCTCAGAAGAAATCCCCTATTTCTGTACATTTATGGCGATAATTGTACAGTTATACCCCATTTCTTCAGAAGAAATAAATGTTAAAAATAGAGCTTTTTTGGGGTGTTTTTTACCCGTTTTCGGAGTTTTTCCGAAGAAATAGGCTTTTTTGCGGAAGAAATACCCCTTTTTTGCGCATTTATACGAAGATATAGGGCATTTCTGTACATTTATACCTCATAATTGTACATTTATTGCCATTTCTTCGGAAGAAATACCCTGTAATTGTACAAGAATAGACGAAAAAGCGGTGTGCATCGCTGACACCGCTCCTCCTGAAAACAAACTGTATTAACTAAAACCTAAATGAACCTCACTATCTAAAGTAGAGGGAAATAGATGCTATTCTTCTTCTCCATCGGCTGACAGTTCAGCTAATTTGTCCTCGATAGTCTTTTTGTTCTCTACCGTCATATCGAGTGTGGTTGTCTGTAGTTTCGGTGAAACATAGGCGGCGAACTTTTCCATCGCCGCAACCCTGTCTTTGGGTTCCAATCCGGCTATATCCCTGACAAAGGTATCAGAATTAAAATAGTCGTCGAGCATCTGCGCTATGGCTCCACGTATTGCGGCGGACACCTTATTCGGCGTGCCCGCCGTTCTTCCTCCTGTTTTCTTTCCTTTTGCCATACGGTCCGTAAAAAGATAAAATGATGCCTCAAAGGTATGTGATTAGTTTTGCGTCAGAAGTATAACTTTTAACAGTTCAACGTATGGGACTAATTAGCGGTGCGATAGGTGCGGTAGGCAGCATATTCGGCGGAATGTCCGCCTCTAAGGCGATGAAGAAAATGAAACGCAATGTGGAAGCGCAACGACAGAAGAATCAAGATTGGTATGACCGAAGGTATAACGAGGACGCCACGCAGCGTGCCGATGCCCAACGTATTCTCACGCAGACGGAAGAGAGTATCAAGCAGCGCAACAGGGCGGCGGCAGGTACGGCGGCTGTGATGGGCGGCACGGATGAGAGCGTAGCGGCGGCGAAAGCAGCAGGTAACGAGGCTCTTGCCGGGGCTGTCTCACAGATAGCGGCTAATGCCGATGCACGCAAGGATAATATCGAGGCTACCTATATGACGAACGATAACGCCCTTACTGAACAGTTGAACCAAATAGAACAGGGCAAGGCGGCGGCTATCGGCGGTGCCGTGCAGGGCGTAACTGGTCTGGCGGCTTCCATACCTCTCTAAAACACATGCTATGACTGTACTGGATGATATTTTAAAGTCTGCGGAAAAGCCGGTCAGCCCGGTGGCGATGATTCCGAAAGGGGAGGGTTCCGCTCCTGTCGTGGCAAAGGCAGACCCGCCGTCCGATGCCTCTGCGGGTGGCGGTTATGAGGAACTGTTCCGGAAACTTAACCCCTACACGCCTCCGAGCGCGGAGGAACTTGAAAAAGAGAAGAAGAAACAGAAACGTAATGAAATCTTCGCAGCCATCGGCGACGGAATTATGGCTCTTTCCAATCTCTATTTTACGACACGGGGCGCGCCCAACATGTACACGGGGAATAATACGATGTCGGAACGTAGCAGGGTCCGTTATGACAAGCTGATGAAAGAGCGCGAGGAAAAGAATGCGGCTTATCTCGGTGGCTTAATGAGAGTCAGACAGGTGGATGCTGACAACGCCTACCGTGAACGCTCATGGCAAAGACAGCTCGGACTTGACCAAGAAGCAAGAGAGCGTTATAACGAGGGTATTCAACACCGTAACGAACGTGAGAAAATCGCTGATGACCGGTACAAAGACGAACAGGAGTACAAGAAGGGTCGGGACAAGGCAGCAGATGAGCGTTGGGATGAAAATTTCAAAGAGGAGAAACGCCGTGCGGACCGTTCACACAACTTCCAAGTACGACAACATAACGACAATGTGTATGTGCGCCGTGAAGCGGCACGGGCGGCGGTAGGGCGTAGCGTTCGCGGTAAAAAACTCGGCTTTGCTGACGGCAACGGCAATCAAGTGAGCATCTATGAGAATGTTTGGAAAGGCTCGATGCAGCAGGTCTTTGACGCTATGCTTGCAAGTCTTGCCCCAACCAATGAGACGGCACGCAAGCGCTGGGAAAGTGATATGAAGAAACTCGACACTCCGCAGAAGAAGGAGGACTTCGTGAAGCAGAACTGGCACAAATCGCCGCGAGCCTCACGGATTATGCTTTCTCTTTCGAAAATTGACCCAGCCACTGCAATATCGGAGTTATCGGAGGATGAAGACTACAGCCGGTATGAGGTTGCGGATGAAGAAGATTACAGTCAGTATGAAGTAAAGGAATGATGAATTATGCCAAAATATATAGTAAACGGAAAGATTTATGATATTCCGGAAGATAAGGTTGATGGTTTTGAAAAGAGATATCCCGATGCCAAGGTGAAATATCACAACGATGGTAGGACATATCACATACCCGTCAGTAAGCGGGAGGGGTTTTTGAAACGTTTCCCGAATGCGTTACGCGATGCGGAGACCAAAGCGGATGAACAGCTCGCTGCATCTTCTGCGACCGGAGTGCACGGTGTTCCTGCACCTCCCGACAGAGAAAGTTCTGCGGGGAGACAGGAAAAAACGGGCTTCGATGAAGACGCCGGGAGGATTAAACATCATGTGGTCCAGGTGATGGGAGATTTCAACGGGCAGGTGGAGAATGTGCAGGAGTATGGCTCCGGACCCGAACTCGGAGAAACGAAGAAAAGCGGGAGCAGGTTCAACCCGGATAACGGTAAGATGGAGGAAACTTATCCGGCAGGAAACATATCCGGCAGCAAGGCGGTTGGCGGTACGGAGAGTTTCGGATACCGGCAGACGGCGGATATGTCCGTGAGCGGGCAGTTGCGCAAAGCGAATCTCAAATTAGCCGAACTAAAAGAAAAAAGAATACGCAGTAGTCAGCGGGTACACAAGGAGTGGGCGGACAAGCACAGGAATAACAAGTCTCCCTTTGCCGCGCTGGGTGCCGCGCAATCTTATCTGCCCATGCAGCAGGCGGACAAGGAGGGACGCGCACTGGATGCAGCTATCCGGCAGACGGAGGAACTCATCGAAACTCTTGAGGAGCAGAGGGACCGTGAGGCCGGCAAAGATGTGGGCTTTTGGCGAGGTTTCACTCGTGTGATGGGGGATGCCAGGACATGGGATTTGGGTGTGGGTGATGTACGCGACAATGTGACAGCGCTGCGTGAAAAGGAGTACACCGGAGAGGGGGCGACCAGTGGAGAGCGTTCTGCTTATCACGAAATGCTGGGTGCGCGCCATGAGAAGGAACAAGCCGAACGGGAATACGGAGGGGATGCAGGCTTCTGGTACAGGGCGGGTATAATGACCGGGCATATGCCGGCTTTCATGATAGACTTCACGATTACGGGCGGAGGATTCGGAGGCATCACGGTGGCAAGCAAGGCGGCGGCTAAGGTGGCAGGCAAGGCAGCGGCCGAAGAGATGGCGAAAAAAGGATTCAAGGCTTACGTGAAAGAACATGGGGTGAGAGGTTTGGGAAAATATGGTGCAAATTGGAGCATTAAGGCGCTGGGGACGACGACCGACGATTTGATTGTCCGTGCTCCGCTGATGACGAATACCGTGCAGATGGGAAAGACCGTGTCGGGCGTCATAGACCGCAAACTCGGCGATGTGGTTGCGAATGAGGACGGGACATACGATTTCAGCGACGACAAGACTTGGGGCGACGCCATTTGGCAGGGTGAAGCCAATGCCATCGTTGAGAACTATTCGGAGATGTTCGGTGCGCATCTTGACCCGCTTTTTACCCTCGGCAATATGGGCAAACTTGCCGACGTAGCAGGCGCCAAACGTATCAGCTCGATGCTTGCAAAGGCTGACGCAGGCGCGTTGAGCAGTATTATGGGGCAGACACACCGACTGTTCAACAAAATGGGCGTGAACGACTATTTCGGTGAAGTTACCGAGGAATACTACGGTCAGATGTGGCGTACGATGCTCAATCTTGACGACGCCTACCAACAAAATTCCGATGGAATACGCACAAACTTATTTTCCACAGGACAATTCCACGGCGACATCTGGGGCGGAATGGCGCTTTCCATGGGTTTGATGGGTGCGGGCAAGCACGCGCTCTCGGGGGCGCGCTATGTTTCGATGAAGCATGGCGTGAATAAGGCGGACGCGCGCGCCAACGAGCTGCTTGGCAAGGAGGTGTGGGAGCCATTGAGAGAGACTATCGACCTTACTACCAACGATGATATAGGCAGTGTGGCAAAGGGCGTTGTGAACGACAGGGACTTCACGGATGAAGAGAGGGCTGCTGTCCTCACCTATATGGAGCGTTCGTTGATGATGAGGGGTTTTAACCTTGGAACACTCGCACAAAGCAGAGGAGAGCAAGATAACGATGCAGTGTCAATGAATGAAAGTTACATTGACGGTTACCACATCGAGACTCCGCAGGAGATGACCGATGCCAAGAATATGTATGACTACCAACGGCAGCGAGTAGAGGCACTTGTTGATGAAGATTTGCTTGCCAATATGGACATCAACCCGATGAATGCATTGGAAGAGATGCGCAGCAATGGCATATGGAACGAGGAAGAACGTGCCGCTATTCTGGATTACCTCAACGCAGGGCAGGTGTACAGCGGTATGATACAGCGTGTGCGTGATGACATTGACGGACGTATTGATCAGAGCAATGCCATGGTGGATGCACGTACCAACCGCACAACAGGTATGATACAGGGGGCAACGATGAAGCAGGACGACCGCCGTGTGTATGTTATCGGTGGAAACCTTGTGCAGTATGCGGACGGTATCGATATCAAGGCTTCGGACGGTAGTATTATTGTCCGTGATGCAGAGACAGGCGCACTTGAACAGGTGTCGCCCGATGCGATATTGAACATTGATGAGCCGCTTGACCCGAGTGAAGAGAAGATGACGGCGGCAGAGGCTATCCGCCAGCAGCTTGCACTGGAAGCTGCCAATAAGATTGACGGTGTTGTTACATTCAACCCCGGTGATACATACTCCATTGCCGGTGATGAGGCACAGATGCAGGTGCAGGTGGTTGCCAATGGGTATGGTATTGTTGATAATGGGGATGGCACGGTGAATGTGTCGGACGGTGTGAACGTATTCCCTTTGTCAAAGGAAACAATACAACAGCAGGTAGAACAGGCAAACTTGGCACGAGTGGCGCAGTTTGAAGCACAGCGGACCGCAGAGAATGCCGAGAGACAACAGGCGATGCAGGAGGCTGACAGACCGCAATATGCTCTTAATGACGTTGTTTCCCTTATGGATGAGAACGGTGTTACCGTTCGTGGCAGTATTACAGCTGATGCTGATGCAGACGGCAGGTATGAGGTATATACCGAGGCGCCTATTGGCGGTAAGCGTGTAAATCTGTTTACTCGTGATGAACTCGACAATATGTTGTTGGAGCATAACGGAGTGGCGTTTGAACATCCTGTCGAGGGAGTTGGCAACAATGGTGTGGAAAATATTCCTGAAAACGGCAACAATGGTGTGGAAAATATTCCTGAAAACGGCAACAATGGTGTGGAAAATATTCCTGCAATGCAGAGAATACCAAAGGATGGGCAGGGAAACCCTATCTATGAACAGACAGACAGCGATACGGCATGGGATGCCATCTTGGAACAGACCGAGGGTGATGAGACCATGGCACAGACTGTTGCCGATGGAATGGTAGCCGACAAGGAAGCCGCTTTGAAGAAGTTGGAGAAAGCCAAGCCGAAAGGCGGTGTTTCCATTGCCGAGAAAATCGCCGCAGAGAAAGAACGCAAGGCGGCGATTGATGCGGCACAGCAGGAAGTGAACCTTTGGAAGAAGATTGCCAGAACTGCCAACCGTAGAAGAATGGATGCAGAAGCAGAACGCAGACGTATTACCGAGGAAGCAGCGCTACTGCGCAAGGCAGAGGAAGAAAGGTTGCGTGCAGAACGTGAGGAACTTCGGCGTATCGAGCGTGAAGCCCTCAACGGTGTTCCCGATGTGGTGGACGATACTCCGCAGGATGCACGAGCAAGAGGTTACAGACGTGTGAGCGGACACAAGGTTGACCGACAGGAACCGTTACAGGCATTACAGGGCAAGGAGGTGTCTGTGCGTTTCAGCGATGATGCCATTGTGGGTGGTCGTGTGGTCGTGATTGATGCAACCCAATTACAGCCGAGCCACATTCAGGGTGTGCGTAATCCTCTCTACTTCATTGATGAGGCACAGCCCAAAGAGCGTAACGATGAGGCAAGCGTAATGTCGGCACGCAAGATTGCCGGGAATATTCGCCCCGAAGAAATCACATCTTCCGTTACTGCCTATACAGGTGCGCCCAGCGTGAACGCACGAGGCGAAGCCATACAGGGCAACAACCGAAGCGATGCGCTTCGTCTGATGTGGGAGAGCCACAAGGAGCAGGCGGAGCAGTACAAGCAGTATCTGAAAGACCACGCAGACGAATTTGGCTTACGTGCAGAGGATATTGAGACCGTGGAACGTCCTGTTCTTGTGAATATGCTTGACGTGGATGATGCTCAGGCTATTAATCTCGGTCAGTTTGTGGCACAGGACACCGAGAGCGGAGGAACGGAGCGTATCAAGCCGAAGAACGCCTTGCAGAGGATGGGTGATGAGATACGCCTGTTTTCCAATCTGCTACTCCGGTCTGCCGACGAAGAGATTTCTTTTGCTGAACTTGTGGACAAGAATGGTGCGGATGTGCTCAAGTGGATGAGCCAAAAGGGTTACATCAGCCCGACGCAGTACAAGAGTGCATTTGACAACAAGGGCAACCTTACAGCCGAGGCAAGGAATGATTTGCGGGGCGTTATGTATCAGAGCATCTTCAAGGATGGCGGCGCCCGATTGGAAGAGATGTTCAACACTCTGCCGGTAAAGGCTCAAAAGGCTATCCTTGCGACTGCATACCGGGATTATGACAGTCCGGACGAAGAACGTATGATTGGGGAGGTACAGAACTCAATCCGTGCGTACCATGCCTTATCGCAGAGTGCTGACTTTGCAGGGGCTAAAACCTACAAAGAGGCACGAATAGCCGTTGAAAGTTGGAAACGTCAATACCAAATTGATGATGCAACGGGTGAAAGTTATCTCCCTGCCGAGAGTTTCAGTAACTTTGCTCTGCTTTTGGCAACGATGTACAAGGGGGAAAACCAAAGCATTATCCAAAGTACATTTAACAAACTCTATGACCTTATTCAAGGTACACAGGAAGCAACCCTGTTTGAGCAACCGGACAACACCCCTCGCACGCTTGCACAGGCTATTTACGAAACATTAAACATTACCTACAATGGACAACAGCGAAGCAATGTATTGGTTGGCGATAATTCAGCAAGCCAACGAGGGAAGCAGGGAAGCAATGGAGATGCTGCAACAGGAGAACGAGTTGAGAGTGGAGAGCGGACAGCCGACGGTGCAGGAAGCATTGAAGGAGATAGTCGAGGAACACGAAACGAGGATGAAGATAGAAGAAATCAAGGCGAAGAAGATGCAACAGAAATAAAAACATCTTCAATGTCGGCAGATGAAGCATTTGATTTTATTGCCGATATGGAACTTATTGCCGATGTTGCTCCCGAAATAGAGCTTACTATTGAAAATTGGGATGCTCTATTTGGGGAAAGTGGAATCTTAAACACTCCTATTGGTGAGGTAAAAATGGGAGAAAACCAATTTGCCAAACTTATGCGGCAAGGCAGAGAGGGCAAATTGGGTATGATTAAACCTACCCTTGAAAACCCACACGCCATTGTTGAGGAAGCAAGCGAAGCAAAAGAGGGAGATGACACAGAAAGAGCATCCTCATATATCTTTATCCGTTCATTCAAAAAAACGGATGGTTCTCGTTTTTATTACTTTACATCTATTACTGTCAGCAAGGATGGTAAGGAAGTGGTTGTGTCAAGTCAAGAAAAAAGCCGCAATAAGATATTACGGCTTTTGCAGGAAAGAAGTGTCATTTGGCGCACTCCGAAAGATGCGACTACCTCTTCGGCTGAAAGGCAAGGTTTGGACTATGAGCAGCCAAATGAAGCCGAGACTGCTACAAAGGGCTCGGGAATAACTCCTCAAAGCACTTCCTCTGATAGCAAAGGTACGATAAATTCTCTTATTTCCAACAAGTTGGGAGAAAAAATAGCAGCTGCCGAGGCGGAGGTAAACACCAATCCGACAGAGCAGCAGAAAGAGGCAGGCAACTACAAGAAAGGACACGTACAGATTGGTACATTCAATGTAACCATTGAGCAGCCGAAAGGATCTGTGCGTAAAGGTGTGGATGCTAACGGCAACAAGTGGGAAACCACCATGCAGAACACCTACGGATACATTCGCGGCACAGAGGGTGTGGACGGTGACCATATAGATGTGTTCCTTTCTGACAATATTGACGGTTGGGACGGTCGCAAGGTGTTTGTCGTTGACCAACGCAACGAGGATGGTTCTTTTGATGAGCACAAGGTAATGCTTGGCTTCAACGACATCGGCGATGCCGAGGCCGCCTACCTAAGCAACTATGAAGAGGGGTGGCAGGGACTGGGAGCCATTACAGGCGCTGCCATTGAAGATTTCGAGAAATGGATAGCCTCATCGCACCGCAAGACCAAAGCGTTTGCGGAATACAGGACGGTGAAGAAAGACGTCGAACAGCGATATACGATTGTGCCTGCAGCGTATACCACCCAAAAAGGAAAGGTGCTTGATATGCACCTGGTGAAGTTTGCAGACACGCTGACAAAGGAACAGCAGCGGGCAGCCAAAGCGCTTGCCAAAGCGGAAAAGGGTTGGTATGATGCCAAGCAGGGCGGCTTTATGATGCGTAGCGAGGAGAGCGCAAAGCAGTTGGCTGACATTATTCTTCATAATGAAGATGCAGTAGAGGACGCACAACCTGTTTCACTTGCTGACACTCGCAGGGTGGTAGAGCCTCGACAGGTAAATGTAGAAAGTCTCACCGGTGCACTCCACGAAAAGGGTGAAGCCAAGTTGAGCGACCATACCGTCAACCCGAGCGGAAACCGCCTTGTTACTGATGAGCGTTACGCAGAACTCCGTGAGCGTATGCGCAAGAAGTTGGGCGGACAGATGAACATAGGCGTTGACCCGGAAATCCTTGCCATTGGTACTGAAATGGCTGTATATCATCTGGAGAAAGGCTCACGCAAATTTACCGAGTATGCAAAGGTTATGATTGCAGACTTGGGCGATGCCATACGTCCATACCTCAAAGCATTCTACAATGGTGCAAGAAATCTTCCGGAGGTAGAAGAGAGCGAGATTGCAGCCGAGATGACCCCATATGATGAGGTACGGACCTTTGACGTGGCGAACTTTGACAAACAAGGCATTGATGCTTTTGCTACTGCTGAAACTGTAACAAGAGAAGCAGAGGTCGCACAGGAAGTTGAGGTCGCACAGGAACGCATCAAGAAAACACGTTCCGCAAAGAAAGAAACCAAGAAAAAATCCGTAACTTCGCAGGAACAAACAGGAGGTTTGTTCGACGACTTATTTGCTGAAACCAACAAGGCTGATGCAGAACTGCATCGCCAATTTGCAATGACGGTAAAGGCTGATATGCTTGCGGCTCTTGACAATGGAACAAAACCATACAGAAGCATTTTAGACCTACGCAAGCGTGCAAGCGAGTTGGGAATGGAGGTTGATAGTGACGGAAGAACCGACATTTTGTTGCAGGAACTTGTTGAGGACGGATTGGTTAGAGCCGCACGTGAGGTTATTGGTCGCAAAGGTAGAAACAGTCGTGCATCATACGATTTGATATGCAAACTCTATGAAATGCAGCCTACCATTGCCGCACGAAGCAGTAACCGTATCAAGATGCAGCAGTACTCCACTCCTCTTCCAATGGCTTGGATAGCCAACCACTTCGCAATGGCAAACAAAGCAGGTGGCAAGGTATTGGAGCCAACGGCAGGTAACGGGATGTTGGTATTCACAGTTCCTGTTGAGCAAGTTCACGCCAATGAACTTGACGAGACACGATTGGATAATCTGCGAGAGCAAGGATTTGCAGAGGTAACACAGCAGGATGCAACAGAACCTTTCGAGGGTGGTATGCAGTATGATGTTGTTATTGCCAATCCACCCTTTGGAAAACGTGAGGCTGTGGAGTATGACGGAAAGATGATACCCGGACTTGACCCACAGATTACGTTGAACGCTCTTGCAAGTATGAAAGATGATGGCAGAGCAGCCATAATCATTGGTGGAAATATGGAGTATGCAAGCAATGGTGCAATCAAAAGTATGAAACCATTCTTTACTTACTTGTATGACCACTACAATGTGAAAGGTGTTATTGATATGAGCGGCGGACTGTACGCAAAGCAAGGTACTACGTTCCCTACTCGTATGATACTTATAGATGGTCGCAGAAGCGATGAGGAGCGAGCGCAGACAGCCGTATATCCTCCTGTGGAGAGTAAGGCTATCCGCAAGGCTGAAAGTTTTGACGACCTGTATGAGATAATTAACGAAGTATTAAACTCAAAGGAAAAGACAAATGGAACAGAAATATTACGTAGCCGAGAAAGGCAGTTGGCATCTGTCAATAACGAAACATCCGGGAACACTGACGGAGCAGGACATCGTGAACAACCTCGAAAGAATGATGATGTTGGAAGCAGAAGAAAACCAACAAAAGAGCATTCGGACGGAAGCGAACAGGTTTTACCAAGAGAACGTAGAACGAATAATGCAGATGGTGAAACCTGGGCAGAAACTCCAAGAGATAGCGCAGGAGGAAGCAGAAGTGTATCTGACACTGACATTCAGCGAGTGGGAACAGAGCGAGTTTCCACAAACGGAGTGGGATTAAAGCAGACTCCAACCGAACACAAGAAACGTACTCTTACAGATGAAAAGAGTGCGTATCGTCCTCATAACAGTGCATTTTCACTTAACAGCGTTGCCCCTGCTGCAATGGTCGAGGCGATGGACAATGTGCTAACTCAAATTGAAGCACAGCACGGTAGCATTGACGAATTTATCAGAACTGAACTCGGATATGACACCGTTGAGGAAGCACACCAGGCACTTGCCGCAGAACAGATGGATAGTGTTGCTATGGCTATCTATCAGATGAAGCAAGGACAAGCACTCATTATCGGAGACCAAACAGGTGTTGGTAAGGGTCGCCAAATGGCAGCACTTATTCGTTGGGCAGTTCAACGAGGTGAGAAACCTGTATTCATCACACAGAAAGCAGACCTATTCTCCGATATTTACCGAGACTTGGTAGATGTTGGAAGTGGAGACCTTGTGCCGTTTATTTTCAACTCTGACGGTGCAATGGTTGATAGCAAAGGTAATACAGTACACAAACCTCTATCTTCCACTGAAATGGCAAAAGTATTTGCATCGGGAACATTGCCCGATGAATATGACTTCGCAGTGCTCACCTATTCACAGGTAAACACAGGCGATGCTGTCAGTCAGCAGGAAATGGAAGAAACTGCAAAAAAGAGTGGTTCACGAACCAAGAAAAGCAAGAACGTAAAGAATGGCAAGGCTACGCCAAAAGCCACTTTCTTACGTGCCATAGCAGAGGATAATTATCTGTTCCTTGATGAAAGCCACACGGCAGCAGGTTCAAGCAATACAGGCGCATATCTCCAAAGCATTCTACGCACCGCAAAAGCAGCCACATTTGCAAGTGCTACATTCGCAAAGCGTCCCGACACAATGCCTTTGTATGCAATTCGCACAGCGATGAGCCAAGCAAAGGTTGAGCCAGATAAAATGATTAGTATCATTGAAAAAGGCGGTGTAACTCTGCAAGAGATTATGAGCCGTGAATTGACTAATGCAGGGCAAATGGTACGCAGGGAGCGAGATATGAGCGATGTTATTACCGATTGGAAAACAATTACAGACCCCGAAACCGTTAGACGTGCAAGAGAGAACTACGACCGTACCATAGCGGCATTCAATGCCATCATCAAGTTCCAAGAGGACTACGTAAAGCCGATGATTGAATCGTTGGATATGGAACTCGCAGTTATGGCAGAGAGCGCAGGTGTGAAGCGAGGCACAGATAAAATGGGCGTTGAGAACGTGCCATTTGCAAGCAAGACCTACAACTACACCAAGCAGCTTATGCTTGCCCTCAAAGTTGATGCTATTGCAGATGAGGTGGAAGCCGAAATCAATGCAGGTCGCCACCCTGTTATTGCGTTGGAAAGCACTATGGAGAGCAGCATTAAGGACTATGCCGCAGGCGAAATCATTGATGAGCCTACATTCAGTGCAAGCCTACTGAAAGGACTTGACACCGTTATGCAGTACACCGTAAAAGATGAGGACGGTAACGAACGCCACGAGCGATATTCTCCACAGGCATTAGGTCCAGCAGGAGAAAAGGCATATTACGAGTTGCAGGACTTCATTCGTGAGAGTACAAGCGACATCTTTATCAGTCCACTTGATGCCATTATCGAGCGTCTGCACGAGAAAGGATACAAAGTCGGTGAACTGACAGGACGTAATATGTATGTTGAGCGCAACGATGACGGACGTGTCGTTGTCAAGCGTAGAACCGACAAGGACAAAAAGAGAATGCAGCGAGAGTTCAACAGTGGTGTCCTTGATGTTCTTATCCTCAACAAGTCTGCATCAACAGGTATCAGTCTGCACGCATCAGAGAAATTCAGCGACCAACGTCAGCGTTCAATGATTATTGCACAGCCATTGAGCGACATCAACGACTATATGCAGATGATTGGACGTATAGACCGCACAGGACAGGTGCATAGAGGTTACTACATCAACCTCGGTCTGCCTGTTCCTGCCGAAAACCGTTTCTTGATGATGCTTTCCACCAAGTTGAAGTCTTTGAACGCTAATACCACGACCTCACAGGATAGTGAAAGCAACGATGTGGAAGCACCTGACTTGCTCAATAAATACGGTAGCCAAGTTGTTGTAGAGTATCTACGAGATAATGTGGAAATCTACGAGAAAATGGGTACACCTTTGAAGAAAGGCGGACTTGGAGGCGGTCGTGTGCAAGCAAGCGAACTTGATGAGTACAAGCCACAGGAAGATGATGCACGAAAAGTTACGGGATACGTAGCCCTTTTGACCACAAAGGAGCAAGAGGAGTTTTACGATGATGTGGTAAGACGTTACAATGAATTGATTAAGTACCTCAACGATACAGGTAGCAACGATTTGAAGATTAACGTAATGCCACTTCGTGCCAAGACGATAGAGAAACGTGTATCATCAGAAGGCATTGACCCGAACGGCAGTAATCCTTTTGCACGCAACTCCTTTGTGGAAAAGGTGGAAATGGACGTATTGAGAAAACCGATGAAAGCCGATGAAATACGCAAGGTTATCGAGCAGATAAACCGAGGTGTTGCACCTGCTGAATACTTGGAAAGTGTCATCGAGATAATCCGTAAAGAGGACGAAGCGAGAATTGCCGCAGAGGAAGAACGTTACGAGAAAGCAAAAGCGAAAGCCGTAGAGGATATTGCCAAGCAGACAGACAAAATCAACGGACAGAAGAAACGTAGCGAAGAGGAAAAGCGTGTTGCCATAGAAAACTTTATCGCAGAGACTAACGAAAAGGTTGAAGCGAAGCACAATGACAATATTCTACGCCTCAACCAAAGCAGCGACCAGATGATGCACCGATTGAGAATGTTTGAAGTTGGCAAGTCTTATCTTGTGCCGGATAACCTTGAGTCGATGATTTTTGACTTTGCCACTCCTGCTATTTTCTGTGGATACAAAACAAAGGACAGCAAAATTACAGCCTCAACAACACTTGCGGTATTTGCTACCCTTGACGGTCGCAGACGCATTGAAATCAAACTGTCGCAAATTGATGCGTTGCGAAGCATTGACAAGATGACCAATGACAATTGGGATGCTGCACGTGCCACTACACTTGATAATTGGGATAGTCAGATACCAAGTGAGACACGAAAGACAGGTTTCATTATGACAGGAAATATCTTGCAGGCTATCGCCGATACACAAGATGAATACGGAGGCTATCCGGGACAGCTCATTAGTTATACTGATATTGACGGTAATGTTCACGATGGTATCTTAATGCCCGACAAATGGAATGCATCAATGCTCAAAACAAGCGGTGCGCCATTGAGTAGTCGTTTGCAACAGATAAAAGACTATATGCCTATAACAAGCCACGATGGAAAGGTTGAAATTATGGGTAGCAGTTGGGCAAAGATGTTCTACCTCACTGTTCCTAAGACAAAGAAAGATGGTGCTGTTTACTATGAAAACAAGACCTTGCTACGTGCCGCAGGTGGAAACTTCTACCCTTATCGTGGAAAGTTGCGTGCGGATATTCCCGAGGAACGTATAACAGAGGTTGTTAAGGAACTTACCAAATTGGGTGTAAAAGTCAAGGAGGAATACCATAGTGATGATGCCTTAAATCGTGAGGGTGACGGTGCATATACGGATGACGAGGTTTCTTTTGAGAATGACCCTATTTCAAAGGTACTTGGAAAACAGAGATTTACCCGTAAGCAGCGCAGAGAGTTTGCAGAGCGTGAACGTCAGAGAATGGTTGCTCGTGTGGAAAATCTTGCAAAGAAACTCAATCTTGACAATGTTGAGATTATTACTGATGCAAGTACATTGGAGGGCAAGAAACAGCGTGCAAAGGGTTTCTACACGAAGAGTACAGGCAAGATAACTATTGTTATCCCTAACCATTCAAGCACGTTTGATGTTGAACAGACATTACTCCACGAGGCAGTTGCCCATTATGGATTACGTCAGTTGTTCGGAGAGCATTTTGATACGTTCCTCGACAATGTATTCAATAATGCAGATGAGGCTATCCGTCAGCGCATCGTTGCACTTGCTGCAAAGAACGGTTGGGACTTCCACAAGGCGACCGAGGAATATCTTGCTATGCTTGCAGAGAACACCGAATTTGAGAACACCAATGCAAGTTGGTGGAGACAGATTAAGGATTTCTTCTTGAATATGCTTCACAAGATAGGTTTTGAGGATTTCAGAGGAGTTACTCTGACTGATAACGAACTCCGCTATATTCTGTGGCGCAGTTACGAAAACCTTGCGGAGCCGGGCAAATACCGTAGCATCTTGGGCGAAGCTGCTGATGTTGCAAAACAGTACGAGTTGGGTGTTGGTAACTATGCGGTTACCAATCCCAATACTCCGCACGCTGCCGAGAGCGATGATGAACTCTATCGTGATGGTGACCCCGAAATTCACGAAAGAGAGTTGGCACGAGACCGTTACGAAAGACGTGTAAAGACAGGTATGTTCCAATCTCAGGAAGCGTTGCAGGATAGTATGCTCGGACTGAAAGAAGCAATGCAGGCTATCCTTGGCCAAGGAACAAACATTGAAGATGTGGACGGCTTCGAGAATGCTTACTTGGGCGAAAACCGTCTGTCAAGTGTGAACAAAGCCGAAGCAGATGCTTTCGCACAGACAGTGTTCAAGCCAATGCTTGATGAGGTAGCCAAACTTGCCCGAAACGAGGCTGAACGTGAGGAACTGACCGACTATATGATGGCTAAACACGGACTTGAACGTAATGCGTATATGCGTAATGAGGCTATCAAGAACGGTGCTACTGATGCAGACCAAACCGACTATGCCGGACTGACTGCCCTAACAGGTATGGACGATGTTGCAGATGCCGAAGCGGAAGCACAACGAATGGTTGATGATTACGAACAGGCACACGAGACTGCCGACCTTTGGGAGAAAGTCAATGCCGTAAGCAAAGCAATCTTGCAGAAGTCATACGAATGTGGAATGATGAGCAAGGAAACATTCGATAAAGTATCGGATATGTACGAGTTCTATATCCCATTGCGTGGCTTTGATGAAAAGACAAGTGCAGAGGCATACGCCTACCTGTCGCACAAGCATAGTGCTTTCAATGCTCCTATCAAGAAAGCAGAGGGACGTAGGTCAAAAGCCGATGACCCGTTTGCCAACCTGCAATCTATGGCAGAGGGTGCGATAATGCAGGGTAACAGAAACAAGTTGGTGAAACAGCGTTTCTTGAACTTTGCCCTTAACCACCCGAGCGACCTTGTGAGCGTTAGCGACATCTGGGTTAAATATGATGCAGTAACCGATGAATGGAAGCCTGTATTCCCGGACAACATCGAGAGTACAGACACCCCCGAAGAGGTTGAGCAGAAGATGCAGGACTTTGAGACAAAGATGGAGTCATTAGCACAGCAGCACCCCGACCAATACAAGAGAGGTAAAGATGCAATCGGCATTCCTTACCGCATTGTAGAGAGCCGAGATATGAGACAGCACCAAGTTGTTGTGAAGCGTGGCGGTAGAGATTATGTAATCACTATCAACGGCAACCCTCGTGCGGCGCAGGCATTGAACGGACAGACCAACCCCGACAATGATATGTCGGGTGCTATCGGTGCTATTCTTCGTGCAGGAGAAAAGATAAACCGTCAGTTGAGTGCGTTCTATACCACACGTAACCCGGACTTCATCGTGTCGAACTTTATGCGTGATATGCTCTACACCAATAGTATGGCGTGGATAAAGGAAAGTCCGAACTATGCTCTTCGTTTCCACAGAAATTACCTTATGGTAAACCCTGTAACGATGAAACGTCTGTTGGCGAAATATCGCAAGGGCACGCTTGATATGAGCAACAAGACCGAAGCAATGTTCCATCAGTTTATGATGAACGGAGGCGAAACAGGCTATGCCAATATCCGAGACATCGAGCAACATAAGAATGACATCCGCAAGGAACTGAAACGAGCAAACGGCAAACTGAAACTTGCACGTGCTTGGAGCCTGCTTGCAGAGAAGTTCGATGAACTGAACAGAGCTGTTGAGAACTGCGCCCGATTTGCCGCCTTTGTAACCTCTCGTGAAATGGGCAGAAGCATTGACAGAGCCATTTACGATGCAAAGGAGATAAGCGTAAACTTCAACAAGAAAGGTAGCGGAGCGAAGTTCTATGACAGCGTAGGACAGACAAAGGCAGGAAACGCAAGTGCGTTGGCATCGGGACTTGGTCGTAGCGGTTACGTCTTTTGGAATGCCGCCATTCAAGGTACTACCAACTTCGGGCGACAGATGAAACGCCACCCTGCAAAAGCATTCACAGGTATGGCGGCAATGTTCTTGCTCGGTGCAATCGTGGCATATTTTGGTGGCGATGATGATGAGGACGACAAGAACGCATACTACAACCTGCCCGAATACGTGAGACGTAGTAACATTTTGTTCCGTGCAGGCGACAGTTGGATTTCCATACCTCTGCCTATCGAGTACAGAGCATTCTACGGAATGGGTGAACTTATGACCTCTGTATTCAGTGGTGGAAAATCCAGTGTAAGATGCCCCCTAAAACCAAGCGATTCTATCCCCTTGTGCCAAAATAATCCTGCCCATTGATTCCAATATAAAAATGCCCCTGTCAGACAATGTCCGACAGGGGATTTTTTCGTAGATTTGATACC
>JBHADT010000060.1:0-9431 GCA_041855205.1 Bacteroides sp.
GCTAAGGGTGAACCTCTCCACCAAAGAGATATCCATGCTGACCGGCACCACTCCGAAAACCATCAACATGAACCGCTATCGCCTGCGCAAGTCGCTCAATCTCTCTTCGGAAGAAGACCTGACCGACTATCTGCAAAACATCTGACAACCGTCTCACGTCAACGGACAAGTTCCATCTACACAGAGAAGGCTTTGTATCTTCCCACACATTCAAAAAGCTGCTTCCGTAGATAGTCCGTGAGTCTGCAACTTATTACTGCAAAGTTCTGCAAACTGGTTGCAGTGCCACTGCAATAATAGTTGCAGCATCGCTGCAAAGTTGATGCAGTACTGCTGCAAAATATTTGCAGTAAGGATGCAAAAAGGTTGCAGTGAAGATGCAAAAGGGTTGCAGCATTACTGAAAGGCCGATGCAGGGTTGCCCTAAGGAAGTTGTATGCGAAACACGGTCTTTCCTTTTCTGCTTTCCAAGATAAAAAGATGTCCCTCATGCCTGCGAATGATTTCTTTGCACAAACTCAGCCCGATACCTGTACCCTCTGCCTTGGTAGTAAAAAACGGAATGAACACCTGTTCCCACATGTCCGCAGGAATGCCTGCTCCGTTATCCGTAATGTCGATACACGTATGTGTGTTCTGCGTGGCATGGAGTGAAATCATTCCATGCGAATTTCCTTCCAATGCCTGCATGGCATTTTTCAGCAGATTAAGCAGCACTTGCGACAGTTGCTTCTCATCTCCATCTATCATGACAGACTCAGGAATGCACTGCATTGCAAATGAGATGCGGCTCTCCTGAAAATCGGCCATCAGCAGTTCCTGCAAGTTCAGTAACATGCCGGATAGAGAAAAAAGCCGTTTTTCGGGGTTAGGAAGATAAGACAGACGCCGGAAAGACTCGGTAAACTCCATCAGGCGTTCACTCTGTGCTTGAATGATGCGAAGGCCACGGATGGCTTTTTCACCGACTTCGGGATAGGAAGCCACCGTTTGGGACAATGAAATGATAGGGGCAATAGTGTTCATTATTTCGTGCGTAAGCACATGGCTGAGTTTGTTCCACGACTCACTCTCCTTTGCATTAAGTCTGTCGGTGATGTCTTGTATTGAGAATAAAGCGAGAGTCTCGTCTTGTAGCTTCATGCAGCTTCGGGATACGCTTAGTCTGTTTTTATTCTTTTCATTTCTCAGAATAGCTTCCAGTTGGGAATACGTACCTACCGTTTCGCATCCTAACAGACTCAAGGCTGCACTGTTTACGAAAATCACTTTCTCCGTACTGTCGCAAGCCACTATTCCGTCGGGCACTTTCTCCAACAGAGAACGGTAAAAGAAATCCTGCGCCCGATTGTTCATCTTCGTCTGCATCAACAAAGCGCTGATTCGGTTTAATGACCGGTTAAGCAACAGTTGTTCCTTGTCCGTATTTTGTTCCGGAAAAATCTGCGTATTGTCATTATCGTCGACCGCATCGAAGAAAAGGCGAAGCTTGCGATTGAAATCATTGAGGCTTTTGGCCAATGCCCCGATCTGCAACAGAGCACAGATAAACAACAGCGCACCGATAATGATACCGCGATGCGAGGCAATGAGCCAAAGGCCCGTTCCCGCTGTGGCAAGAATAAATACGATATGCAGCAGTATCTTCCAATATATGTGCCGGCTGAACATCATGAGAGTCAGAGTTTAAACCGTTTCAACTTATTATAAAGAGTTTGCCGGCTGATTTGCAGTTGTTCGGCCGCCGCAGTCAGATTTCCGTTGTTCTGCAAAATCGCCGTTTCGATGGCCTGCCGCTCCACATCCTCCAAACGAGGCACCATGTTTGCCGACTGCGGCTTCCATGTCTGTTTCACCATAATGTCTTTGGGACGTATGATACTGCCTTCGCACAAAATGACAGCTTTCTCAATGGCATGTTGCAGTTCCCTGATGTTCCCCGGCCAATGATAAGAACGTAGTTTTTCAATCGTCTGCTCGTGCATCCGTATTTCAGGCCTTTGATATTTGGCAACAAAACGGCGCAGAAAGATGTCGATAAACAACAGGATATCGTCTCCCCGCTCCCTCAAAGGAGGCAGCTCGAGATGAATAGTGTTGATACGGTAAAACAAATCTTCACGGAACAAGCCTTCCTTCACCATATTCGGAATATCCTTATTGGTAGCGGCTATCAGGCGAAAATCAACCGGGACAGCTTTATTGCTTCCTATACGGGTGACGTTGCGGCTTTGCAGCACAGCCAGCAGTTTGGCTTGTAGTGCAAGCGAAAGGTTTCCAATCTCATCCATGAACAGCGAACTGCCGCCGGCTGCTTCAAACTTTCCCGGCCGGCTTTCGTAAGCATCGGTAAAAGCCCCTCGTTCGTGTCCGAAGAGTTCGCTTTCAAAGAGCGATTCGCTAATGGCTCCCATGTCTACACTCAGCATCCGGCGGACACCACGAGGAGAAAGACGGTGTATTTCTTTGGCCAGCATCTCTTTTCCCGTCCCATTTTCTCCCGTAATCAAAATATTGGCATCCGTTTTAGCCACCTTCGACACTATTTTCATCAAATATATCATGGAGGCAGAATGCCCAATCAACATCTCCGAATCACAGGAATGCACACGCACGGAGGTTCTGCTTTTCGAATCGGAAAGACGCTTATCCCCCGAAACATTACAGCCCCCTTTGAAAGCATCTTTCACCTTCTGTATCAATGTCTGATTATCCCAAGGCTTAAGCAGAAAATCTGTAGCTCCGTTCTTTAAGGCTTTGACGGCCAATTCCACATCTCCATAGGCGGTCAGCATGATGACCGGAAGGTCAGGACAAATCTCACGGATACGTTTCAGCCAGTACAACCCTTCATTTCCATTGTTAATGCCTGCCGAGAAATTCATGTCAAGAATCACAAGGTTAACCCTAGCAGCAGTCAGGAAATGAGTAATTTGACTGGGATTAACAGCAGTACGAATATCACTGAACTCGTTTTCAAGCAACAGCTCCAGTGAAGCCAATACATTCTTATTATCATCTACTATCAAAACAGTTCCTGTTTCCATGCGCAAGACTAAGAGAGCAATGACCCCAAAAGGTCTTTTTTTTAATCTATTTTATCAAGTATCGGGTAAAGGTATCCGTTTTTGTACTCCTCTGCAAGCAAGTGTCCAATAATTAGACGTTTTAAAGGGGATAATTATAAAAGCGTCTACATGTTGCACCCCGATTACAGACCGAAAACCGTATTACGTCCATAATATAGGGAAAGCCGATATACTTCGTCCAACTTTTAGACGGTACAACGTCAAAGAAATGGACAATCACCTCATCATCCGAAGTTACATCCCACTGATTATCAGCCAATTTGCTTCTTTGGCATTGTCTTTGCCCTCATGTTGCCAAAATATGATTAAACCAAAAGATGAATAGAATGAAGCACATGCTCCTACTCTTTTTCCCGTTTCTATCTTCGATACCTCTGCATGCTCAGTCAGAGATGAACTTGGACGAGTGTATACAGATGGCTTTTGAACGAAATCCATCTATCCGTAACAGTGTCATCGGCATAAAAGAAGCGCAAACCGAATACATGGCTTCCATAGGTGCTTTTCTTCCCCGCATCACAGCCAACGCCGAAGCCGGAAAGCACTTCGGACGCTCGATAGCTCCCGATACCAATACGTATACAACAGATAACTTTGAGGAGGGAACGGCAAGTCTGCACATGACCCTTTCCTTATTCGACGGCTTCTCACGCATCAACCGGGTGCGATTCAGAAAGATTAAAAAAGAACATAGCAAATGGGAATTGGCGGATAAGAAAAATGAACTGGCCTATCAAGTAACGGACGCTTATTACAAACTAATCTTGGAAAAGCATCTGCTTGCGCTTGCCGGCGAACAAAGCCGTTTGAGCGAACACTATCTGAAGCAAACGGAAACCTTTGTCGAATTGGGAGTGAAATCCGTCTCCGACCTGCAAGAGATGAAAGCTCGCAGAGAGGGAGATTTATATCGTCATAAATCAAGTGAGAATAGTTACCGACTGGCACTTTCGCATTTAAAACGACTGATGAACTTAAAGCCGGACGATATGCTCACCCTGCAAGATACAATAACAACTGCAAGCGTGCCTTTTATTCCTCTTCCTACGGCAAAAACGCTCTATCACCGGTCGGTAGAAATCCTTCCTTCAATGCGCCTGATTGATTTGAAGCAGAAAGCGGCTCATAAAGAATATGCAATGGCTGAAGGCGCTTTTTATCCTTCGGTTTTTGCCCGTGCCACGGTCGGCTCCAATTATTACAATACGTTTTTCTCGGCAAGACAATTACACGGCAATATCGGGACATACTTCGGAATAGGTATCTCTTTCCCCCTATTAAGCGGTTGGGAACGGCCTACTCGCCTACGTAAGTTGAAGTTGAACATTTCTCGGATTAGAAATGAAGAAGAGCAGGAAAAGAGACAATTATACACCGATATCGAACAAACAATCTTTTCACTTCAGGCTGGATACATTGAACACCGACAAGCACTGCTGCATCTCAATGCGGAAAAACTTGTATTGCAAGAGTCGGAACGGAAATGGGAAGAAGGACTTATCTCCGTGTTTCAACTGATAGAATCCCGTAATCGGCTTATAGCAGCCAAAGCAGAACTGATACGTGTACGCCTGCAAATAGAATTGATGATGAAACTGGAGAAATACTATCGACAAGGAACTTTTTTATAACAGTAAAAAGAAATATTATAATGGATACACTTATTGAACGGAAACCCGGCATCAACCGCAAACACATCTACATAATCGGTGGAATAGCGTTGGCAATGGCAGTTGTCTTATATTTTATCTTTAGAAGCAATGTTTCTTCTATGACCGTAGACAAAGAAAGCCTGACAATAGCCCCTGTGAAAAAAGCCGAATTCAATGACTATATACGGGTGATAGGCCAAGTGATGCCCAGCCGGATTATATATATGGACGCTATTGAGGGAGGGCGTGTGGAAGAACGCCTGAAAGAAGAAGGAGCAATGGTGAAGGCAGGCGACGTAATTTTACGCCTTAGCAATCCGCTACTCAACATCGGCATAATGCAAAGCGAAGCCGACCTTGCATATCAGGAAAATGAACTGCGAAACACCCGCATCAGTATGGAGCAGGAAAGCCTGAGACTGAAACAAGAACGCATAGGATTGAATAAAGAGCTTATCAGGAAACAGCGGCGTCACGAACAATTCCTGCGTTTGATGGAAGAACAACTCATAGCCCGTGAAGACTTTCAGCAGGCTGAAGAAGAATATCGGGCAGCGAAAGAGCAACTTGCTATTGTCGACGAGCGCATCCGGCGCGACAGTGTGTTCAGAGAAAACCAAATCAACAGTCTCGATGAAAACATACACAACATGAAGAAAAGCCTTGCATTAGTTCGCGAACGTCTGGATAACTTGCTTATAAAAGCTCCTATTGACGGACAAGTGGGAAACCTGAACGCACAAGTAGGTCAGTCTATTTCTGCCGGTGAACATATCGGGCAGATTATCACCCCTGACCTGAAGATACAAGCTCAGATAGATGAGCACTATGTGGAACGTGTTCTTCCGGGACTGCCAGCCGACTTTACCCGCGATGGAGGGAACTATAAATTAGAAGTGACCAAGCCCTATCCCGAAGTAAAGGAAGGTCAATTTCGTACCGATCTTTCTTTCGTCACAAAACGACCGGAAAATATCCGTGCCGGACAAACCTATCACATAAATCTGCAACTGGGCGATCCGGTACAGGCTATTCTTATTCCTCGTGGCGGATTCTTTCAAATAACAGGAGGAAGATGGATGTATGTTGTTGATGAAAGCGGTAAATTTGCCCTGCGCCGTCCTGTGAAAATCGGACGACAGAATCCGCAATACTATGAGATTACAGAAGGTCTGGCTCCAAACGAGAAAGTAATAATATCCGGCTATGAACTATTCGGAGACAATGAAAAACTTATATTGAAATAAACAAGCTGATAAACCATGATGATTAAAACAGAAAAACTATCCATGCTTTTCACCACAGAAGAGGTGCAAACCAAAGCATTGAACGAAATCAACCTGCAAGTAGAGCAGGGAGAATTCTTAGCAATAATGGGTCCTTCGGGCTGCGGCAAATCTACACTGTTGAATATTTTAGGAACATTAGACTCTCCCAGTTCCGGCTCTTACTTTTTTGAAGGACAGCGAGTGGACAAGATGAGTGAAAACCGGTTGACAGCCCTTCGCAAAGGAAATCTGGGCTTCATCTTCCAAAGTTTCAACCTGATTGACGAACTGACCGTATACGAAAATGTGGAGCTTCCGCTTGTATATATGGGTGTGAGAGCCTCGCAACGCAAGGAACAAGTGAAAAAGGTATTGGAGAAAGTAAACCTCCTGCACCGCATCAATCACTACCCACAACAGCTTTCGGGTGGGCAACAGCAACGGGTAGCCATAGCCCGTGCTGTAGTGACAAACTGTAAACTGCTGCTTGCCGATGAGCCGACAGGTAACCTCGACTCCATCAATGGGGCGGAAATTATGGAACTGCTCAGCGAACTGAACCGTCAGGGCACTACCATCATTATCGTCACTCATTCTCAACGCGATGCAATGTATGCCCATCGTGTCATCCAATTATTCGACGGGCAGATTATAGCCGAAAACATCAATCGACCGTTAGAGAATAGTATTACACCGTTTAAAACCGAAACCGTATGATAGGAAATTATTGGAACAGCGCTTATCGGAACTTGATGAAACGAAAGAAGTTCAGCTTCATCAATATATTCGGACTGGCAATCGGCATGGCATCGGCATTACTGATTCTGACTTATGTTGCCTTTGAATTCAGTTTTGACAGAATGCACACGAAGTGTAACCGCATTTACCGCGTGCAAAGTGCCTTTTATGAAGGAGATGTGCTGACAGATTATTGGGCGGGAAGTTCTTTCGGATACGGTTCTGCAATGAAAGAGAATCTGGCGGGAATTGAAGATTATACCAGAGTTGTCAGTTTATTCCAACCCGAGCAGATTGTGAAATACGGAGAATTGACACAGCGTGAGGGCCAGATAGCCTATGCCGAACCAAGTTTTTTCCGACTTTTCGATTTCGAACTCATAAAAGGAGACAAGAGCACCTGCCTCGCCATGCCGGGACAAGTGATTATTACCGAACGTATCGCCCGGAAATTCTTCAAAGATGAAGATCCCATCGGGAAAATTCTCTCTTTCACGGGATCATACGAGAACGTTTCTTGCGAAGTGACCGGAGTAATGAAAGAAATGCCCTCCAACTCGCATGTGCATTACAACTTTTTGATTTCATATTCCTCTTTGCCCCAATACATGCACGATTATTGGTACAAGCACGAGGTATATACCTATGTCATACTCGATTCACCGGAAAGAAAGATAGAAATAGAGGAAAAATTTCCGGTGATGGCCGAAAAGTACAAGACAGAAGAAGCGTTGAAAAACAAGACATGGGGCATCTCATTAGTTCCTTTGGCAGACATACATCTCACTCCACAGGCCGGATATGAGGCCGAAACTAAAGGAAACCGCTCTGCCATGGTCGCATTGATTTTTGCTGCCATTGCCATTTTAGGCATTGCTTGGATTAATTACATCAACCTGACAGTGGTACGTTCAATGGAACGAGCCAAAGAAGTCGGCGTACGCAGAGTGGTGGGGGCTTTCCGTAAACAAGTGATATTTCAGTTCCTATTCGAAGCACTCATCATGAATCTGGCTGCCTTCATTCTGGCAATGGGAATAATCGAAATAATTCTACCGCATTTCAACCAATTGGTGGGACGTACAGTTACTTTCTCTGTTTGGATGACAGGTTATTGGTGTATTCCGTTGCTCATAGTCTTTATTGCCGGCATTTTTCTCTCCGGCTACTATCCCGCACAAACTTTGCTGAAACGCAAACCCATAATGCTGCTCAAAGGCAAGTTCATGAACAGCAAGTCGGGTGACAACATGCGCAAGGTTTTAGTTGTCGTTCAATACACAGCTTCCATGATACTCCTTTGCAGCACACTCATCGTCTTCGCACAATTAAATTTCATGCGCAAGCAGCCTTTGGGAGTGAAGACCAATCAGATACTGGTCGTTAAATTGCCCGGACGTACCGAAGGATTAAATACAAAACTCGAAGCAATGAAAAAAGCGATAGCCCGTTTGCCTTTGGTACATAAAGTCACTTTCTCCGGTTCCGTTCCGGGCGAAGAGGTAGCTACCTTTCTCTCCAACCGCCGCACGAATGACGCCTTGAAACAAAATCGGCTGTACGAAATGTTGACTTGTGACCCCGACTATATAGACGCTTATGGCCTGCAGGTTGTAGCCGGAAGAGGCTTCTCAGAGGAATATGGAGACGATGTCAACAAGTTGGTGATAAACGAAACTGCCGCTCGCAATTTAGGTTTCGCTTCTAACGAAGAAGCGATAGGAGAACTGGTCAACGTGGAATGTACCGATGCTCCGATGCAAATTGCAGGAATAGTGAAAGATTACCATCAGCAAGCCTTGAGCAAAAACTACACGCCTATTATGTTGATTCATAAGGATAAGATTGATTGGCTACCGCAGCGTTATGTTTCCATTGTCATGGTCTCCGGAAATCCCCATGAACTGGTGTCGCAGGTACAAGAGATTTGGAACAGGTATTTTGCCGACTCCAGCTATGATTATTTCTTTCTCGACCGTTTTTTCGATCATCAATATCGTCAAGACGAGGTTTTTGGCGTAATGATTGGAGCTTTTACCGGCTTGGCAATCTTCATCTCCTGTCTGGGACTTTGGGTTCTGATAATGTTCTCTTGCTCTCTTCGCACAAAGGAGATGGGCATACGCAAAGTGCTCGGGGCTTCTCGCCGTTCTCTTTTCTATCAGTTGGTGAGGGAGTTCTTTCTATTGATTCTCACAGCGGTGGCCATTGCTCTTCCGGTATCATGGTTCACAATGGACGCTTGGCTGAGCCATTATGCTTTCCGCACAGAGTTGAATGTATGGTTATTTCTCGTTCCCGTACTGTTAGTCTTGGTCATTTCGTTTTTGACCATCGCTTCCCATACAATAAAGATTATAATGGAAAAACCTGCACGTTCATTGCGATATGAGTAACATCTAAGCCATGAGAATCAAAGTTCATAATTTGTAGATACATGAAAATACATTATTCTCTATAAATCAATTGTTTACGTTAATAATTGTAGATTATAAAACAAAGAATAAGCAGCATTTGTAGTTCTCTTGTAGATACTTTTATTTGTTTTTTCACGCTTATGCTTAGTAACTTAGCATCGTGAAAAACAAGAATATTAACCTTAAAAACTTATTCACATGAGTAAAAGTAACTACTTTAAAGAAAGAGCGGCTCTGCTGCTTTTCTTCTTTGCTTTTATGTTACCC
>JBHADT010000061.1:0-10225 GCA_041855205.1 Bacteroides sp.
GACCGTTAATTTTCTCGAAAATCAGCCCAAGTACGGACGCATTAATGAGTGTCTTTGCTGTTTCCTGAATTTCCTCAGAACCTTCACTGGCGAAATCGTAAGCATCAAGGAACTCCAACAGATAGTGAAGAGTCGGCAGTTGTTTATAACGTGGTCTTTGCCCGTCTTTAAGAATCGTACCGCTGTAAAGAGATAATTCGCTATTATCAAGACTACTGATCCGAATGGTTTTCCGTTCCAATTCATTGACCTCAAACAAAGAGCTGTTCAGATATGGTATTTTGCTGAATTTGTCATTAATGATGCCAGTCCGGTTCTCAGGGCGTTTTGCCAAGACCTGAAAGAAGAGTTTGTTCAACTCATCATAATCCGGAATAAACTGAGGTCGTAAAAAAGCATAAGAGGTATCTCCCTTGTGATATTTGACAAGTTGAGCCTCCAATAATTTGAGGAATAGAACTCTGTTTATCCAACTGATGGTTAATGCCAGTGCTACATTGAATATCTGTTCCTCCCTGTCTTTCCCGAACGAAGTCCGTTCCTGTATATTATCTATCCAATCTTCGCTGTCAAGAATAGTAATCGCGTTTTCAAGTATGGAAGCAGAGTTACGATTAGTTTCATTCCGGCGGGTAATAATACGTTTATGACTCTCTTTTTCTTCTACCTCTTCCAATCCGATAATATAGAGTAATTCGCTATAAAATTTTGTGTTAAGCGAATTACTATCATTCTGGAAACGTTTTTTCAATAAGTGTTCAGGAGTGAAAATCTTATATAGCTCGATAAGACGTTTATCCATCCCTTTGTTTAAGAAAGTCTTGTACTTTCGAATATCAAACCATGTATATGACAGAGTATCTTTGACAGATTCGATAACCTCAGCAGCAATCTCTTTGTAGAAGAAATCGGTTTTATCCGAAGTTAAAGCCTTATCATTAAACTCGGCAAATCGTTTCAAGAGTTTCTTATTGGAATAGAATACTCGCTCAAACTCCTGTGCATCAAATATAAAGAACTCATAGATGTTCGTGACTACAAGTTGCTTTAATTGAATGTTCTTCTTTTCAACGCGTTCACGAAGATAGTATAACAACAACTCTTGTAATGCTTTCTTGTTCAGATTATCTCTGGAAATCATTTCAGAGACATTGGTCGGTATCTTCACCTCGAATATTACTCCTACGGGAGTATCAATGCTGTTGCCAAGATGGATAGCACAGTCAATGCGACCATTGGGAGACACCTTATAACTTTGTCCATAAAAGGTCAGTTTGAGGAAATCCATCAAATCTCCTTTGAGTTTTTCCTCTGTGTCGATTGTGGCGATCTGTTCATAAAGCATTCCGAGCTGCTGCTTGAATGTATTAAACGACTGCTCACCAATGCTTACCTGACGGTATGCTTTATTTAAAGACTTTGCTATTGTAAGTTCGGACATAACACTTGTTTTCAGTAAGTTTTATATTTAGAAAAAACATCGATCTTATTCTTCCAATTCTCTATCCACTCTCTATAGTTTATCTGTAACAACAGATTATCAGTAATATATGGGCATATATAGATATTGGAGTCTTCCGGCAAAGTAAGCTCTACTAACACTTCTTTCTTTTCTTTTTTTATAAAGTAGAAAAACTCATTATAGAAAATGCAATCGAACATACTCCGGGCACCAGCAAAATTATCATAATTCACTTATAATCAAAACATTGAAACACAGTTAGAACAATCCTCTCACCGTACCCGTACGGTGGGAATACCATGCCCGTCCGGTTCGAGTACCGTACCTGTATCGTTTTTCCGACATACTGCGAATATTCCCGCACACAGTCCGCAGCAGACGGAGGGCAGAGTGGGCAGAGATGTACGCAGGAAGCTTCTTTACTCCGAAATGCAGTTAATGTAAGATTCTTGTCAGAGGTACTGCATGCGTACGGTACGAGAGGCACACTCATAATCAACGAAAGTACTTGCTCCATCCAAGTCTGTCAAAGCATTAACCTGCCGGCGTACGGAATCTTTACATCCCCATACACTCTCTGTAAAAATCGAACGCCTCGAAGATAAGCGTCTTGTCGGCAGTGCGGTCGATACTGATATCGCCTATTTCGCTCAACAACGTAAAGTTGATGACGCCTGCAGTGTTCTTCTTGTCATGTTTCATCAGTTCGTAGAGAGCCTCGTACTGCTTGCAGGTGAAGACGAAAGCACCGTAGTTGTCCCTGATGAAACGAATGGTACGTCGCATCTTGTCTTGCGGGAATCCTGCCTGCACGTGCGAGAGGAAAAGTTCGCATACAAGCCCCCATGCCACGGCATAACCATGAAGTACGGGACGTTTCTCTGCAAGGGCGAGGCTCTCGATAGCATGTCCCACAGTGTGCCCCAAGTTCAACGCCTTGCGTATGCCCCGTTCCAGCGGATCTTGCTCCACAATCTGCTCTTTCACCTGTACGGAACGTCCCACCATCCCTTTCAGCAAGCGGTAGTCTATCCGTTCGGTATCGAAAGCAAGCAGTTCTTCCCAATGTGCGATGTCACTGATGAGCCCATGCTTCAGCATCTCGGCATATCCCGAAAAGAAATTAGCCCTATCCAGGCTACGCAAAAAGGCAGTATCCAACAGCACGTACCCGGCAGGAGAAAACACACCTATTTCATTTTTCAATCCGTTGAAGTTAATACCCGTTTTCCCGCCTACCGCTGCATCCACCATTGCCAATAACGTAGTGGGAATATTGATGTAGGGAATACCTCGTTTGAAAGTAGACGCAGCGAAACCACCCAAATCAGTCACCATGCCTCCCCCGAGGTTGATAAGCAACGAGTGTCGTCCGGCTCCCCGCTCACTCAGCGTTTGCCACACATGGGCAAGGCTATCCAGTGTTTTGTGCATATCGCCTGCACCAATCGTTATCTCTTCCGCCTTATTCAACTTATCCATGCCTTTCAATCTCGGAAGGCACTCGCGAGAGGTGGTCTCATCGGTAAGGATAAAAACTTTATCGTATGTTTGGGTTGTAAGACAGCGAAGCAGGTCTGCCTCGAATGTTTCGCAAAGAATGACTTCTTGTCTTTTCATAATGTTTTTCTGTTTTTCTCTTGACAAAGATAGGAGTTATGTACGAAAGAAGTATCTTTGCGAATAAAAGAAAGCTGTCTATGAGAGCATTATTACCTCCGTACTGTCGTCTTCTGGGTTATTTCGTGATAGCGTTTGCCCTATTTCTGCCCTTTGTATTGTGGATGCTGAACAAGGTGACAGACCACAATCTGCTGTTCTATAAGGAATGTTCCAAACTCCTGATGATGCTCGGAGCATTGATGATTCTGTTTGCCTTCTCGAAAAACGAGAGCAAGGAAACCGAGCAGATACGTAACCGTTCGGTACGCAACGCCATCTTCCTTACCGTACTCTATATTTTCGGCAACATGACATACCGTGTGTGGCAAGGAGACATTATGTCCGTGGACACTTCCTCTTTCCTCACTTTTCTGCTGCTGAACGTTCTCTGTCTGGAGTATGGTATCAAGAAATCCGAAATCGACCATTTGTTCAGGCGGAATCGCTAAAACAAACATTTCGCTTATTTTTTCCTTTTGCTTTTAAACTTTTCGGCGGAAAAGACGTCAAAAGAATCACACTGTTCGGCGAAACAGTCTCTGATTGACCTTTAAAAACAAACGAATGAACAAATTTTTCCTCTCGACGGCATTGATGCTTGCCACCGCCTTTTCCGCATTTCCTCAAAGCCATCACATTTCCGTATCAGGACGTGTGCTCGAAGAAGAAACCAAGGAACCCGCGGCACAAGCCACCGTACAACTTCTGACTCTGCCCGACAGCACATTTGCGTCGGGTATAGCCACCACGGCACAGGGATATTTTACCCTCCCCGGAGTAAAAGCCGGCAAATACGCACTTAAAGTTTCGTATATAGGTTTCAGCCCGTACATTGCACAGATACAGCTTTCGGAAAATCAACCGGAAAAGAACATCGGCACGCTGCTATTGAAGACGGATGCCGTGATGCTGGCAGAAGCCGTAGTTACGGCAGAGGCACCACAGGTGCAAGTGGTGGAAGATACCTTGGTTTACAACTCATCCGCCTACCGTACACCTGAGGGAGCCATGCTTGAGGAACTGGTAAAAAAACTCCCCGGCGCAGAAATAGACGATGATGGAAATGTGAAAATCAACGGGAAAGATGTAAAGAAAATCATGGTAGACGGCAAGGAATTCTTCGGGGGAGACGTGAAAACAGGACTGAAGAACCTACCTGTGGAGATGATTGACCGCCTGAAGACTTATGACAAGAAATCCGACCTGGCACGTATCACCGGCATCGACGACGGAGAAGAGGAAACCGTGCTCGACCTTACAGTGAAGAAAGGGATGAATCAGGGTTGGTTCGGCAATGCCGACGTAGCGGCGGGAAATAAAGACAGATATGCAGCCCGCCTGATGTTGAATCACTTCATAGAAAAAACACAGACCACCTTCATCGGCTCGGCTAACAATGTCAACAATCAGGGATTCTCGGGAGGCGGAGGAGGACCGAGATGGAGGCGCAACTACGGACAGAACGCACCCAAAGAGTTGGGATTCAACTTTGCCACGGAAACCGATAAGTTCGAAGCGGGAGGTAGCGTACGCTACAACTCCAACGATGCCGACATACTTAACATCAGTTCGTCCGAACGTTTTCTGCAGCAAGGAAACTCATACTCCAACTCCAATTCGCACAACAGAAACAAAAACCACTCTTTCAACACGGAGTTCCGCCTTGAGTGGAAACCGGATTCCATGACAAACATCATCTTCCGCCCCGATTTTTCCTACGGAAAGACAGATAATCGCTCCTCTTCCCAGTCGGGAACTTTTAATTCCGACCCTTTCGACCTGACACTGAATCCGAATGAGTATCTGGATTTCTCGAACATCTCGTCCGGCGACCCGCTGAGAAACATCCGGGTGAATGCCACCAACAACGGAACATGGAATGACAACAAGCAAACTTCGGCAAACGCCACCTTGCAACTGAACAGGAAATTGAACTCCCAAGGCAGGAACATCACTTTCAGAGGACGATTCGGATATGGAAACAACGATAGCAATCAGTATACAGAATCTACAACCCGCTACTATCAGATTCTATCGAACCCGGACTCTACACTGATTCGCAACCAGTACATCAGCACTCCCGTGAAGAACCACGAATACAGCCTGCAATTGACATATAGCGAACCGGTGGCGCGTGCTACTTTCCTGCAATTCAGCTATGAATTCCAGTACAAATACAGCGAAAGCGACAAGACCACCTACGACTTGCAGAAGCTCCCGTGGGCACTGGGCGAGCCGTTACCGGCCGACTACCGTTCGCATGCGGTGGACAGTCTGGGCAAATATGCCGAATACAGATACTACAATCACGACGCTTCGGTGGCATTGCGCTTCATACGCCAAAAGTATCAGTTAAGTACCGGTATTTCATTTCAACCGCAAAACTCGAAACTCTCTTACAAAAGGGGTGATTACTTGATAGATACAACCCGCTCTGTATTCAACTTCGCTCCCAATATAGATTTGCGTATCCATTTCTCTAAAGTAAGTCAGCTACGCCTGAATTACCGAGGACGCACGGGGCAGCCGGGCATGGAGAATCTATTGCCTATCGCAGACAATTCCAACCCGCTGAACATTCGAGTGGGTAATCCGGGATTAAAGCCCTCGTTCACCCACACTATGCGCGCTTTCTACAACACTTACAATGCAGAATTGCAGCGAGGAATCATGACCCACGTTTCTTTCTCCGCCACCCAGAACGGAATCAGCAACAGCACGGAGTACAACGAACAGACAGGAGGCAGGATAACCACACCGAAGAATATCAACGGAAATTGGAATATGTTCGGCGTTTTCGGTTTCAACACGGCCTTAAAGAACAAGAAGTTCACCGTAAACTCTTTTTCGATGATGAATTACCAGAACAACGTTTCTTTCCTGTATGACCAATCGACAAAACTCGATAATAAGAACACGACCACAGGACTGACCTTGAGCGAACGCTTAAACGGAGCATATCGCAACGATTGGATAGAGTTCGGGGTAAATGGCTCTTTTTCGTACACCGTCGAACGCAGCAAACTTCGTCCGGAATCCAACCAGAAACCGTACACTTTTTCTTACGGAGCGAACACTACGCTGACAATGCCCTGGAACATGAGTATCTCCACCAACGTCATGAATCAGAGCCGTCGAGGCTATCGGGACTCAAGCATGAACCGGAATGAACTGATATGGAACGCACAACTCTCGCAGACGTTACTCAAGGGAGCGGCTACGATAAGTTTTGAGATGTACGACATACTGAAGAGGCAGACTAACATCAACCGCACACTGTCGGCGGATGTACGGTCTGTGTCCGAATACAACGGCATCAACAACTACTGCATGCTCCACTTCGTTTATCGTCTGAACATATTCGGAGGGAAAGAGGCACGGGAAAAGATGCAGGGATTCGGAGGACAAGGATTCGGAGGGCACCCGGGGGGCGGAAGAGGCGGATTCGGCGGCGGTGGCAGACGCCCGTTCTGATCGATTACCCGCAACGCCGAAACTGTCCATCGAAAACGGAACACAAGCCGCCCCGTATACCGGACTCTCTCTCCGACAAAATAGACATTCCCCTCCTATCGCCCGTTCTGTTTGAGTAACAACGGGAGCGAAAAGAGGGGATTTTTTATTCTGATAAATAGGCTTTTACTGATTTCTTTTTACATTTGTCACCGTGATGGAATGGAACAGCATATTGCAACAGCTGGGGAGTATCTTGTTCAACTTGCTCTACTTCGGCGCTGTAGTCGGCACAATTGCCATTGTGATTCTCGACAACCGCAACCCGGTGAAGACACTGGCATGGGTGTTGGTGCTGATGTTTCTGCCCGTGGTGGGACTTGTGCTTTATTTCTTCTTCGGGCGCAGCCGGCGCAGAGAGCAAATTATCGGGAAAAAGATTTATAACCGTCTGCTCAAAAAGCCCATGGCGGAATATCTTTCGCAAAGCGGTACCTCTTTCCCCTTATCGTACAGCAGACTCATCGCTTTCTTCAACAACACAAACCAGGCTTTCCCCTTCGACGAAAATCATGTGGAGGTATACACTCGTGGCAGTGCCTTTCTGGAGGCTCTGCTCTGTGAACTGAACAAAGCCAAGCAGCATATCCATCTGGAATTCTACATCTTTGAGGATGACGTGACAGGCAATCGCGTCCGCAATATTCTCATGGAAAAGGCCAAGCAAGGCGTGGAGGTACGGGTTATTTATGATGATGTGGGTTGCTGGCGAGTGCCACACCGCTTCTTCGACGAGATGCGCGGAGCGGGCATCGAGGTGAGAAGCTTCCTGAAAGTCCGTTTCCCGCTTTTTACCAGCAGAGTCAACTACCGCAACCACCGTAAAATTGTGGTCGTAGATGGACGTATCGGCTTTGTGGGGGGGATGAATCTGGCAGACCGCTACGTCGAGGGGCTCCCGTGGGGAGAATGGCGAGACACTCACCTGCTGCTGGAGGGACGTGCAGTACATGGCTTACAGACAGCCTTTCTGCTCGACTGGTACTTTGTAGACCGCACCCTGATTACCGCCTCAAGCTATTTCCCCAAGACCGGTGCTTACGGAAACTCGCTGGTACAGGTGGTAACAAGCGATCCCATCGGTCCGTGGAAAGAAATCATGCAAGGATTGCTGATGGCTTTGGCAGGCGCCAAGAAATACTGCTATATACAAACACCTTATTTCTTACCTACCGAGCAAATAATCGCCGCCATGCAGTCTGCTGCCCTCGCCGGAGTGGATGTACGCTTGATGCTCCCCCTGCGTGCGGACAATCGTCTGACTCATCTGGCTTCCTGCTCGTACCTTACCGATTTGTTGCAAGCCGGGGTAAAAGTGTTCTTCTACAAGAAAGGGTTTCTACACTCCAAACTGTTGGTGTTTGACGATGAATTCTTCACGGTGGGTTCCACCAACATAGACTTTCGCAGTTTCGAACATAATTTCGAAGTCAACGCCTTTGTTTACGACCCTGAGATGACCCTTCGTATGCGCGAGGTGTTCCTGAACGACCAACGGGATTCAAAACAAGTGTTCCTGAAGCATTGGGTGAAACGCTCATGGATGGTAAAAGTACTCGAGAGTATCGTCCGGCTGATGGCACCGTTGCTGTAAAAAGACATCTCCCGCAAGCGGAAAGTACGGTCCTTGCAGAGACACTCCGGCAGTCCATCGGTCTGCGGTATAGCCTGAATGCGGATAGTGAACCGGAATTATAGCGAAAAGACAGTATTTGTTACTTCATACCGAAAAAAGAGAAATTGACGCTTCCGTAAACTCTCCTTTCCAGAAAAAAAGGATGATTCTCGAAGTCGTTCTTTTTCCCATGCTCCAATACGAACAGTCCGTTCGGCTTCAGAATATTATTTTCGAACACCAAAGCGGGAATCTCCTCCAACTCACGCAGTTCATAGGGTGGGTCGGCAAAGACAAAATCGAACTGTTGCCGGCAGCTCTTCAGAAACTTCAGCGCATCTCCGCGTATGGGCAGGCATTTTTCCGTTTGCACCTCCTGCATCACCTTGCAGATGAAAGCGTGGTGTTCTCGATCTTTCTCCACGCTAACCACCTGTCCGCAACCGCGCGACACGAGTTCAATGCTGATGCTGCCTGTTCCGGCGAAGAGATCGAGTGCAGAGATTCCTTCTTCGAAATCTATCCGGTTGGAAAGTACGTTGAACAGGTTTTCCTTCGCAAAGTCTGTTGTGGGGCGTGCCTTGAATGTGCGCGGCACGTCGAATCTTCTTCGTTTGTAGATACCGCTGATTACTCGCATGTGCTGATGAATTGTAAGTCGAGATTGGTGGAAGGTGTCATGACAAAAACTTGCCGTACGAATCGCCTCAACTCCGCAAGCAGCGCCTCTTTATCGTCAAGTTCCCCCGCCAGATGCAACTCGTCCCGTTGCTGGTCGAAAGCCAGCTGCTTCCAGGCATATAGCAGGTAATATATCCTGTCGGGGGTGTTTTTACATTCAAAGGAGTTGACAAGCAACAACGCTCCGCGGTCGTAACAGAATACCTCGACGGCTCTCTTACGGAAGTTAGCATACATCTTGCGACTGTTTCCCTGCCTGCTTTTTATGGAGAAGTATTCTACGAGCGAACCTGCCTGCGAATGGAAGCGCACATGAGGATACTGTTCACTGAGAAAATTGCAAACGCTCTTATCCATGCTGAATAGCACCACGGTGTTATTCTTACGCAACACATTGTAATGTATCTGTTCGTTATCCCGTTTGGGATGATTGTGGTAAAACACCAATTCGGTCTGCTCGTCTTCAAAAAGTTCGAGCGGCATAAGCGTGAAGCGCTTTCCTGCCATCAGTACATACACGCGGCGATAGGGCAGACGAAGCCATTCCAATTGCTTAAAGGCGCGTTTGAGATTGGCAGTCATGGAGAGCGTCTCGTCCACCTGATAGTGGTGAAAAGTACAGTTTCCTTCGTCGAGCGGGTTAAATACAGAAAAAGAAAATCCATCCGCACTCAGGCGGATGGATAATGTATATTGTTCCGATTTATTAAAGTCAATCGATTCCATGATAACAGTTACAAGGAGAATTTACTCCCAGTTACCGGCGTTGTTGTTGGCGGTTTCCAAACTACCAATCATCAGACCGCTGTATTTTTCAAGTTTTATCTGCAAGTCTTTCATGTTGGCGATTTCCTGTCTGTCGAGACCATTGAGGTACACTTCGTAGGGAGTCTTCACCTCAAGCAGACAGAAAGGAGCACCGGATTTGGCTGTATCATTCTTGATAGCCATTTCAAACTCGGCTCCGTTGCCGAAAGGTACATATCTCAAAGAGTCCGGATTAAAACCTTTAGGGAATATGGTATCCAACACGGCCACCCACATGGTGTCGCGCTTGAAGTTTTCCAACCCCCATTTCTTCACTTCGTCGTACTTACCGGTCTTTTTCGCCTTGTTGATGATGCTGATGGCTTTACGCTCTGTCAGACCTTCTTCCAGTTGTTTGTCGTTGAGTTCACCTTCTTTATATATAAACGGCAGTTTCTGGTTTTTAACAAAGTCGATCAAAGTATCGAAACTCGGAGTGTATTGTTGGTTATTGAGATTGCGATATTCTTGCTGCGCCTTGCGGA